>CADCTN010000142.1 GCA_902805535.1 uncultured Blastococcus sp. | reverse complement strand
AGCAGCTACCTGGCCATCGCCGCGGGCGAGCTCTCGCCGGTGACCGACGTCGTCCCCCGGCTGACCGGGCACCCGGCACGAACCGTCGCCGAGCACCTGCGCGCGCATCCGGAGGACTGGGCGCACCTGGGGGCCTGAGCCTCAGCCGGTCGCCATCGCCCACGACGTCGGGCCGTCCGTGCCGAGCCGCACCTCGTGCCGGACCGACATGCCGTGGGCCTCGTAGAAGGGGACGTTGGCCGGGTTCATCGTGTCGAGGCAGGCGACCAGGCCGGCGTCGCGGGCCGCGGCGAGCCCGCGGTCCAGCAGCTCACCGCCCAGTCCCTGCCGGCACGCATCCGGGTCGATCGCGAGCAGGTGCAGGTAGGCGTAGGGCTCCGGCGGCCGCAGTGCGTCGAGCGCGGCCATCGCCATACCGATCTCGCCGGCCCGGGTGGCTCCCATGAACCCCGTCATCAGGCCGCCGACCGAGGGCAGCTCCTCCGGCCCGTCCTGAGCAGCGGCCTCCGGTCCGGGCCACCGCCACATCGCCACCCCCACGGGCTCCGACCGCGTGGCGACGTCGACCCGCCCGTCGGCCAGGTAGTGCTCGGCGAGCAACCCGAACATCGCCGCGCAGGCGTGCGGGCGGACGTCCGGGTCGGGGAAGAACCAGACCATCAGGGGGTCGTCGAAGAAGGCGCGCGCCAGCACGGTGCGCGCCCGGGCGACGCTGATCTCTGCCACGCCGTGCAGCGTCCCGGACGGGACCGACCGGCGCCAGGGGCGAGGAAGATCAGCCGCGCTGTTCCTCCATCGCGCGCCAGCGGGCCAGGTTGTAGCGGGCGTCGACCAGGGCGTCGTGCGTGCCGGCGGGCTTGGGCGGGAGCGGCGGCTGTCCGCGGTCGTCCCAGCGCTGGCGCAGCTCGCGGGTGAAGCGCGGTATGGGTCGCGGCAGTGCCGGCATGGCGCCCCACAGCTGCGCGAGCGCGACGTGGTCGTAGGCGGCGAACCACGCCCACAGCTCGATCTCCTCGCCCGGGCCGGTGAGGAAGGCGAGCAGGTCGTCGCGGATCCGGTCCCGGGTGCGCCACGCCTTGTCCGCCGGCGGGGGCAGCTGGTCCAGGACGTTGCGGCGCACCCACGGAATGGCCTTGCGCTCGTCGAACTGGGTGCTGACCGCATAGAACTCCCGGCCGGTCTCGTCCACGACGCCGATGGAGACGAGGTCGATGGTGGTGCCGTCCTCGATGAACTCGGTGTCGTAGAA
>CADCTN010000141.1 GCA_902805535.1 uncultured Blastococcus sp. | reverse complement strand
CAGCTCGTCACTGGCGACAAGGGCCGGCTCGGCGGGGATGCCGAGCTGCTCGGCCACGCTGACCGACGCCATGGGCGCCGCCTCGGCGGCCGGCTCGCCGGCGCTGATGACGTTGACCATGACGGCACCCGCGGCGGCGACGGCGAGGAAGACGGCGGGCCGGCGGCCGGCCGCCGGCGGCCGGGGACCGATCCCGCGGAAGGGCAGGAGACGTGCCGAGCGGGGGCGTGCGGACGGAATGGTGCGGAGGTTCATGAGGTGCGTGCGCTCCGATGACGAGCGCGGCGGAGCCCCTCGCGCACGAGGGCGTGGGCGTTCCACCGCGGAGGGCGATCAGGGGCAGCGCCGCGGGCCGGGAGCCCGGCGGACGCGCGTCGGCGGATGCCGCGCGACGGTCCGGAGCGGCTGCTGCGGGGGGCAGGGCGTTCCCGAGGGCACGCCGCGCTGGGAGTTCTCCGTTCCTTGGCTCTTCCGGTGCCGCCTACCGAGTTAGCTGACGGATTCGGGCGGGAAGCGGCCCTACCCGCCCCGAGCTGGGCTCGGAGCAGGATTCACCCCAGTACTGCGGTGGGTCCCCGGCTCGCCTGCGGCCCTGGTCTGGACCCCGAAGCGACTCGGCGGCGTCCGGCGCAGCCCACCCCGGGTGGGGCGGAAACCTTCCGGCCGGACCCCGCCAACGTAACCGGCGTTATCGAGTCGTGACAATCCCGTAACCGGAATCAGCTGCGTGATGCTTCTCGCCCCACCCGTCACGGCAGTCGCCAGACCGTCGTCCGCCGGACCCGTGGTCCCTCGGCCTCGGCGACGTCGAACGTCGCCACCGAGGTCAGCCGGTCGGCCGGCACGTACGGCCGGCCGGGGTCGCCCAGGTACACCTGCGCCCCGCGGGCGCGGGCGGCCTCGAGCCAGGGCAGCACCCGCTCGCTCATCACGCGGTCGTAGCAGACGTCGCCGGCCAGGACGACGTCGACGGCCGGCGGCTCCTCCCCCAGGACGTCGCCCAGGACGTCGATGGGCGCCACCCCGTTGGCCTCGGCGTTGACGGCGACGGCCGCGCGGGAGAAGGGGTCGACGTCACTGGCCAGGACGCGGGCTGCCCCCGCCAGCGCCGCCGCGACGGCCACCAGGCCGCTGCCCGCGCCGAGGTCGAGCACCGACCGCCCGGCGACGGACCCCGGGGTGTCCAGCACGTACCGCGCCAGCGCCTGACCGCCGGGCCAGGCCGCCGCCCAGAACGGGGGGTCGGTCGGCGCCGCTCCCTGCTCCTCCTCGATCGCCTCCCAGAGCGCGACGACGTCGTCGGCGACGCGCAGCGTCACCTCGGGGACCAGCGACGGCCGGTCGGGGCGGGTGTGGTCCCGCACGAACGTGGCGGGGACGGGTCGCTCGGGCACCGGGTCAGTCAACCCCGACCGCACGGGGCGGCCCCGGGGCGGTCAGAGCCGCGTGGACCAGGCCGAGAAGCGCCCGGCCGGCCGGAAACCGAGGGCGTCGTTGACGGCCACCATGGGCCGGTTGCCGTCGGAGTTGTAGGTGGTGATCCGCCGCACCGCCGGGAAGCCGGCCGCCAGGTCGCGCAGCACCGCCGCCTTCATCCGCGCCCCGAGCCGGTGGCCGCGGTGCCCACGCAGCACCAGCGTGCCCGACTGCTGCGCCAGCTCGGGCTGGGCGAGCGGGATCTGCAGGTCGGTGCAGCCGACCAGCCGGCCGTCGCGCACCGCGCCGGCGGACAGCACAGTCCGGCCCCGGGCCAGCGAGGTCGCCTCCGACTCGCGGATGCGCCGGCCGTCCCAGTCCTCCTCCTCGACCGGCAGGTCGCCCTGCGGCATGTCGGTCGTCATGCGGCGGGCCAGCAGAGCCCGGTCCTCCAGCAGCGCGTCGGGCGTCCGGTCGCGCCAGGTGACCAGCCGGTAGTCCGCACCTGCCCCGGCGGCCTCCGCCTCGAGGACGGCGAGGCGCTCCTCGTCGGGCGGGAGCAGGAGGACGCGGCGGGTCTCCACCAGGTCGCAGGTCCAGCCGTGCCGCACCGCGAAGGCGCGCCCCGGGTTGTCGGGGACGGGCTCGTCGACGTCGGCGATCACGCTGGTGCGGCCGGCGGTGGCGGCCAGCCGGAGGGCCTCCCGCAGCAGCTCGCTGCCCAGCCCTCGGCGGCGGTGGTCGGGGTGCACCGCGAGGTCGAGGGTCGCGACGGAGGTGTTGTCCCGCAGCGACAGGATGAGGCGCATCGCCCCTGCGACAGCGCCGTCGACGACGAGCGCCCGGTGGACTCCGGTCCGGGACCCACCGGACGCCAGGAGCTCCCGCCCCAGCGCCGCGTGGTCGGCCGGGGTCTGGGGCGGGTCGTCGGGGCGTTCGGCCCGCTGCGTGGCCGACCACACCGCGCACCAGGCGGGAAACAGGTCGTCGTCCGGGCGCAGGTCCACGATGCGGGAGGTCACCCCGTCGTTCTACCGCCCGGTGCAACCGGGTTTCGGCCCGCTCCGGCCCGGGGCCGACGGGGACCACGCGTGACGCCGGAGCGGGGTCACTCCACCGAGACGGCGCTGCCCGCAGTCAGCTGGATCTGGCGACCGGTGGCGCCGGTGCGCACGACGGTGACCGGGCACGGCGCGTGGTGCACGAGCTGGTCGCTCACCGACCCGAGCAGCAGCCCGCGGAAACCACCGCGACCGCGCGCGCCCATGACGAGCAGGTTGGCGCCCTCGGCCGCGGTCATCAGCCCCAGGGCCGGCGCCTTGTGCACGACGTGGCAGGTGACGCGGACCGAAGAGGCGAGTCCGGCCGCCTTCACGTGCGCGGTCAGCTCGTCCAGCACGGCCTTCTCCCAGTCCGGGAGGGGCGGCACGTAGCCCGGCGTCCAGGTGCCGGGCTGGGGGGCGGTCATCATCGCCCAGGCGCGGACCACGTGGAGGTCGAGGTCGGCGCGGCAGGCCAGCCGGCCCGCCCAGGCCAGTGCCTCCTGCGCGCTCGTGGAGCCGTCGTGCCCCACGACGATCCCGCCCTCGACCCGTACCGCCTCACAGACATCGGCCATCGCCGCCTCCCTCAACGCCCGGTCGTCACCACCACGTCGGCCTCCTCGCGGGAGCCGGGCCCCGGGTCCCGGACCACCGGAGGCGCCGCGTCCCGCGTCGCGGGCATTGCGCCGTCGACGGCCACGTTGTCCCGCATCACGTGCGTACGCGGGACGTCCTGGGGAACCATGTCGGCCACCGCCTGCAGTGCCTCGCCGAGCCGGTCGGTCAGCCCGCTCAGGAGCTGCAGCGCCTCGTCGCGCCGGCTGCGCAGGTCGTCGACCTCCGCCCGCAGGGCAGCCAGGTGCGCCGATGCGTCCGCCGCCTCGCGGTCGCGCTCCTGCGCGGCCAGCTCGGCCAGCCGCCCCCGCTCCAGGGCGGCCTCCCGGAGGAGCTCTGCCGCCTGAGCGTTCGCGCGATCGATCCCCGCGGCAGCGGTCGCCCGGTCCCGGCGGGCGTGGGCCTGCAGCTCGTCTGCGGCGTGGACCGCCATCTCCTTGATCTGGTGGGCCTTGCGCAGCCGGGCGTCGGCCTCCGCCTGCGCTTCGGCCACGATCCGCTCGGCCTCCCCCGCGCCGGCCTCGGTGAGCGCGGCCGCCTCGTCGGAGGCCAGCCGGAGCATCTCCTGCACCCGTGCGGAGACGGGGAAGGCTTCCCGCCCGCGCGGGGCGTCGGCCAGCAGCCGACGGGAGATCTCCAGCTCCGCCGAGCACTCACCGAAGCGGCTCAGCAGGTGGTCGACCTGTCGGCGGACGGCGATCAGCTCCCCCTCCGCCCAGGCCGTGTAGTTGTCGACCTCGAGTCGGTCGTATCCGTGCAGCCGGACGCGGAAGACCGGCCGGTGGTCCATCAGCTCGTCGAGCTCGCTCCGCACGATCGGCGCCTGCGCGGGCTCTCCGGGCCGACGTCCGTTCGCCTCGCCTCCGGGCACCACGGCATCACTCGACCCGCTCCGCACCATCGTCCTCCCCCTGTCGCGCACCATTCCCACAGCGGACAGTGCCAGACGAGGCCCGCGCGGGCCGGACGCCGTGACCGGACCGTGAGGAGGGAACCGGCGTAGTTCGGCTGACGGTGCGAGGACGACTACGTTCCGTCGCAGCTTCGACCCGGCTGTCCCGACAGCTGGGACGTGGGCAGTTCGGGCATAGACCGTGGGCGGTACATGTTGTGCGGAACGGTAGTTGCGATCTCAACCAACGACGGAGAACGTCATGCAGTTCGGCATCTTCACGGTCAGCGACCTCACCCAGGACCCGACGACCGGCCGCACCCCGACCGAGGCGGAGCGGATCGCCGCGGTCCTGACCATCGCCCAGAAGGCCGAGGAGGTCGGGCTCGACGTCTTCGCCCTCGGTGAGCACCACAACCCGCCCTTCTTCTCCTCCTCCCCCACCACGACGCTGGCCTGGATCGCCGCGAAGACCCGGAAGCTGCAGCTGTCGACGTCCACGACGCTGATCACCACCAACGACCCGGTGAAGATCGCCGAGGACTACGCGATGTTGCAGCACCTGGCCGAGGGGCGCCTCGACCTGATGATGGGCCGCGGCAACACGGGTCCGGTCTACCCGTGGTTCGGCAAGGACATCCGCGACGGCCTCCAGCTGGCCGTCGAGAACTACGCCCTCCTCCGGCAGCTGTGGCGCGAGGACGTCGTGGACTGGGAGGGGAAGTTCCGCACGCCGCTGCAGGGCTTCACCTCCACCCCGCGTCCGCTCGACGGCGTCCCGCCGTTCGTGTGGCACGGCTCGATCCGCAGTCCGCAGATCGCCGAGCAGGCCGCGTACTACGGGGACGGCTTCTTCCACAACCACATCTTCTGGCCGCCGGAGCACACCCAGCGGATGGTGGAGTTCTACCGGCGCCGCTACGAGCACTACGGCCACGGCAGCGCCGACCAGGCGATCGTCGGCCTCGGTGGCCAGGTGTTCATGCGGAAGAACAGCCAGGACGCCGTCGAGGAGTTCCGCCCCTACTTCGACGTCGCCCCCGTCTACGGCCACGGCCCGTCGCTGGAGGAGTTCTCCGCCCAGACGCCGCTGACCGTCGGCAGCCCCCAGCAGGTGATCGAGCGGACGCTCGGCTTCCGCGACTACGTCGGTGACTACCAGCGCCAGCTGTTCCTGGTCGACCACGCGGGCCTGCCGCTGAAGACGGTGCTCGAGCAGCTGGACCTGCTCGGTGAGGAGGTCGTGCCCGTGCTGCGCAAGGAGTTCGCCGCCCTCAAGCCCGCGCACGTCCCCGAGGCGCCCACCCACGCCTCGCTGGTGGCCGCCGCCGGCGGCGCGCAGGACCCGACCGTGCACGCCCCCGCCGACGCCGTGACCGGGCAGGCCCGATGACCACCCGCACCCTCGCCGTCGTCAGCGGCGGCCTCAGCAACCCCTCGTCGACCCGGCTGCTCGCAGACCGGCTCACCGCGGCGACGGTGGCCGCCCTCCGGGCGCGCGCCGAGGACACCACCGTCGAGGTCGTCGAGCTGCGGGGCCACGCCCGCGACCTGGCCGACGACCTGGTGACCGGGTTCGCCAACCAGGCGCTGCGGACGGCGATCGACACGGTCACCGGCGCCGACGGGCTGATCGCCGTCACACCGATCTTCTCGGCCTCCTACAGCGGCCTGTTCAAGACGTTCTTCGACGTCCTGGACAAGGACTCGCTGGTGGGCAAGCCGGTGCTGCTCGGCGCCACGGCGGGCACCGCCCGGCACTCCCTCGCCCTCGAGCACGCCGTCCGGCCGCTGTTCTCCTACCTGCGCGCGGTTCCCGTGCCGACCGCGGTGTTCGCCGCGACCGAGGACTGGGCCGGCGCCGGCGGGATCGACCGCGCCCTGGCCGGGCGGATCGACCGCGCCGCCGGCGAGCTCGCCGACCTGATCACCGGCCGGCCCGCGACGGCGCGACCGACGGACCCCTTCGCCGACCCGACGACGTCCTTCGAGGACCTCCTCCGCGGCCACTAGACGAAGGACCCCCGGCCCCTCTGCAGGGGCCCGCGCCGAGCTCGCGAGGCGTGGGGGGCAGAGGGGTCCTTCCACTAGCCGACGGCGTCGGCGGACGGCGGGGCCGAGCCGCCCTGGTCCCGCTCCCCGGTCATCAGGCGGGCGATCTCCGCACGGTCGGCGGCCGACGGCAGTGCCCAGTCGGGCTCGTAGCCGTACACCTCGTGCAGCGGGGTGGACGCCGTCCGGCCGGTGAGGATCTCCACCGAGCCGGAGTCGATCAGCCCGGGGTGCTCCACCCCGCAGGCCTCGGCCACCTTGAGCAGGTCGCGGCGCAGCGTGCGGACGTAGTTGGCCGCCCGCACCGACTTCAGCGCCGGGTCCAGCCCGTGGCTCAGCCAGGCGTTCTGGGTGGCCACCCCCGTCGGGCAGGTGTCGGTGTGGCACTTCTGCGCCTGGATGCAGCCGATCGCCAGCATGGCCTCGCGGGCGACGTTGACCATGTCGCAGCCGAGGGCGAAGGCGACGACCGCGTTGTCCGGCAGCCCCAGCTTGCCCCCGCCGACGAAGGTGACGCCCTCGTGCAGCCCCTTCCGCGCGAACGTGGCGTAGACGCGGGAGAAGCCCAGCTGGAAGGGCAGCGACACGGAGTCGGTGAAGATCAGCGGCGCGGCGCCGGTGCCGCCCTCACCGCCGTCGACGGTCACGAAGTCCACGCCCCGCCCGGTGCCGGCCATGAGGTCGGTCAGCTCGTCCCAGAACGCCATGTCCCCGACGGCGGCCTTGATGCCGACCGGCAGCCCGGTCTCGGCCGCGAGCAGCTCCACCCAGTCCAGCAGGCTGTCGGCGTCGGAGAACTCGGCGTGCCGGGACGGGCTGATGCAGTCCACGCCGACGGGCACGCCCCGGGCCTCGGCGATCTCCGGGGACACCTTCGCCGCGGGCAGCACGCCGCCGAGTCCGGGCTTGGCCCCCTGGCTGAGCTTGATCTCCAGCGCCCGCACCGGGGCGCCGGCGACCAGGTCCTTGAGCCGCTGCAGGTCGAAGCGGCCCTCATCGTCGCGGCAGCCGAAGTACGCCGTGCCGATCTGCATCACCAGCTCGCCACCGTGGCGGTGGTGCCGGGACAGGCCGCCCTCGCCGGTGTTGTGCAGGCAGCCGGCCAGCGCCGCGCCCCGGTTGAGCGCCTCGACCGCGGCGCCGGACAGCGAGCCGAAACTCATGGCGGAGATGTTGATGACCGAGGCGGGGCGGAACGCCTGTCGCCGTCCGCGCGCGGCACCCAGCACCTTCGCGCCGGGCAGGTCGACGTCGGAACCGGCGTGCACGTTCGTCTTCGGCACCGCCCGGCCGAAGGTCCGGTGGTTGATGACGGGGTAACCGGCCGTGTACTCGAGGTCGTTGTCGGTGCCGAAGCCGAAGTAGTTGTTGGCGCCCTTCGCCGACGCGTACACCCACCGGCGCTGGTCGCGGGTGAACGGCCGTTCCTCGTTGTTGCCGGCCACGAGGTACTGCCGCAGTTCGGGCCCGACCGACTCGAGCAGGTACCGGGCGTGCCCGAGCACCGGGAAGTTGCGCAGCAGCGTGTGCTCGCGCTGGAGGAGGTCACGGGCGGCGACGGCCGCGACCGCCGAGAGACCGGCAGCGGCGGCGCGGGCGACTCGGTTCATGCCGCCCACCATCCCAGCGCCGCGCCGTCCCGCAAATCGGAACGGGCGCGGTCGGTCAGAGGATCAGGCTCAGCACCAGGGCGAGCACGAAGCCGATGGTGCCCAGCAGCGTCTCCATCACCGTCCACGTCTTGAGCGTGGTCTTCTCGTCCATCTGGAAGAAGCGGCTGACCAGCCAGAACCCGGAGTCGTTCACGTGCGAGAGCACGGTGGCCCCACCGGCGATCGCGATCACGATCAGCGCGAGGTCGATGCTCGACAACCCGTCGGTCGACTCCACCACCGGCGCGATCAGCCCGGCCGCGGTCGTCAGCGCGACCGTGGCGGAGCCCTGCGCGATCCGCAGCAGCACCGAGATGACGAACGCGGCGACGATGACCGGGAGCCCGATGTCGGCCAGCACGTCGGCCAGGGCCTCCCCGATCCCGCTGGCCCGCAGGACGCCGCCGAACATCCCCCCGGCCCCGGTGATCAGGATGATCGCGCAGACCGGGCCGAGCGCGGAGTTCACGACCGACTCGACCTCGGCCTTGTCGGCGCCGCGGTGGGTGCCGAGGACCCAGCTGGCCACCAGCACGGTGATCAGCAGGGCGACCGGTGTGGCCCCGACCAGCTGGGCGACGCGCACGAGGAAGGACTCCTCGTCGACGGCCCCGGCGGTGGCCAGGGTGCTCATCCCGGTGTTCAGGAAGATCAGCAGCAGCGGCAGGAGCAGGATCCCGACGACCGTGCCGAAGGACGGCGGACCGGCCGTGCGCGTCGCCGTCCGGGTGGGCGCGGAGCCGTCGGCGACCGTCGGTGACGTGCCCTCCACCGCCTCGCCGGGCGCTCCGGACCCGCCGTCTCGGGCGGGGTCGTCGCCCGCGCCCAGGATGTCGGGCACGGCCACCTGGTATCGGCGACCGGCCCACAGCCCGAACAGGTAGCCGCCGAGGTACCAGGTGGGCAGCCCGATCAGCAGGCCGAAGACGAGGACGAGCCCGATGTCGGCGCCGACCAGCTCCGCGGCAGCGACCGGCCCCGGGTGCGGCGGCACGAACGCGTGCATGACGGCGAAGGCGCCGGCCACCGGCAGTCCGTAGGTCAGCAGCGATCCGCCCAGCCGGAGGGCGACGGTGAAGACGATCGGCAGGAAGACGACCAGGCCGGCGTCGAAGAAGATCGGGAAACCGAACAGCAGGGCCGCCACGCCGAGAGCCAGGGGTGCGCGCTTCTCGCCGAACCGGCGGATCAGCGAGTCGGCCAGCACCTGAGCCCCGCCGCTGAACTCCAGGAGCCGGCCCAGCATGGCGCCCAGCCCGACCAGCAGCGCGACGCTGGCGAGCGTCGACCCGAAGCCCGTGGTCAGCGTGGTGACCACGTCGGCCAGCGGGACACGGGCGGCCAGCGCGGTGAGCAGGCTGACCAGGACCAGCGCCAGGAAGGCGTGCATCTTCAGCCGGATGATCAGCAGGAGCAGGACCAGCACGGCGGCGGCGGCGATCAGCAGCAGCGGCCCTGCACCCAGCGTGGGCTCGACCTCGGTCATGTACGCCTCCTCAGCGGTCTCGGGGAGGGATCTTGCTCCGTCCCGCGGGGACGCCGCCACCGAGGGCCGGGATCAGCGGTAGGCCGAGCCGCCGCGCAGCCGGGCGCGGACCGCGGCCGTCAACGGGGCGAGCACGATCCCGTCCCGCGCCAGGCGTCCGCGCAGTTGCCGCCGGTGTCGCAGGACGCCGACCAGGCCGATGGCCCAGAACAGGTACTGCACCGCGAACGCGGCGCGGAAGGCCCCGAGGTCGTAGACGGTCGACGACCCCGGCGTGAGCACGTCGAGCACCAGCCCGATCGCCAGGATCGTGAGGAGCGAGGCGACGAAGCCACCGACGTTCACGACGCCGCTGGCGCTGCCCATCCGCTCGGCCGGGTTCTCCGTCCGGGCGTAGTCGAAGCCGATCATCGACCCCGGGCCGTTCGTCCCCAGGACGACGACCAGCAGCACCAGCAGCGGCAGCGGAGCACGTCCGGGCCAGAGCAGGACGACGGTCCACGTGCTCACGGTCGCCGCGAGGATGCCGAACACGAGGTCGGAGCGGCGCAACGGCCAGCGCGCGCAGAGCCGGCCGAACAGCGGGCCCACGACCATGCCGACGAGGACCAGCAGCGTGAGGAGCGCCGCGGCGAGGAGCGGCGAGAGGCCTTGCGCCAGGACGAGGAAGGGGTAGCCCCACAGCAGCGCGAAGACCGTGCCGGAGAACTGGGTGACCAGGTGCGTGTACAGCCCGATGCGGGTCCCCGGCTCCCGCCAGGTCGCGGCCAGGTTGCCGCGCAACTCACCCAGCCCGGCGACCGGCGCGGGCTCCGCTCCG
Source organism: uncultured Blastococcus sp. (assembly GCA_902805535.1). Classification (GTDB taxonomy): domain Bacteria; phylum Actinomycetota; class Actinomycetes; order Mycobacteriales; family Geodermatophilaceae; genus Blastococcus_B. Next base: position 5,796 of record CADCTN010000141.1, on the reverse strand, counting down.
GCCGGTGCGTCGCGGAGCGCGACGAGGACGAGGACGGCCACCAGCACGCCGGTGCCCGCGGCGCCGAGGAACGTCGTCTGCCAGCTCGTTCCGTGCAGGAACGCGACCAACGGATAGGCGGCGACGATGGAGCCGACCTGACCGAGGATGCCGGTGAGCTGCGTCATCAGCGGGACCCTGCGCCCGGGGAACCACAGCCCGACCACCCGGAGCACGCTGATGAAGGTCATCGCGTCGCCGGCGCCGACCAGCACGCGCGCGGCGATCGCCGTCGGCACGTCGGTGGCCAGCGCCAGCACCAGTTGACCGGCGGCCATCGTGATCGCGCCCGAGAGGATCATCCGGCGGGAGCCGAACCGGTCCAGGGCCACACCGACCGGCACCTGGAGGGCGGCGTACACGGCGAGCTGCAGGACCAGGAAGAGGGAGACGGCGGACGCGCCTGCGGAGAACCGCTCCTGGGCCTCGACCGCGGCGACGCCCAGGGACGCGCGGTGGAAGACCGCGACCGCGTAGGCCGTCAGGGCGACGATCCAGACCGCGTAGGCACGCGCCGAGGGCCGGACGGCAGACAGCGCACCGTCTCGCGTTGGCTGCATGGTCACCCCAAGGACGACACCGGACGGGGGACGGACCTTCCACTGCGCGCGGTGAGTTCGCTCACCCGCCGGGCTCCTGCCCTCTACAGTCTGCTGCGATGCACAACCTGGTCGACCCCGCCGAGGACCCGGACGTGGACGACGCCCCGCGTCGCGGCCGGATCCTGTGGGCGCTCGCCAACTGCATGGCGACCAAGGGGTACCAGGCGACCACCATCGCCGACATCGCGGCCGCAGCGCGGGTGTCCAAGACGGTGGTCTACACCCACTTCCAGGACAAGGAGCACTGCCTGCTGGAGTTGTACGCGCGAGCGAACGACACGGTCCTCGCGACCGTCCGGCAGGCACAGGAGGACGCCCGCAGCGCGGGGCTGCCGTGGCGGGACAGGCTGCGCGCGGCCATCGCGGCCTACCTGGAGACCCTCGCCGCCGGGCCGGCCGTCGCCTGGGCGGCGCTGGTGGAGGTGCAGGCCGCCGGCCAGGCCGCTCGGCTCCTCCGACGACGGATGATCGACCAGTACGCCGACCTGCTCGTCGAGGTCGCCGACGCGCTGGCCAGGGAGCATCCCGGCGAGGTCCGTCCGGTCTCCCGGGACCTCCTCGTCGCCGCGGTCGGCGGCATCAACGAGCTGATGCTGGCTCGGGTGGAGAGGAGCGAGGCCGACCGTCTCGCGGACGTCACTCCCCTCGCGACCGCGGTCGTGGTCGGGCTCCTCGAACAGCGCCCGTAGCACTACCGGGTGCTCGGTACCGGCCGGTACTACCGCTGGGTAACCGCCATGTCTACGCTCGGCGAGTCCTCACCCACAGCTGATGGAGCCCCATGAGCGCACCCCCGGCCGTCGACGGCGACGTCCCTGCGGAGGCACCCGAGCGTCCGGCAGCTGCCGTTCTCCAGCTGCGCATCGACCGCGCCGCCGTCCTGCCGGCCATCGCCGTCCTGCTGGTGGCGGGTCACCTCATCCTCCGGGCCTGGGCGGCGGCAGGCGGTTGGCTCACCGGGCCGGACTTCCTGGCCGCCGCAGTGGCCGCCGGCCTCCCCGTCGACACGGCCGGCCCCCCTGGCGCAGCGCTGCTGGCCCGCGGGGTCGCTGCGGTCGCTCCGCTCTCGTGGCCGGCCCTGGTGAGCCTGGAACTCCTGGCGCAGCTGCTGGTCGATCTCGCGCTCTACCGTCTGCTGGTCGAGCTCTTCGGCCGCAGGTCTGCGGTGCTCCTGCCCCTGACGGTCTACCTCACCAGCTCACTGACGCTGGTCGGTGGTGTCTGGTGGAGCGCGGCGCTGGTGCAGCTGCCACTGCAGCTCGCGCTGCTGACCGCCGTCAGCGGACACGTCCGGCACCTCCGTTCGCGTGCGCGGGCACCGATGGCGGCCAGCGCCCTCGCAGTCGCGGTCGGGGTGCTGTTCGCGGTGGAGGCGGCGCTGGTGCCGCTGCTCCTGCTGGCCGGCACGGCACTGTGGGCGACGGCCGGCTCGATCCGAGGCCGACTGCGCGTCCTCGCGGAGCTCCGCGTCGTCTGGGCGGTGCAGGCCGTCGCCGCCGCTGTGGGCATCGGCGCGCGGCTCGTCCTCTCCGGCGACCCCCTCGTGGACGCCGATGCCCTTGCCGCCGGGGTCCGTGGGCTGCCCGACGTGGTGACCCATACCGTGCTGCCGGGTCTGATCGGTGGTCCGTTGACGTGGGCGCCCGAGGCTGTGCCGCTGGCCTCCCCCGCCCCGCCGACCGGCCTGGTGTGGGCAGCCGCGGTGTCGCTCGGCGTTGTCGTACTCGCCGCCGTGCTGATCCACCGCGGCGCGGTGCGCGCATGGCTGGTGGCAGCGGGCGCCGTCGTCGTCCTCCTGCTCGGCAACGCGGCCTCCGGCCTGTCCGAGCGCGTGGGACCCGCGGCCTCGGGCGGACTGGTCCCCCCGGCCGGCGCGGCGCTGGTGGTGGCGGTGGCACTCGGTCTCGCCTTCCTCCCTGTGCACGGGGGGCCCGTCGTCCTGCGCCGTCGAGCCTGGACCACGCGGGCAGCAGGTCGCCGGGTGACCGCCTGGCTGTCCCATCCCGGCGGGGCGCTGGCCGTGGCCGCGACGCTCGTGGTCGGCTGCGTGGTCTCCACGACAGGATTCGAGCGGTACTGGTCGACCAACGCCGCGCAGGACTTCGTCGTGAATGCCCGGGCGGATCTGACCGGCCGCACCGAACTCGTCGTCGCGGATGCGGCGGTGCCGGCGGAGGTCGTCCCGGCCGCACTCGCTCCGGCGAACCGCACGTCGGTCGTCCTGGCCGGCCTACCGCGGCTGCCGGCCTTCCTCGTAGAGGGTCAGATCGTCGATGAACTGGTGACCCTCGACGAGGAGGGGCACGGGCAGCTGGCCGTCGTCGATCCGGTGACCGCATCCGGCCAGGGCCCCGTTGAGGGCTGCGGCTGGCTGGCCGCCGCTGACGCAGCGGAGGTACCCCTGCCCCGCGAGACGCCCGACGGCCGGTGGCTGGTGCAGATCACCTACTTCGCGGGCGCGGGCAACCTGGTGACGGTGCGGGCCGGCGACACGGTCGGAGGTGGCGCCGCCGACGCCGGGGTGCACAACCTCTTCATGTCGGTGAGCGGTTCCGTCGACCGCGTCGTCGTCGAGGTGGGCGACGCGCAGTCGCCGCTCTGCGTGGCCTCGGTGGCGGTAGGGCACCCCGTCGCCCTGAGTCCGGCCGGGTACTGACGTCGTGCGGTACCCCGCGCTCAACGGCCTCCGGGCGTTGGCTGCCACCGCCGTGGTGGCCACCCACGCAGCGTTCTGGAGCGGCTCCTACACACCTGACGCCTTGGGCTACGCGCTCGCCCGTCTGGATGTCGGCGTGGCCGTGTTCTTCGCGTTGTCGGGCTTCCTGTTGTCCCTTCCCCTGTTCCGCGCCGCCGCCGCGGGCCGCCCTGCCCCACGCACCGGCGCCTTCCTGTGGCGACGGGCCCTGCGCATCCTGCCTGCGTACTGGGTGTGCGTCGCCGTGGCGATGCTCTTCCTCCCGGGGAACCGGGAACTCGGCGCCGGCGACTGGCTGCGATTCCTGACGCTCACCCAGATCTACTCCCGGAACTGGCACGCGGAGGGGCTCGATCACGCCTGGAGCCTCTGCACGGAGGTCGCCTTCTACGTCCTGCTCCCCCTGGTGGTGGCCGGACTCCTCCGGCTGAGCGGTGGCCGCTGGCGGCCGGGGCTGATCCTGGTCGTGCTGGGGCTCGCGTCCGTCCTGGGCTTCGGGTGGTTCGCCTGGGCGGCCTCCGACCCCTTCCTGCTGGGCTCGCTCACGCTGTGGTTGCCCGCCTACTTCTCGTGGTTCGCCGCCGGCATGGTCATCGCGGTCCTCTCGGTGGCCTCCCCGGACTGGGCGCCGGTGCGCCGCGCGCACGAACTGGGCGACAGCCCATGGACGTGCTGGGGAGGTGCCGCCGCCCTCTTCTGGGCAGCCTCGGGGCCGTTCACCGGCGCTGTCGACGTCGCGTCGCCGCTGACCGCCGGACAGGGCATCACCAAGCACCTGCTCTACACCGGCATCGCGGCGCTCGCGGTCTGGCCCCTCGTGTTCGGCGACCAGACGGCAGGCTGGGGACGTCGGTTCCTCGCCAGCCGGCCGATGGACTGGCTCGGTGAACGGTCCTACGGCTTGTTCCTCTTCCACATGCCGCTCCTGCTGATCATGTGGGACCTCTTCAGCCACCCTCTGGGGATCGTCTTCACCGGTACCTGGCTCGTGGGGGTGCTGGTGGCGGCCCTCGTCCACCGCGTCGTCGAGCGACCGCTTATGCAGCGCTGGCGGGATCTCGTCCCCGACCGACCGAGCGCCCACGCAGGCGCCGTCGCCACGGGCGCGGACGATCACCCCGCCGGCATCCCCGCCGGCATCGCGTCGCCGACCGGAGAGGCCGTCGGCGGCTGATTCCAGCGGCTCCCCCGCCATCTCGGCCTGTCGCCGCAGCGGGGCGAACGTCAGCGCGCGACGCCGCGGAACCGGCGGAGAGGACCGCGCAAGGTAGGGGGAGACCCGGGCAGCACCCCGGCGACCACGGCAGCGATGGCGACGAGCGCGAGCACCTGCCGGGCGGTCGACGTGCCGTCGGGAAGCGTCAGCAGCAGCGCGCCGGCGAGGGCCAGCGCCATCGCGGTCGTCGCACCCAGCAGCGCGTGCCGGCGCCTGCCTGCGGTGACCGCCAGGACGTGGACCACCAGCAGGATTGCAACGCCCACCACGCCGCCGACGAGCGCCAGGCCGGCTACTGCGGCCAGCGCCAGCGCCGCCGCCGCGACCCGTCCCCCGCTCCTCTCGGCGTGTCGACGAGGCGCCCGTGCGGGCACGGCAGCGAGCACCGCGAGTAGGAGCACCGAACCCGCCCCGGCGGTCAGGGCGGCGCGATAGGCGGACCCTGGTCCGAAGTCGAGGTGCACGGTCCCGCCCGGGCCCGGCGGGAGCAGGTATCCCTGTTGCCACCCGTCGACGGCGATGGTCTCCAGGGCCTGCCCGTCCAGCGCGGCCGTCCACCCAGGATTGGTGTTCTCCGGCACCACGAGCAGCGTGGTCTCCTCGCGTGCGGCGACGCGCACACGGCGCTCCTCGTCCCCCCAGCGGATCACGTCGGCGGCCCGCCGCCGTTCCCCCGCCACGCCGCCGCTCCCGCCCGGCGAGCGGGCGAGGGTGGCGGACTCGACGGTCAGCACCTCGGTGCTCGCGGCGACCAGCCGGTGCTCTCCCGCCTCGAGGCGAGCGGTCGTCCCGGGGCCGCAGGGCTGCAGACGCAGCGGCTCCAGCGCCGTCAGCCCGCCGATCGTGGTCTGCGCGGACGTCTGGATGCGCTCGCCGTCCACGACCACCACCGGCCCTGCCTCGCAGTGAATCGCGACCGGTGCGTCGTCGCCCGTCACCGGGTTCTCCCCGCCGAGCTGCAGCTCGCTGATGCCGACCCCGAGCCGGCCGGTCCTCCGGCTGTAGGGATCGAAGGAGGCGAGCTCCAACGGCAAGGTCAGCCCTACGACGAGCCTGTCGGTGGTGATCGGCGCGAACCGCACGCTGCCGTCGTCGTCGAGGGAGAGCAGGCGGGGTAGACCACCGGCTTCCAGGGTGACCGCTGTCCCCACCGCCGCCGGCAGACCGGGGCGGGTGACGACCCGGACGGAGTCGATCGTGCGCGGTGTGGGCCAGCTGAGCTCGAGGGTCGGCAGGAAGTCGTC
>CADCTN010000140.1 GCA_902805535.1 uncultured Blastococcus sp. | reverse complement strand
CCGAGGAGCAGGGGGTGAAGCCCGAGCAGCTGACCGGGACCATCCAGAACGACATCCTCAAAGAGTTCATGGTGCGCAACACCTACATCTATCCGCCCAAGCCCTCGATGCAGATCATCAGCGACATCTTCGCGTTCACCGCGCAGCAGATGCCGCGGTACAACTCGATCTCGATCTCCGGCTACCACATCCAGGAGGCCGGGGCGACGGCCGACCTGGAGCTGGCCTACACCCTCGCCGACGGCGTCGAGTACCTGCGGGCCGGCCAGGCCGCCGGGATGGACGTCGACGCGTTCGCGCCCCGGCTGTCGTTCTTCTGGGCCATCGGGATGAACTTCTTCATGGAGGTCGCCAAGCTGCGGGCCGGGCGGCTGCTGTGGGCCAAGCTCGTGACGCAGGCCGGCGCGCAGAACCCGAAGTCGCTGTCGCTGCGCACCCACTCGCAGACCTCGGGCTGGTCGCTGACCGCGCAGGACGTCTACAACAACGTCGTCCGCACCTGCCTGGAGGCCATGGCCGCCACGCAGGGCCACACCCAGTCGCTGCACACCAACGCCCTCGACGAGGCGCTGGCGCTGCCCACCGACTTCTCCGCCCGGATCGCCCGCAACACCCAGTTGCTGCTCCAGCAGGAGTCGGGGACGACCCGGGTCATCGACCCGTGGGGCGGCTCGGCGTACGTGGAGAAGCTGACCTACGACCTGGCCCGCCGCGCGTGGGCGCACATCCAGGAGGTCACCGAGCACGGGGGCATGGCCCAGGCCATCGACGACGGCATCCCCAAGCTGCGCATCGAGGAGGCCGCCGCGCGCACCCAGGCCCGCATCGACTCGGGCCGGCAGCCCGTCATCGGCGTGAACAAGTACCGCGTCGACGCCGACGAGGCCATCGAGGTGCTGCGCGTGGACAACGCCGACGTGCTGGCCCAGCAGAAGGCGAAGCTCGCGGAGCTCCGGGCCTCCCGCGACGCCGGTGCGGTGCAGGAGTCGCTGCGCCGGCTCACCGACGCGGCTCGCGCCGCCGCGGAAGGACGCCGGGGTTCCTCGCTGGACGCCAACCTGCTCGGGCTCGCCGTAGATGCGGCTCGGGCGAAGGCCACCGTGGGGGAGATCTCCGACGCGCTGGAGGAGGTCTACGGGCGGCACGCCGGCCAGGTGCGCACCATCTCGGGTGTGTACCGCGACGAGGCAGGAGCGTCCGGGCCCATGGAGGAGACCCGCCGCATGGCCGAGGCCTTCGAGGAGGCCGAGGGGCGCCGCCCACGCATCCTGGTCGCCAAGA
>CADCTN010000139.1:13069-15947 GCA_902805535.1 uncultured Blastococcus sp. | reverse complement strand
CGCCGTCGACGAGGAGTCCGGCGACGACCGCGGCCGCGCTCTGCGGGTGGCCCGGCTGATCACCGAGACACCTGCTCTCCAGGCGGCTGCTGCGGCCAAGTACCAGCGCTGGCAGCGTGCGCTCGTCCCGGCCATGGCCGCTCGGCTCGGCGGCGCCGAGTTCGAGGCGCGAGCGATCGTTGCGGCCGCCCTGGCCTGCCTCGGCACGGCCACCGAGGCGTGGATCGCAGCCGGAGGGCTCGAGGACCTCGATGCACTCGACGCCTTCTACGAACGGGCCGTGCGGGCGGTTCGACGCTGAGCGGGCTGTCATCCGCTGCCGAGCCGATCGGTCCGTCGACTTCCTTCCCGGCCGGCCTGGGGCCCCACGACATCCACTCCTGCTTCAGCTACTGCGGACACGGCGCGGCCGTGTGCACCGTGAGGTGGAGGTCGTAGCTGCGGCGGCCGGGACGGTCGGCGTCGCCGGCCCCGACGTCGATGACGCGAGGAATACCTCCGGGTGAGGGGTGGAGCCGGCTGGGAATCGCTCCTCGACCCGGAGGTCTTCATGTCCCCGCGGTCGCTGGGTCGGGTCCCGTCCCCGTCCGGAGTTCGGGCACCTGGCCAGGGCTCTGTAATGCGTCCGGCGATCCCCGGACTACATCGACGCCAGGCGCTGCGCAGCGACCGGACGTCGCGCCAGGAGCGGCCGGGTTCGACCGGGTCCGAGGTCGCCGGAACCACTCACGAGGAAGAAGAAGACCATGTCTTACAAGGCCCTACGCCCCGAAGACCCCGACTACCTGCTCGCTCATGCCTTCAACGATCGCGACGTCGCGGCGGTGGAGGCGCTGTACGAGGAGGGCTCGATCACGCGGCACCTTCCCGAGCAAGGTGCAGAAGCCGGGCCCGGCAGTGCTCTGGTGTCCTCGCTCATCGAGGCCGCCGCGGGCAGCGAGCAGCGCATGAACATGGCGGTCGTGCAGGTGACCCAGGTGGGCGACGTGGCACTGCTGTGCTCCCAGTGGTCGGTCACGGGGACCACCGCCGACGGAACCCCCATCTCGATCACTCACCGGGGCTGCGAGATCACTCGCCGCCAGCCCAATGGCGAGTGGAAGTTCGTCATCGATGTGCCTGGCGGCGCCGACGGCGCCATGGAGCTGACGTCGATCCCGCCGCTGCCCGAGTACGAGGACGCGACCCCGGCAGGCCAGGCGTAGACGGCCGGATAGGCACGCCGCTCGCAGCCGATCCGCGCACGCAGGCGGTGCAGGCCCCGGCGGGCGGCCGCCCTCAGGTATCGAGCAACCGGGCGGCTACGGCGTCGCAGCGGACCATCTCGACGTCGCCGTAGTCGTTCGCGGCCTGGATCAGGTCGGCGAGGACCCGCAGGCGAGAGGGGCGTCCGCTGAGGAACGGGTGGCAGGTGATGACGCACAAGCCCCCCGTGGAGCGCATGGCGTCGAGTTCGCCCTGCCAGATCTCGAGGACCTTGGAGGGAGGGTCGATGATCTGCCCGATGTCCGGTTCAGGGAGGAAGGCGTACTGCTCCCAGTCGTCGAGGCTCCAGTGCACGGGCAGCTCGGCTATCTGCCCGCGCGGATGGTCGATGACGTAGGGCCGATCGTCGTCCATCAGGCTGCTGTCGTAGGCGAGTCCGGCGTCGACGAGCAGGTCCAGGGTGGCGGCGGTGAGTTGCCAGTTGGGTGCCCGGTACCCGGACGGGCGGACGCCCAGTGCGGCGAGCGCTTGGAGGTTGGCGCCCAGGTCGTGCTCCTGCTCGGTCTGGGTCATGGTCAGCAGCGAGCGGTGCTGGTCGCTGTGCAGGGCGATCTCGTGCCCGGCGGTCAGGATGGACTCGACGGCGTCGGGCCAGCGGCGGGCGCTGTCCCCAGGGACGAAGAAGGTCGCCGGGGTTGCTGTCGCCTCCAGCAGCCGCAGGATCCTGGGCAGGCCGACCTGCGGGCCGTACGCCTGGTGCGACATCGCCGACAGGTCGTTGACCGCGGCCGGCATGCGCCCCAGGACGGCACTCTCAGCGTCCAGGTCGAAGGTCAGGGCGAGGGCCGCAGCCGCCCCCCGCCGCCAGTCGTCGGTCGCCGGCCGGCGCCAGTCCCGCACGGAAGGGCCTCCGCTCGGAGCCTCGTCGGGCACGCTCATGGCGCGGTTCCTGTCGTGTCATCGGTGCGGTGGAGGAAGTCGATGGTGTTCTGCACGCTGGCCGAGGGCGTGATCATGTCGTCGGTGTACCCCCGGACGGGGACGCCGGTCCTGATCTTGGTGGGCCAGTGCGGGTCGGCGAGGGCCCCGCGGCCGATGCTGACCAGGTCGGCCTGGCCGGTGTGCAGGACCTCCTCGGCCAGGGCGGGGTCGTGCAGGCCGCCGTTGACGATGACCGGCACGCCGGTGATGGCGCGGGCCAGCGGGCCCAGGGCCGTGCCGTCGGCGGCCCGTCCGCTCTCGGTCCAGGGCCGGCCTTCCGCGGCCAGGTGCAGGTAGTCCGGTGCGGCGGCGGTCACGGTGCGCAGGATCTCGGTGACCTCGTGCTCGTCGCGCCACTTGTGGCGGCTGTCGTTGACCTTGGCCTGGGACAGCCGCAGCCCGACGATCAGCTGCCCGCCGGTGCTCTGGCGGACGGCGGTGAGGACCTGGGCGGCCAGCAGGGCGCGGGCGGCGGGGTTCCCACCGTAGGCGTCGGTCCGGCTGTTGGTGTAGTCGGTGAGGAACTGGTCGAGCAGGTAGCCGTTGGCGGCGTGGACCTCCACGCCGTCGAAGCCGGCCTGGGCGGCCAGGGCGGCGGAGGCGGCGAAGCCGGCCACGATCTGGTCGATCTGTTCCTGGGTGAGCTCGCTGGGGGTCGGGTAGGGGCCCGATCCGCCGTACTCGACACCCC
>CADCTN010000139.1:0-13059 GCA_902805535.1 uncultured Blastococcus sp. | reverse complement strand
ACGACGCGGCGCCAGCCGACCACCTGGGCGTCGGTGATCAGGGCGGGCTGGTCGGCGTACCCCTGGGCGCCGGGGCCGATCGGGTAGATGCCCTCGGTGAAGACCAGGGCGAAGCCGCCCGCGGCGAAGGTCGCGTAGTAGTCGCGCATCTGCTCGGTGGGCACCCCGTCGCCGGTGGTGCTCACCCGCGACAAGGGCGCGACGGCCAGCCGGTTGGCCAGCTCCCGCCCGGCCACCTCGATCGGCTGCCACAGGAGCGGATGCACCACCGGGTCCGAGGACGTGGGCACGGTGTCCGTCGGGCCGCTCATGCCCGCCCACCGGACGAGCCCGACACCGAGCTGACCGGCCGTCCCGCGACATCGACGGGGGCTCCGCCGGTGAGGGTGGCGGCGGTCTCGGGGGCGGTGTCGGTCGGCAGTCCGCCGAGCGGGCCGGTCGGGGCCGACGGAGGGACCTGCGTCGGAGTCGACCTCGTGCCGCGCGACAGGGCCAGGAAGACCAGGCCGGCGACGGCCAGGCCGAACACGAAGGCCACATCGACGCCGCCGAGGGAACGGGCCAGCGGTCCCTCGTAGAAGCTGAGGACCATGAACGGCACCTCGGCGGCGAGCCCCAGCCCGTAGGCGGTCAGCCCACGCGGCGCCCACTGCCCGTACTGCCCACGGGGGTTGAACAGGTCGGCGACGTTGTAGTGCCCCCGCCGGACGACGAAGTAGTCGACCAGGTTGACCGCGGTCCAGGGGGTCAGCAGGTAGAGCATGATCAACAGGGCGTTGTTGAGTGCCGTGGAGACCTCCTGCACGACCCAGACACCCAGCACCGTCCACACCAGTCCGAGGACGACGGTGACCGCGATGCGCAGGCGAGGGGTGACCGGACCCGACCGGAAGCAGTTGGTCGCGGTGAGGACGGTGAGCACCGCGCTGTAGCCGTTGAGCCCCATGGTGGCGATCAGCGCGAGGACGCCGGTCGCGACCAGGATCGTGCCGGTGCCGCCGATGAACTCGTTGCTCGCGTCGTGGATGCCCACCAGGGTGTCGCTGACGCCCAGGCGGGCGCCCAGCCACGCGCCGAGGGCCATCATCCAGATCGCGGAGATGCTGGCACCGCAGTACACCGAGCAGATCAGCCTGCGCGGCGAGGTGTTCTCGGGCAGGTAGCGGGTGTAGTCGGACACGATCGGGGCGTAGGTGATGTTGTAGCTCGCCCCGGCGGTGAAGACCACGACGAACGCGGTGAGGGAGAAGCCGAGCGTCGGGTCGGTCTGGCCACCGGCCTGCCCGGTGAGCGCGCCCACGGTGAGCAGCACCCAGAACGGCAGGGACAGCCAGAACAGCACCCGGAAGGCCCGGTGCAGCCAGTCATGGCCCCAGACGGCCAGGACGACGGCCAGGACGCCGATCCCGATCCCGGTCGCCGTGGCGTTCCAACTGAAGAGCGTGGACAGGCCGTCGCCGATCAGGACCGTGTTCACGATGTTGTATCCGAGGAAGGTGAACAGGGTGGCGATGAGGACCACGCTGACGCCGCGGTAGCCGAGCTGGGCGCGTGACTGGATCATCTGCGGAAGCCCCAGCGTCGGACCTTGTGCTCCGTGCAGCGCCATGAACAGCGTGCCGAACAGCACCCCGGCCGTCGCGGCGAGGATGGTCCAGCCCAGGCTCAGCCCGAGGCTGGGGCCGATGAGCCCCAGGGCCACGGTGAGCGGGTGGAAGTTCGTGAGGAACCAGAACGGAGCCTGCTGCCACACCTTCCCCCGCCGCTCATGCGCGGGGATCCAGTCGATCGAGTGGGCCTCGATGCCGGCGGGTGGGCGTCCTCCGGCGGAGGGATGGGCTCCGATTGGCGTGGAGACGGCGTCGTTCACGGTTCCTCCGGGGATTCGGCTGACAGGGCGTTCCGGGCGGTGTGCTGTCGCGAGCTGCGTGGTGATGCCGGTTCGGACCGGTGACGGGGCATTACAGGGCGGCGACCCGTTCGGTCAGTGCGGCACGGGCGTCGTCGGGGTCGGGGTGGACCGAGAGCAGCGCCAGCAGGAGGATCCGAGCCTGGCCCGGACGTAGTGCGCCGGTCGGCACGGCGCCGGCGGCGGCGAGCTCGTGGCCTCCGCCGGGGCCGCCGTACAGGGGTTCCACCGGTCCGAAGGGCACTCTCGTGGACAGCGCCACGACGACCCCTTCGGCGCAGAGCCGGGCGACGGCGGCGGTGAAGGCGGCGGGGGAGTTGCCGCTGCCGGTGCCCTGCAGGACCACACCCCGGGCACCTGCCCGGACGGCCGCCTCCAGGGCTGCCTCGTCGGCGCCCGGGTACAGCGCGACGATGTCGACGCGCGTCGCGGCCAGGGCCCGTCCGTGCAGCCGTAGCGCGAGAGCCGACCGGGGGTGGGGGGCGGCGTGGAACCTCGGGCCGGCGTCGTCGACCAGGCCGATGGCCGCCTGGCTCGTCGACCCGAAGGCCTCACGAGCGGAGGTGTGGATCTTCTGGACGGCTGCCGCCGGGAAGATCCTGCCGCCGAAGACGACCAGGACCCCCCGTCCCCGCGCACCGACGTCGACGGCGACCGCCAGGGCGTGGGCCAGGTTCCGCGGACCGTCGGGGTCGTCGTGGTCCGCCGGCCGGATGGCGCCGGTCAGCACGACTGGACGCTCGTCGTCGTGGCTGAGGTCCACCAGGTAGGCGGTCTCCTCGAGCGTGTCGGTGCCGTGCGTGACGACGACACCCGGCACGTCCGGATCGGCGAGCTCGCGGGTCACCGCGGCGAGGACGGTCTGCATGTCCTGGATGCCGAGGGTGTAGCTACCGGCGCTGAGCACGTCGACGACGCGGGTCGAGACGTGCTCGCCCGGCAGCAGCGTGGCGGTGAGCTCGGAGCCGCTCAGAGCCGGCCGCCGGCCGGCCTCGCCCGTGCGGCTGCTGATGGTGCCGCCGGTGGTCAGTACGGGCACCTGCACATCGCGGGCGGGCCGACGTCCGGGCACGGCCTCGCCCGGCTGGGTCATCGCGCTGTGCCCGGCGCTGATCGCGGCAAGCTGCCCCCGCTGCGGCTGCCGGAATCGGCTGGTTCAGCTCCGCGCTGGGTGATCCGTGCTCGATCGGTGCTCGACATGTCGCCTCCCAGGCGTTGCAAGGAGAGTGACAGCCGTTACACGAAAATGCAACACCCCGGAGGTGATCCGGTCAGGTGATGGGGAGCCGGGAGGGGGCGGCGTGCGGGCTCGCGCCCGTGCTCAGTACCCGGCGGGCGTGACGATCCAGAGGGCGCGGGCTTCGGTCGTGCCAGGGTTGGTCCACGAGTGCGGCGACCGGCAGGGGAAGGTGAGCGCGTCGCCCTGCTCCAGGTCGTAGGGCACGTCGCTCACGGTGAGTCGCAGGACTCCGGAGAGCATCACGACGCACTCCTCCTCGCCGGGGTGGCTGTAGGCCTCCGGGCCACTGCCTTCTCCCGGGCTCACCATGGTCTCGAGCACCTCCAGGCGCCCCGTCCGGGTGGGCGAGAGCAGTTCGTCCTCGACCCCGTGGCTCCGGATGACCCGGCGTTGGTCGCGGCGGACGAGCGGGCCCGGGTCGTCCGGGCCCTGGAACAGCACCGCCACGGGCTCGCCGAGGGCCTGCATGACCCGGGAGAGCGTGCTCACCGTGGGGCTCAGCTGTCCGGTCTCGAGCCTGCTCAGGTACGCCGGCGTCACGTCCGCGCGGGCCGCGAGCTGTCGCGCGCTCCAGCCCTTGGTGAGACGGGCGGCGCGCAGGCGAGCCCCGACGCCGGTCAGCGCCTCGGCAGGTCGGCCGTTGTCGGCATCACTGGTCAACGTTGCACTTTCGTGTCATGGTGATCCCCACGATAGAGCAACAGGCGGTGGTCCGCCCCTCACTGCGAAGCCGCTTCACTCTTCGGTCCTCCACGGCGACATGTCGCTCGTCTCGACGCATCCACGGCCCGCGGGAGTGGGCCACGGCGAAACTCAGGGAGCAACCCATGACCGACACCCAGCAGCAGGCCCGGACGGCCCGACCCGCGCGCCACACCAGCGTCCCCGGCGGCAGCGCTCGTGCCGTCCCGGTGGCCGCCGGCGAGACCGTGCGCATCGTCAACACGCTCGGACACCAGGTGGCCGACACGTGGGCCGTGGCGGTCGCCGAGGGCGGCGCCGCGCTGTCGATGTCCCACAGTCGCCTGGCGACCGGTCGCATCTCGCCCAGGGTCGGTGACGTCCTCGTGGACGACCAGCGGCAGCCGATGCTGCGGCTCGTGGCCGACACGACCGACGGCGGTCACGACACCCTCATCGCTGCCTGCGACCCCCAGCGGTACCGCGCACTCGGGCATCAGGGCCATCACGCCAACTGTTTCGAGAACTTCCTGTCCGCGGTGGCCGAGCACGGCCGGGCGCCCGCGGTGGTCCCCGACGCCCTCAACCTCTTCATGGCCGTGCCCGTCGCTCCGGACGGGACGCTGTCGCTGCAGCCGTCGCGGGCCCCGGCCGGCAGCGAGGTCGTGTTCGAGGCGCTCCAGGACATCCTGCTCGTGGTGAGCGCCTGCCCGCAGGACCTCGTACCGATCAACGGCGCCGCGGCCGCCCCGCGGCAGATCGACCTGTACACCGACTAGAAGTCGACAGGAGACAACGCCGATGTCGCAGTCCCCGAACCTCCCGCTGCCCGAGGTGCTCAGCGAGTTCCAGCTGAGCAACGCCTTCCTCGGCAAGATCGTCGAAGTGTGCTTCGTGACCGAGGACCACGAGCGGACCATGGAAGGCCTCGTGCGCCTGGGCATCGGCCCGTTCCGCGTCTACACGTTCACTCCGGAGACGGTGACCGACCAGACCTACGCCGGCGAGCCCGAGGACTTCAGCCTGAAGGTCTGCTTCGCCACCAACGACGACCTCACCTTCGAGATCATGCAGCCGTTGAGCGGTCGCACGGTGATGCGGGAGTTCCTGGACCGGCACGGCGAAGGGGTGCACCACCTCGCCTTCGACTGCAACGGGGCGCCGTGGGCCCGGCGGCTCGAGATGTTCGCCGAGCGCGGCTTCCCGCAGACGCAGAGCGGTCGCTGGCTCGACCAGAACTCGTTCTCGTTCTTCGACACCGAGGCGGCCACCACGACCTGCTTCGAGACCTACCACTTCCCGGACGACTTCACGTACCCGGAGCCCGAGGCGTGGTATCCGGGGCCGCCCCCGGCCTGACCGGGTCGGCTGTGCGTACGGGCTGGTGCCCGCTTGGTACTCGCGCTCGGCGTTGTGCTCAACTGTAGGATTGCTCTACAATCCTGAGAACGCCTAGGGATGTGGGGGTGCCATGCCGGACATCGACCTGGCCTGGCTCGACGGCATGGCGCAGGCCCAGCTGGTTCTCGGTGGGCAGGCCAGCGCCATGGAGCTGGTGGACGAGGCGATCGCCCGCGCCCGGGCGCTCGACCCGGTCCTGGGCTTCCTCGTCACCCCCGCTTTCGACACGGCGCGAGCCGCTGCGACGTCGCGGCTCGGGGACGGTCCGCTGTCCGGCGTGCCGATGCTGCTCAAGGACCACCTGGCCACGGCGGCAGGACTGCGCCACACCTCTGGCTCGCGGTTCCTGCGCGACCACGTGTCCCCGCGCGACAGCGAGCTGGTCCGCCGGTACCGCTCCGGCGGCCTGATCCCGATCGGGACGTCCGCGACCTCGGAGCTGGCGCTGCTCTCGACGGCGGAATCGGCTCGTCACGGCCCGTGCCGCAACCCGTGGGACCTGCAGCGGACGACCGGAGGGTCCAGTGGCGGCTCGGCCGCCGCGGTCGCGGCGGGCGTCGTCCCGGTCGGGCACGGCAACGACGCCGGCGGCTCCGTGCGCATCCCGGCGTCCTGCTGCGGGCTGTTCGGCCTCAAGCCGACCCGCGCCCGCAACCCGCTCGGGCCCGACCACGGCGACCTGGCCGGGGGACTGTGGGCCGAGCACGTCGTGACGCGGTCGGTCCGCGACAGCGCCGCCGCGCTGGACCTCACCGCCGGGCCGATGACCGGTGACCCCTATGCCGCGCCGCCCGCCAGGGGCTCCTTCCTCGCCGCCGTCAGCGAGCCTCCCGGACGCCTCCGGATCGGCGTGAGCGAGCAGGCTTCCACCGGTGTCCCCGTGGACGCCGACTGCGTGGCCGCCGTGCGGCACGCGGCCCGGCTGTGCGAGCAACTCGGCCACACCGTCGAGCTCGCCGAGCCGCCCGTCGACGGACGGCAGCTGGAGGAGGCCTTCGCGGTCCTGTACTCGGCCGGCGCCGCCTGGCAGGTGGACGCATGGCAGCGCACTCTCGGCCGGGCTCCGGAGCGCGACGACCTCGAGCCGTTCACCTGGGCCCTGGCGGAGTCCGGCCGCGCGCTGACCGCGGTGGACCTCCTGCAGGCGACGCACTCCGTGCAGGCCGCCGGCCGGGTGATCGGCGAATGGCACGACGTGTTCGACGTCTTCCTCACGCCCACCCTGGCGGCGCCACCGGTTCCCCTGGGGCACTTCCGGGCTCCCGGCGGTGACCCCGAGCCGGTCTTCCAGGCCGATGCGGCGTTCGCGGCGTTCACCTGGGTGGCCAACGCAACGGGGCAGCCGGCGATGTCGGTCCCGTTGTTCTGGAACGTCGCGGGGCTGCCGATCGGAACCCACTTCACGGCGGCGTCGGGACGCGAGGACGTCCTGTTCCGGCTCGCCGGCCAGCTCGAGCAGGCGCAGCCCTGGTCGGGACGGCGCCCCCCGCTCAGCCCCGTGCTCGACCACTCCGGCGTCAACCCTGGCGCCGGCACCGAAGGGACACCTCGATGACCACCACCGCACCCTCTGACCTGGCGGACCCCACCGTCCCCGGCGTGCCGTCCGGACTGTTCATCGACGGGGCCTGGCAGCCGGCGTCCGACGGCGGGACGTTCGCGGTGCACAACCCGGCGAACGGGCAGGTGATCGCGCACGTCGCGGACGCCACCGTCGCCGACGGGCACGCGGCCGTGCAGGCCGCGGTCGCCGCCCAGCAGGCCTGGGCCGCCACGTCGCCGCGGGAGCGGGCGGACATCCTCCACCGCGGCTACGAGCTGCTGCTGGCCCGGTCGGAGGAGCTGGCCCTGCTCATGACCTCGGAGATGGGCAAGCCGCTGGCAGAGGCCCGGGCCGAGGTCGTCTACGCGGCAGAGTTCTTCCGCTGGAACGCCGAGGAGGCCGCCCGCATCGAGGGCTCCTACGGTCGGACACCGGACGGGAGGACCCGAGTGCTGGTCACCCGCCGGCCGGTGGGGCCGTGCCTGCTCATCACTCCGTGGAACTTTCCCATGGCAATGGGCACCCGCAAGATCGGGCCGGCGATCGCCGCCGGTTGCACCATGGTGCTCAAGCCCGCGCCCCAGACGCCGCTGTCGACCCTCGCGCTCACCGAGCTCCTCACCGAGGCCGGGCTCCCGGGTGGGGTCCTCAACGTCATCCCCACCTCGCGGGCGGCCGAGGTCATCGAACCGATGATGGCCGGCGGTCAGCTGCGGAAGATCTCCTTCACCGGTTCGACCGGCGTGGGCAGGACCCTGCTGGCCCAGGCGGCCCGCACGGTGATGCGGACGTCCATGGAGCTCGGCGGGAACGCTCCGTTCATCGTCTTCGAGGACGCCGATCTGGACACCGCCGTCGAGGCCGCGTTCGCAGCCAAGATGCGCAACATGGGGGAGTCGTGCACGGCGGCGAACCGCTTCTTCGTGCACCGCTCCGTCGCCGAGGAATTCACCTCCCGGCTGGCGGAACGGATGTCGACGCTGCTCGTGGGTGACGGCACCGCCGAGGGCGTCCAGGTCGGCCCGCTGATCGACCGCGCCGGCGTCGAGAAGGCCAGCGGGCTGGTCGAGGACGCGCTGGCCCGCGGGGCGCGGCTCGTCGCGCGGGGCGAGGTGCCCGACTCCACCGGCTTCTTCTACCCGCCCACGGTGCTGGCCGACATCCCGGCCGATGCCGAGCTCCTGCAGACGGAGATCTTCGGTCCGGTCGCCGCGGTCCGCTGCTTCGACACCGAGGACGAGGTCGTGGCCATGGCCAACGACACCGAGTTCGGCCTGATCGGCTTCGTCATGACCCGGGATCTGCAGCGGGCACTTCGGGTCAGCGAACTGCTCGAGGTCGGCATGCTCGGCCTGAACCAGGGCGTGGTGTCCAACCCGGCGGCGCCGTTCGGTGGCGTCAAGCAGTCCGGGCTGGGCCGCGAAGGCGGACGCGTCGGCATCGACGAGTTCCTGGAGTACCGCTACATCGCCATCCCGGCCCACTGACCGGCTGCTCGGCAAACTCGTTCACGACCTTCTCAGAGGAGTGTCACCATGGTGCGTCCCATCCCGTCCACCGAGTTCGCCGAGCGGCAGGGCCGGGCCGCGTCGCTCGCTGCCGAGCGCGGCTTCGCCGCGCTCGTCGTCTGGTCGCGCGGTGGCGCGACGGCCGACGTCTACGGCGACGTGTTCTACCTCGCCAACCACGTCACTCCGTTCCCCACCCAGCCGGACAACCTGCCGCTGTGGGCCGGCCGCGGGCACAGCGTGCTGGTCCTGCCCGTCGACGGCGATCCGGTGCTGGTGGTCGACTCGCACGACTACCGCGCGGACCTGGCCGCGGTGAAGGACGTGCGCGTCGGGCTGAACGTTCCTGCCCTCGTGGCGGCCGTGCTGCGCGACCTCGACCTGGTCGGCGCCCGGCTGGGGCTGGTCGGCCGGGACAGCCTGCTGTTCGCGCACCACGAGATGCTCCGGGCCGATCTCGGTGACGCGCTGCACCTGACGCCCTGCGACGACCTCCTCGAGCGGATGCGGATGGTCAAGAGCGACGCCGAGCTGGCGATGCTGCGCGGTGCCGCCCAGGTCGGCGTCGAGGCCATGGGCGCGATGATGGACGCGGTGCGGGCAGGGGTCACCGAAGCGGACGTCGCGGCCGAGGGCTGGAGCGCGGTGGTTCGGCGCGGTGGCGTGCCCTATGACACCGCCATCACCTCCGGCCCGCACTCGGAGCACTTCCAGTGGGCTCGGATGCCTTCCTGGGACGCCGTCCGGCCGCTGGAGACCGGGGACCTGGTCCACGTCGACCTGTACGGGCCGATGCTGCAGGGGTACTGGGTCGACATGGCGCGCACCACGGTGGTCGGCGGCGGTCCGAGCGCCGATCAGGAGCCGATCGTGGAGGGCGCGCTGGCACTGGTCGAGTCGGTCATCCACGAGATCCGGCCCGGGGTCACGCTGGGGGAGCTGTGGCAGGTCGGTGACCAGTGGCGCCGGGCCAACGGTTTCCCGGTGCTGCCCGACGACGGCAGCGGCTGCCTGATCGGGCTGGACGCCGACTTCCCTGCGTACGGGCACACCCTGGGTCTGGGCCTGGAGCACTTCCTGATCCAGGAGGGTTCTCCCGTCGTCGTCGAGAAGAACATGGTGCTGTCCGTCGAGACCTTGTTGTCGCGGGCGGGAGTGGGCGGCGCCAACTTCGAGGAGAACGTGATCGTCACCGAGCACGGCTGTGAGCGCATCACCACCAGTCCCATCCGGCCGTGGTAAGCGCGTCCAGTGGCCTCCTCCCGGCTTGCCAGTAGGCTGCCGGTGGATCGGGTGCTGACGGCAGACGGCAGGCCCCAGACCATCGAGGCCGAACGGGTGAGCGTGGCAGACGAGGACGTTTTCGGGTCGGTCGCGGTGGTGGAGCGGGCCAGTACCGCCGAACAGGTCGCCGGCGGCCTGCGCGAGCTGATCCTGAGCGGCCAGCTCAAGCCCAACACCCCGCTGAAGGAGGGCAAGCTCGCGGCCGCCTTCGGGACCTCGCGCAACACCGTGCGCGAGACGCTGCTGCTGCTCACCCACGAGGGTCTGGTGCAGCGCAGCCGGCACCGGGGCGCGGTCGTCGCAGTTCTGCAGGCCGAGGACGTCCGGGACATGTGCCGGGCCCGCAGGGTGCTGGAGTTGGCCGCCGTCGATGCCGTGGAAGGCGCCGGCGGGGCGGTCCTGGAGCCGTTGGCCGCGGCGCTGGAGACGCTGGCGGCAGCCGCCGAGCGCGACGACTGGAACGAGATCCCGGTGGCGGACATGATGTTCCACCGGGCGCTGGTCTCGTTGAACGGCAGCCGCCGGATCCTGGCCATGTACGACCAGTTGCTGTCGGAGATCCGACTGGCGACCCTGGTGTCCACCCGCACCGACGCCGCCGAGGGTGACTCCGTCGTCGACGAGCACCGCACTGTCTTCGAGCTGCTCGAGCAGGGTCGCTACGCGGACTGCCGGCGGGAGATCACGCGGATCATCGACGAGACCGAGCAACGGCTGCTGCACACCTTCTCGACCACCGGCTGACGACCGCCACGGACGACGGCGCCCACACCCGGGTGGCCGTCGAGGTGGGCTGGCGCAGTCGACCTCGGCGCCGGCTGTCGCCGTGCAACGCGAACCGGAGCGGCGGAACCGACCGACACGACGACGGCCAGGTAGGAACTCATCTCGAGTGAGATTGTTCAACAGTTCCCTTGTCTGACGTTGAGCAGTTGGCTATGGTGTGTGAATGGACACAGCAACGATCGTTGACGAAGTGCAGCGATCCGGGCTGCTGCACGACGCCTCGTACACGCCGTTCGCGCGGGTGACGCCGGAGCAGGCGCTCTCGGTGGTGCAGACCGTGTTCGGGATCGAGCCCGTCGGCGAGCCGGTGAGGCTGGCGACCGAGCGGGACGACACCTTCCGCGTCCACGCCTCGGACGAGACCTATCTCCTGAAGATCGCGCACCCGAGCGATGACCCCGCCGACATCGACCTGCAGATGGCGGCGCTGGCGCACGCCTCGCACGCCGACCCCACGTTGCCGCTCCAGGGCGTCGTGCCCGCCCAGGACGGCTCCATCACCCCGCGCCTGGCCCTGCCCGACTCGCCGGCCCGGGTGGCTCGGATGCTCACCTACCTGCCGGGCGCTCTGCTGCGCTCGTCGGCACCGACTCCCGGCCGGCTGCAGATCTGCGGCCAGGTCCAGGCCCGGCTGGCGCTGGCGCTGGCGGACTTCGAGCACCCGGCGGCCGGCCGTCACCTGCTGTTCGACCTCAAGAACTTCGAGGACCTGCGTGCCCTGCTCCCCTTGGACCAGAGCGGCCGCAGCGACCAGGTCTTCACCTGGTACGACGAGGTCCTCGTCCCTCGCATCCCCGACCTGCCCGTGCAGGTGGTGCACAGCGACTTCGGGCTCGACAACGTCCTGGTCGACGACACCTCACCCGGCTACGTCACCGGCATCCTCGACTGGGGCGACGTCGTGCGGACCTGGCGCGCAGCCGACCTGGCCAGCGGCCTCGCCGCCCAGGTCGCCGACACCGGACCCGCCTGGGCCAGGCCCGCGGAGATCGTGTCCGGCTACCAGTCCGTCTGCCCGCTGACCCAGGCCGAGCTGGAACTGCTTCCCGGCCTCGTGGCCATGCGACTGACCCAACGCATCCTCATGGCGGAGTGGCTCAGCGCCTCGATGCCCAGCAATGCCGAGTACCTGCGGCGCAACGTCGTCAGCAGCAGTCGCCAGCTGACCAACCTGAGCTTCTAGGAGCGGACATGCCTGGACCCACGAGCTATTTCGACTACGCCGACCTCGACAAGCTGCCGGCTGACCGGGCGCAACTGGTCCAGCGGCGCCGCCGCGCCATGGGAGCGGCCTACCGGCTCTTCTACGCCGACCCGGTCGAGTTCGTCCGCGGCCGCGGCACGCGACTGTTCGACGACCAGGGCACGGAGTATCTCGATGCCTACAACAACGTCCCGACCACCGGTCACGCCGACCCGCGCATCATCGCCGCGATCAGCGACCAGGCCGGCCGGCTGAACACGCACACCCGCTACCTGGCCGAGGCAACCGTCCGGTACTCCGAGGACCTGCTGGCGACGTTCCCGGATGGCCTGGACAACGTCATGTACAGCTGCACCGGGTCGGAGGCCAACGACCTGGCACTGCGCATCGCGAAGTCGACCACGGGCGGCGAAGGGGTCATCGTGACCGCGGAGGCCTACCACGGGATCACCACCGAGACCGGCGCGATCTCGCCGTCCCTGGGTGGACCGGAGTCGCTACCTCCCTGGGTGCGGACGGTACCGGCCCCCGATTCCTATCGCGGCACCACTGACTTCGCCGACGGCGTGTCGGCGGCGCTGGCCTCCTTCCACGAGCAGGGCATCAAGCCCGCCGCGTTGATCTTCGACACGATCTTCGCCTCCGACGGTGTCCAGACGCCCGATCCCACCGTGCTCGGCGCCGCGGTGGACGCGGTGCGCTCGGCCGGCGGACTGCTCATCGCCGACGAGGTCCAGGCGGGGTTCGGGCGCCTGGGCACCGGCATGTGGGGCTTCAGCGCCCTCGGGCTCGTGCCGGAAATGGTGACCATCGGCAAGCCCATGGGCAGCGGTCAGCCGATCGCCGCGGTGGTGAGCCGCCACGAGCTCATCGACCGCTTCGGCGCCGACGTGCGCTACTTCAGCACGTTCGCGGCCAACTCCGTCTCCATCGCCGCGGCGCAGGCGACGCTCGATGCGCTGGCCGAGGACGACCTCGTGACCAAGGCGAAGTCCACCGGCGACTACCTGCGCGCCGGGCTCGACCGGCTCGCCGAACGCCACCCGCAGATCGGGGACGTGCGCGGCAACGGGCTCTTCGTGGGCATCGACCTGGTCAGCGACCGCGCAGCCAGGACGCCCGCCGCGGACTACGCCTTCGCCATCGTGAACGCCATGCGGGAACGCCGCGTCCTCACCGCCGCCGTGGGCGCGGGCCGCAACGTGCTCAAGATCCGTCCGCCGATGCCCTTCGACGAGTCCGACGCCGACGAATTCCTCGCGGCTCTGGACAGCTCCCTGAACGACACACCGCTCGAGCACTGACGCCGGACGAGGCGCCGCACCACCCGCTCGGAACCAGCCCCGCACCGACCCTCAGGCGTCGGCGCCCCGCAACTCGGGCGTCTCCCGTCCGTGGCGGCCGGGACAGCTCGGCAGCTCCATCGGCGTCCCCGGCCTTCGGGACACCGCCGTTCCGTCGAATGCCAGCCCGGACACACCCATGCCGCCCAGCGGCCGACCT
>CADCTN010000138.1 GCA_902805535.1 uncultured Blastococcus sp. | reverse complement strand
TGGAAGGGCTCCGCGGTGCAGCGACTGCTCGTTCGTGAACCGGGCCGCCGGGACGGCCGATGAGGACTCGGTCCGCGCGGCGGTGCGGGAGTTGCGCCGCGGTGCCGAGGTCACCGTGGCCGAGACCGCCGACCGCGAGGCGCTGACCGCAGCGGTGGCCGGTCGCGACGGCCCTCGCCTGGTGATCGCGGGCGGGGACGGGTCCGTGCACGCGGCGGTTGAGGCATTGACCGCACCGCGACACTGCATCCCAGCCAGCCTCTCGGCATCCGTCCGCACGGCACCGGCAACGACCTGGCCCGTGCCCTCGGGCTGCCGCTGGACCCCGTCGAGGCAGCGGCCTCGCTGCTCACCGGGACACCGCGCCCCCTCGGACCTGCTGCGGGACGATGACGGCGGGCTGGCCCTCAACGCCGTCCATGTGGGCATCGGCGCCCGGGCCTACGCCGAGGCGACCCGGTTCGAGAATTGGATGCGCACGGCCGCGTTCCCCCTCGGCGCCGCGGTCGCGGGCGTGACCACCACGGCCTGGAACCTGCGTGTGGAGATCGACGGCCGCGTGGCCGCCCACGGCGGCGGGGACTGGGCGGCCGACGGCGACACCGCCATCCTCATGGTCGCGGTGTGCAACGGACCCACGATCGCCGGTGGCACTCCGCTGGCCCCCGATGCGCGGCTCGACGACGGCCTGGCCGATGTGGTGCTGTCCACCGCCACGGGCCCGCTGGCCCACGCCGCGTTTGCCACGTCGTTGCTCACAGGGCGGCACGTCGACCGCGCCGACGTCCTCATCGCGCAGGCCCGGGAGGTGACCTTCTCCGAGCCTGTCCTCCAACCCGATGCGGACGGGGAACTACAGCCGGCCGTCGCCACGCGGACGTGGCGGGTGGAGCAGCACGCCTGGTCGGTGATCGCCCCGTCGTGATGTCACGGCGCCAGGCGGGCGAGCGAGCATTGGGTCAGCGACGGACGGAATATCCACCTGCGTGATCCGGACCGAGTGGGTTGGGGGAGGGGCCGCGCTGACACGTGCAACTGCGCCGCCGCCGAGGCCCCTCATGGCTTTCCGCTGATACCGAATGGACGGTCAGGATCGCTCAAGCAGCGCGTGGAAACCTCCCGCTTGCCTCGATGACGACGGACGACGTGGCCAGCTCGGCACCGCTGCCCATCGGCCTGGAGGACCGCGCCGCGGCACCGCTCGTCCCAACCTGCGACGGCGACCTGGCTACGGCACGCGCCGCCTGGGCCACCAGCACAAGAGCCGGGTGCCGCAAGGCGGCACACAGCCTCTCTGAGGGCCGCACCCCGCCTCGTCGCGGTGTATGACCTCCACCCGGTCCTCACGGCGGAGGAGGGCATGTACTCCACGATCCGGCCTGGGACTGCCGACCCCAGGCCCGACAGGGAGACGATGTCCCAACACACCTGCGGCGGTGTCCCGAGACATCACGGAGCGGGTGACCGGGATCGAACCGGCATGGCCAGCTTGGAAGGCTGGGGCTCTACCATTGAGCTACACCCGCGAGGTGCCCAGACAGCCTAACGGCTCGTCCTCGTCAGCCGTGCGGCCGCCGACCGAGTGGCTCCAGCGCCCAGCCCCTGTCCTCCCCGACTGGCGGCGTTACGGTGCCTCGCGTGACCGACACCACGTGGCTGGACGCAACCGCGCAGGCCGCGCTGGTCCGCAGCGGGGAGGCGAGCCCGGCGGAGCTCGTCGAGGACGCCATCGAGCGGATCGAGCGGGTGAACCCACAGCTCAACGCCGTCGTCCGCGACCGGTTCGAGCAGGCGCGGAAGGATGCGGCCGGTGACCTGCCCGACGGTCCCTTCCGCGGCGTCCCGTTGCTGCTCAAGGACCTCGGCTGCCACCTCGCCGGCGAGGCGACCCACTACGGCACCTCGTTCCTCCGCGAGGCGTCCTGGTGCTGGCCGACCGAGAGCTACCTGGCGCGCCACTTCCGCTCGGCGGGCTTCGTGTTCCTCGGGCGCACCAACGTGCCGGAGTTCGGGACGACGGTCACCACCGAGTCGGCCGCGAACGGCCCCGCCCGCAACCCCTACGACGTCGGCCGCTCCACGGGCGGGTCCAGCGGTGGGTCGGCAGCGGCGGTCGCGGCGGGTCTGGTGCCCGTCGCGCACGCCAACGACGGGGGAGGGTCGATCCGCATCCCCGCCAGCGAGTGCGGGCTGGTCGGCCTGAAGCCGACGCGGGCGCGGGTGAGCCAGGGCCCCGACGTCGGCGAGAGCTGGGCCGGCGCCACGATCGACGGCGTCGTCAGCCGGTCGGTCCGCGACACCGCCGCCGTCCTCGACGCCATCGCCCGGCCGATGCCCGGCGACCCCTACCTCGCTCCGCCCCTGGCCCGCCCGCTGGCCGAGGAGGTCGGCGCCCCGCTCGGCCGGCTCCGGGTCGGGGTGCTGGACACCGATCCGGGCGAGGCGTACCTGGACGACCCGGAGTGCCGCCTCGCCGTCCAGCACGCCGGGCGGCTGCTGGAGCAGCTCGGCTGCTCCGTCGAGCCCGGCACCCCCGACGGGATGTTCGACCCGACGTTCGGGCGGCCCTTCGCCACGACCATCGCCGGCGACACCTCGCTGACGATCTCCGCGCTCGAGCGGGTCCTCGGCCGGCCGGTCCGCGACGACGAGCTCGAGCCGCGGAACGCGAGATACCGCGCGATCGGCCGGAAGATGACCGCGGAGGAGTACCTCGGCGCCCGGCACGTGCTCGGCGGGTGGGCCCGCCGCATGGCCCGGTTCTGGGCGCCGGCCGACCTCGACGGCCAGGGCTTCGACCTGCTGCTCACGCCGACCCTGGGTGCTCCGCCGCCCGAGCTGGGCTGGTTCTCGGCGGCCGGCTCCGAGCAGGAGGGCCGGCGGATCAACAGCTTCGTCCCCTACACCGCGCAGTTCAACGTCACCGGCCAGCCGGCGATCAGCCTGCCGCTGCACTGGACGGGGGAGGGGCTGCCGGTGGGCGTCCAGCTGGTCGCCGGCTACGGCCGGGAGGACGTGCTCGTCCGGGTGGCCGCGGCGCTGGAGCAGGCCGCCCCGTGGGCCGACCGTCGTCCCGTCGTCTCCGCCTGAAACGTCCGCCGCAGGCCCGCGGACGGCAGGCGCCTAGACTCGGGCGGTCGCGGGGTGTGGCGCAGCTTGGTAGCGCACCTGCTTTGGGAGCAGGGGGCCGCAGGTTCAAATCCTGTCACCCCGACGTCTGACGATCGCGGGGTCGCGATCCCGCCGCCCCGTCGTCACCCAGGACGTCCGTAGACTCGGGGGTCGACCGGCGTCGTCCGATCTGCCCGACGCCCTCCCACTGTCTGTATCGAGGAGCACTGCGCTGTGAAGAGCACCATCGAGGAACTCGGCCCCACGCGGGTCCGGATGGCGATCGAGGTGCCCTGGGGGGACCTGGACCACGCCTTCG
Source organism: uncultured Blastococcus sp. (assembly GCA_902805535.1). Lineage (GTDB taxonomy): Bacteria > Actinomycetota > Actinomycetes > Mycobacteriales > Geodermatophilaceae > Blastococcus_B. The sequence goes on along the minus strand of CADCTN010000138.1, from coordinate 2,105 downwards.
GTGAGGTCTACAAGGAGCTCGGCAAGCAGGTCCGGGTCCCCGGCTTCCGCCCGGGCAAGGTGCCCAACCGCGTGCTGGACCAGCGCGTCGGGCGCCCCGTCGTCCTGGAGCAGGTCGTCCAGCACGCGGTCCCCGAGGTCTACTCCGAGGTCGTGCGCGAGAACCAGGTGCGCGTGCTCGGCCAGCCCGACATCGAGGTGACCCGCCTCGACGACAACGACACCCTCGCCTTCACCGCCGAGGTCGACGTCGCCCCGCAGCTGGAGCTGCCGGCCCTGGACGGCCTCGCGGTCACCGTCGACGACGTCGAGGTCACCGACGAGGAGATCGACAAGCAGGTCGACGTCATGCGGGAGCGCTTCGGCATGCTCACCGGCGTCGAGCGCCCGGCCCAGGACGGCGACTTCGTCTCCATCGACCTGGAGGCCAAGCTGAACGGCGAGGTGCTCGAGGACGGCTCCACGACCGGCATGTCCTACGAGGTCGGCTCCGGCAACCTCATGGAGGGCCTGGACGACGCCGTGCGCGGCCTGTCCGCCGACGAGTCCACGACCTTCGGCACCGCGCTGCTCTCCGGCCCGAACGCCGGTCAGGACGCCGAGGTCACCGTCACCGCCCGCTCGGTGAAGACCAAGGAGCTCCCGGAGCTCGACGACGAGTTCGCCCAGACCGCCAGCGAGTTCGACACCCTCGCCGAGCTGCGCGAGGACGTCCGCACCCGGCTGGCCCGCACCAAGACGCTCAGCCAGGGCGCCCAGGCCCGCGACAAGATCGTCGAGCACCTGCTCGAGGTCGTCGAGGTGCCCATGCCCGAGACGCTCGTCGAGCGCGAGATCGAGTGGCGCAACCGCGCCTTCGAGCAGGAGCTGCAGCAGGCCGGCATGGACTGGGACAGCTTCCTGCAGATGTCGGGCGGGCAGAGCCGCGAGGAGTACGACGCCGAGCAGCGCACGAACGTCGAGCAGGCGGTCAAGACGCAGTTCATCCTCGACGCGATCGCCGACGCCCGTGAGGTCACCGTCGACAACGAGGACCTCTCCGCGCAGATCATGGCGCAGGCCCAGCGCAGCCGGATGAGCCCGGAGCAGTACGCCCAGCAGCTGCAGCAGGGCGGCAACATCGCCGAGTTCGTCGCCGACGTCCGTCGCACCAAGACGCTGGCGCGGCTGCTGGAGGAGGCGACGATCACCGACGCCTCCGGCAACGTCGTCGACCTGGAGGCGCTGCGCCCGCAGACCGTCCGCCCGGCCCAGCCGGCCGCCGACGAGACCCCGGCGGACGACGCCGAGGACGCCGGAGCCGCCACGGACGAGGTCGCCGACGCCGTCGCCGACGACCAGGCCGGGGACGACGTCAAGGCCTGATCCGCCCCAGCAGCACCCGACGACGCCGTCCTGCCCACCCGGGCAGGGCGGCGTCGCCCATTTTCGGGCGCTCGCGCTGCGCCGTCGGCGAACATTGCCCCGACCGGGACTGCGCCGTCGGGGGTGCGCGTTAGGGTCGACAGGACTCAGGCGATCGCCGGGGGGCACCGCCTCCCGGAGGGCCGTTCTGGCCCGCACCACCCACGCAATCCCGCCCACGAGACCTAGTGCACGGCGAGTCCTACGGAGGTCACCGCACCCGTGAGCACCACCCACCCGAACCTCGCGAGCGCACCCATGATGCGCGGCGCCAGCGGAATGATGAACCTCGGCGACTCGGTCTACGAGCGTCTGCTCCGCGAGCGGATCATCTTCCTCGGCAGCGCGGTCGACGACGTCATCGCCAACCAGCTGGCCGCCCAGATGCTGCTGCTGTCCGCCGAGGACCCCAAGCAGGACATCCACCTCTACATCAACTCACCCGGCGGCTCCGTCACCGCGGGCATGGCCATCTACGACACGATGCAGTTCATCGACTGCGACGTCGCCACCTACGGCATGGGCCTGGCCGCCTCGATGGGGCAGTTCCTGCTCACCGCCGGCACCAGTGGCAAGCGCTACGCCCTGCCGCACGCGCGCATCCTCATGCACCAGCCGTCGGCCGGCGTCGGCGGCACCGCGTCCGACATCGCCATCCAGGCGGATCTGTTCAAGCGCACCAAGCGCGAGCTGAACGAGCTG
>CADCTN010000137.1 GCA_902805535.1 uncultured Blastococcus sp. | reverse complement strand
CGCCCCCGCCCTCCCGGCACGCGGCGCCGTGGTCCCCGCCGGCGCGGCCCGCGAAGCCGCGGCGAGACGGGCTGGACCGCGACACCGGGCGGCTGCTGGCCATCGGCTTCGCGGTGGCCTGGATCCTGTGCCCCGCCGTGGAGCCCGTGCCGACCCACGACGTGGACTACCCGCTCTGGCAGCTCCCGTTCGAGCTCGCGACGCTGGGCACGATCGTCGCCGCGGTGGTCGCGCTGTGGCGGGGCAGCCGGAACTCGGCGCGGCTGGGCCTCGCGGCCGGTCTCGCGATGGCGGTCATGACGATGATCTGCCCGCTGGCCGGCCACACGCCCGTGGGCTGGTGGACCTGGCTGCAGACCGGGCTCTCGCTGGCGGTCATGGCCACCAGCGCCGTCCTGCACCGCTACCGGCCCGCCTGACCGTCAGCCCGGTGGCGTGTCCGCCTCGTGGCGGACGGGCAGGCCGGCCGCGGCGAGGGCGTCCTTGACGTCGCCGACCCGCAGCGCCCCGAAGTGGAAGACGCTCGCGGCCAGGACGGCGTCGGCGCCGGCCTCGACCGCGGGCGGGAAGTGGTCGACCGCGCCGGCTCCCCCGCTGGCGACCAGCGGGACGCGCACCTCGCGGCGCACCTGGCGGATCAGGTCGGTGTCGAAGCCCGCGCGGGTGCCGTCGGCGTCCATCGAGTTGAGCAGGATCTCCCCCGCGCCCAGCTCCGCGGCCCGGATGCACCACTCGACGGCGTCCTGCCCGGTGCCCCGACGGCCCCCGTGCGTGGTGATCTCGAAGCCGGACGCGGTCTGTGCCCCGTCGCGGGAGCGCCGCGCGTCGAGGGACAGCACGAGCACCTGGTTGCCGAACCGGTCGGCGATCTCGGCGATCAGCTCCGGCCGGGCGACGGCGGCGGTGTTGACCGCCACCTTGTCCGCCCCGGCCCGCAGCAGCCGGTCGACGTCGCCCACGGTGCGCACCCCGCCCCCGACGGTCAGCGGGATGAAGACGCTCTCCGCCGTCCGGCTGACCACGTCGTAGGTGGTCGCGCGGTCGCCGGAGCTCGCGGTGATGTCGAGGAAGGTCAGCTCGTCGGCGCCCTCGGCGTCGTAGACCCGGGCCATCTCCACCGGGTCGCCGGCATCGCGCAGGTCGACGAAGTTCACGCCCTTGACCACCCGCCCGGCGTCGACGTCCAGACACGGGATCACCCGCACGGACAGACTCATGCCGGCACCCCGCGGACGGCGTCGGCCTCGATCTCGACCAGCATCGCCGGGTCGATCAGCGCCGCGACCTGCACCATCGTCGTGGCCGGGCGGATGTCGCCGAAGACCTCCCCGTGCGCCCGGCCGACCTCTTCCCAGCCGGAGATGTCGGTGACGAACATCCGCGTGCGGACGACGTCGTTGAGCGTGAACCCGGCCCGCTCCAGCGCCTCCTCGATGGTCGCCAGGCACCGACGGGTCTGCGCGCCCGCGTTCCCGGGGTGCGCGACGGCGCCGTCGACGATCGCCGTCGTCCCGCTGACCCAGGCCGCCTCCCCACGGACGACGACGCGGCTGTAGCCGACGACGCCCTCCCAGGGCGCGCCCGAGTCGATGCGGATGACGCTCACGAGGCCTGCTCCTCGGTCACCCGCAACGCTTCCGGCAGCGTGAACGCCCCCGCGTACAGCGCCTTGCCGACGATCGCGCCCTCCACCCCGACGGCGGTCAGGCCGGCCAGCGCACGGATGTCGTCGAGGGAGCTGACGCCGCCGGAGGCGACCACCGGCCTGGACGTGGCGGCGCAGACCTCGCGGAGCAGCTCCAGGTTCGGCCCGCGGAGCGTGCCGTCCTTGGTGATGTCGGTGACGACGTACCGGGCGCAGCCCTCGGCGTCCAGGCGCGCGAGGGTCTCGTAGAGCTCGCCACCCTCCTTGGTCCAGCCGCGGGCGGCCAGCCGCGTCCCGCGCACGTCCAGGCCGACGGCGATCCGGTCGCCGTGCTCGGCGATGGCGCGGGCGCACCAGTCCGGCGACTCCAGGGCCGCGGTCCCCACGTTGACCCGACGGCACCCGGTGGCCAGGGCGGCGGCGAGGGACTCGTCGTCGCGGATGCCGCCGGAGAGCTCCACGTCGATGCCGAGCTCGGCGACCACGCGGGCCAGCAGCTCGCGGTTGGAGCCGCGCCCGAAGGCCGCGTCGAGGTCGACCAGGTGCACCCACTCGGCGCCGTCGCGCTCCCACTGCCTGGCCGCCTCCAGCGGGTCGCCGTAGGACGTCTCGCTGCCGGCCTCCCCCTGCACGAGACGGACGGCCTGGCCGTCGGCGACGTCGACGGCGGGGAGCAGCTGCAGCTTCGGCACGCCAGCCAGCCTAGGCACCGTCCGCCGGAGCCCCGCGTTCCCTCCGGCGAGAGTGCCGGGAGGCGAACTGCCCGGGGGTCATCGCGGTCACCCGGGCGAAGTCGCGCGTGAAGTGCGCCTGGTCGGCGTAGCCCAGCAGCGCGGCGACCTCACCAAGGGCCGCTGGGCCGGCGCGCAGCTGCTCGGCGGCCTCCTGCAGCCGCCGGCGCTGGATCAGCCACTTGGGCGTGAGGCCGAGCCTGCGGCTGACCAGCCGCTGCAACGCCCGTTCCGACAGGCCGAAGCGCTCGCACACCTGGGCCACCCGCGTCACCTCGCGGTCGCCCTCGACGAACGCCACGACCCGGTTGGCCAGCAACCCGTCGTCGTCGACCGGCAGGAGCGGGCGCAGCGCGTCGCGGAACGCCGCCATGGCCCGGGCGTGGGCAACCGGGGAGTGCGGGTCGGCGGCCATCGCCTCCCGCACCTCGCCGGTCAGCCGCTGCCCCGCCCCGCCGAGCACGTCGGCGACGTCGACGAAGCGGTCGGTGTGCTCGGTCATCGGGCCGCCGGCGATCAGCGCACCGGCCGCAGGCGCGCACATGACTCCGACGGCCCAGCCCGTGCCGGTCAGCGTCGTGGTCGACAGGCCCGGGACGACGCCGTAGAAGCGGGCGTAGTCCCGGGCGACCACCACCAGCGACACCGGGTACGCGAGGACCCGCTGCGGCGCCTCCTGGCCCGGCGGCACCGACCAGACCGGGATCCAGAAGCGCTGCAGGAAGCCGTCGAACTCGGGCTCGGCGGGATAGCGGTACAGGACGTGCGACGCGTCGTCGGGGTCCTTGAGGTGCGCCCGCTCGATGGAGTCCAGGGACCCGGGGCTGTCGGGTTTCATCAAGACCCAGCCTGCAGCACGTCCCTACGGTCGGCCCATGAACCGGACCCTGACGCAGTACACGGCGGCCGACCGCCCCCTCACCGACCTCCTCTCCACCGTGCCCGCCGCCGCCTGGGCCGACCCGTCCCCCTGCGAGGGCTGGTCGGCCGCCGACGTCGTCGGACACCTGGTCGCGGCCCAGCGCGAGTTCCTCGGCACCCACGGCGTGGACCTGGGCCCAGCGCCGGACGTCGCCACCGGTCCGGCCGCTGCCTGGCGCGCGCACGCCGACGCGGTCGCGAGGGCGCTCGCCGACGACGCCGTGCCGGCGCGGGAGTTCGAGGGCTTCTTCGGCCCGACCACGGTGGGCGCGGCCTTCCTGCAGTTCTACGTCTGGGACATGCTGGTGCACCGCTGGGACCTCGCCCGGGCGGCCGGCGTCGACGCCGGCCTCACCGCCGAGGAGCTGGACCGCATCGAGGAGGGCGCCGAGAGCTTCGGGCCGGCGCTGTACATGGACGGCATCTGCCGGACCGCCGTCGACGCCCCTGCCGACGCCCCCCGCGAGGCCCGCGTGCTGGCGAGGCTGGGCCGCGCCGCCTGACCGCCCGGCGGATGACAGGGTGGGGCCCGTGGAGTTCGCCGCCGTCGTCCGCCGCCGCCGCATGGTGCGCGACTACGACCCCGTCCGGCCCGTGCCGGCCGAGGTCCGGGAGCGGCTGCTCGAGCACGCGATCCGCGCGCCCTCGGCGGGCTTCAGCCAGGGCTGGGCCTTCCTCGTGCTGGAGACCGACGAGGAGCGCGACCGCTTCTGGGCCGCCACCACCGACGCGGGCGCCCCGGACGGCTGGCTGACCCGGATGCGGCGCGCCCCCCTGCTGATCGTCCCGCTGGCCAACAAGGCCGCCTACCTGGACCGCTACGCCGAGCCCGACAAGGGCTGGACCGACCGCGACGAGGCGCGCTGGCCGGTCCCCTACTGGGACGTCGACGCCGGCATGGCCGCGTTGCTGATGCTGCTGACCGCCGTCGACGAGGGGCTGGGCGCCTGCTTCTTCGGCGTCCCGCCCGAGCGGGTCCCCGCCTTCCGGGCCGCGTTCGGCGTGCCCGACGAGTACCGGCCGGTCGGCTGCGTGTCGGTCGGCTACCCGGGGGGCGACGACCGCCGCTCCCCGTCCCTGCGCCGCGGCCGGCGCCCCGTCGAGGAGGTCGTGCACCGTGGCAGCTGGTGAGGGACGGGCGGTGCTGGTCACCGGGGCCTCCCGTGGCATCGGCCGGGCGATCGCCCGGGCGTTCGCCGGGCGGGGCGACCGGGTGGCGGTGCACTGGGGCAGCTCGCGCGAGCGGGCCGAGCAGGTGCTGGCCGAGCTTCCCGGCGAGGGCCACGTGCTGGTGCAGGCCGACATGGCCGACGCCGGGGCGGTCGGGGCGATGGTCGACCGGGCGGCCGAGCACCTCGGCCGGCTCGACGTGCTGGTCAACAACGCGGGCGTCTTCACCGCGCATCCGCCGCTGTCGACGTCGTACGAGGAATGGCAGTCGGCCTGGTCACGGACGCTGGCGACCAATCTCGTGGGTGCCGCGAACGCCACCTTCCGCGCCGTGCCGCACCTCATCGCCGCGGGTGGCGGCGCGGTGGTCAACGTGTCCAGCCGCGGGGCCTTCCGGGGGGAGCCGGACAACCCGGCCTACGGCGCGTCCAAGGCCGGGCTCAACGCGTTCGCGCAGTCGATGGCGCTCGCCCTGGCGCCGCACGGCATCTCGGTGACCTGCGTCGCGCCCGGTTTCGTGCAGACCGAGATGGCCCGCGAGGTCCTGGACGGGCCCGGCGGGGACGCCGTGCGCGCCCAGTCGCCGTTCGGCCGCGTGGCCCGGCCCGAGGAGGTCGCGTCGGCCGTGCTGTGGCTCGCCTCGCCGGAGGCGCGGTTCTCCAGCGGCACCGTCGTGGACGTCAACGGCGCCTCCTACCTGCGCAGCTGACCTCAGCCGAGGGTCGTCGTCCCGGCCACGTGCACGACGTCGGTGGAGTGCGAGCCGGCCGCGCCGACGCCCTCGGGCCGCGGCCGGAACCCGGGCAGCCCGGCCAGACCGTCGCTCACGTCGACCACGCGGAGCTGCGCGCTGCCGGCGCCCTCGATGCTGAAGGACGCCTGCAGCCCGCCGTCCGGGGGCGCGTGGAAGACGATCCAGACGCGGTCGCCGCCCAGCTCCGCCTCCGGCACGCCCCTCCCCGCGACCCGCGCCCCGACCACGGTGCCGCCGTCGACCCGCAGGTCCAGGGCGAGCATCCGGACGCCGGTGCGCCGCGGGCTCACCCGCACGGTGAGCTCGCGCCGTCCCCCCACCAGCGTGTCGGACACGACCTCCACCTCCGCCGGCGCCAGGTCC
>CADCTN010000136.1 GCA_902805535.1 uncultured Blastococcus sp. | reverse complement strand
ACGGCGCGAGCGCGCACACCGCCGCCACCCGGGGCTCGCCGCCGGCGCGCAGCACGGCCCGGCCGCCCATCGAGTGACCCACCAGCACCACCGGGACGTCCCCGTGCTCGCCCCGGATGCGGTCCAGGCTCCAGCGGACGTCGGCGTGGGCGTCGGCGGCCACGCCGTTCCAGCCCGCCAACCGGTACCGCAGCAGGCTGGTGGTGAGCCCACCCGAGCCGCCGGCGGCGGCGACGAACTGCTCGACGGCGCGCATCCGGGCCAGGGACAGCGCCCGGTCCTTGGGCGGTTCGACGCTGGCGATGGTGCCGCCGTGGCAGAACAGGGCGACCGCCCTCGTCGTACCGACGGCGGGTCGCACCTCCAGGCGCGGCTCAACCACGCCGGCGTCCCCTCCCGAGCGTCGCCCGCGCGCGGTCACCGAGGTCGCCGGCCCGCAGCAGCGACCGGCTCAGCGCGGAGGACCCGCGGCGCTGTTCGAGCGCGCGACCGACCCGGCGCAGCAGGCCACTGGTGAGCGGGACGACGACGGTGAGGATCAGCCACATGCGCAGCCGGCGGGAGAAGAAGAGCCACATGGACGGCACTCTGCCCGGGGAACGGCCGGGTCAGTCGGCCAGCTGCACCACCATCTTGCCGGTGTTGCCGCCGCGCATGAGGTCGAGGAACGCGGGCACCGCCTCGTCCAGACCCTGTCGGACCGTCTCCCGGACGACGAGCTCGCCCGAGGTGACCAGCGGGGTCACCTTCGCGAGGAAGTCCTCGCGCATGTCCGCGTGGTCGCCGACGATGAAGCCGCGCAGGCTGAGCTTCTTGCCCACCAGCTGGGACATGTTGCGCGGGCCCGGGGGCGGCTCGACGGCGTTGTAGCCGGAGATCGCTCCGCACAGCGCCGCCCGGCCGAAGTCCTTGAACGCACCGATGGCTGCTTCGAGGTGCTCGCCGCCCACGTTGTCGAAGAAGACGTCGATGCCCTCGGGCGCGGCGGCGGCGAGCTGCCGGGCCACCGGGCCGTCGTGGTAGTCGAACGCGGCGGTGAACCCGAGCTCGTCGGTCAGCCAGCGCACCTTCTCGGCGGTTCCCGCGCTGCCGACGACGGCCGAGGCGCCGTGCAGCCGGGCGTACTGCCCCGCCAGGCTGCCGACCGCACCGGCGGCGCCGGACACGAAGACGGCGTCGCCCTCGTGGAAGTCGGCGAGCCGGAACAGGCCCACCCAGGCGGTCAACCCGGGCATGCCGAGCACGCCGAGGTAGTAGCTCGGTGGGACGCCCGGCAGCTCCGGCAGCACCTGCACGTGCCGGGCGTCGAGGACGGCGACGTCCCGCCAGGCCCCGTCGGCCAGCACCAGGGCGCCCTCGGGGACGGCAGCGGAGCGCGAGGCGATGACCCGGCCGACGGCGCCGCCCTTCATCGTCTCGCCGACCTCCCAGGCGGCGGCGTAGGACTTGCCCGCCCTCATCCGGCCGCGCATGTAGGGGTCCACCGACATGACCAGCATCCGGACGACGATCTGGCCGTCCTCCGGGTCCGGGCGCTCCTGTTCCACCAGACGGAAGTCCTCGGGGGTCGGCTCGCCGTGTGGCCGGGCCGCCAGCTGCCATTCACGCGTCGCTACAGGCATCGCACCATCGTGCTCCGCCCCGATCGGCGGCGTCCGGGCGGGTTGCAGGCCGGTCCTACGCTGGGATCATGTTGTTCTCCCGGTCCAGGACGCAGCCCGTCTCCCCCGAGGACGCGCTTCCCGGCCGCCCCGACCCGCTGCCGCACGTGCCCGAGATCCACGCCGTCAACGGCAACCGCATCCAGCCGCCGTTCCCCGAGGGCATCCAGACGGCCGTCTTCGGCGCCGGCTGTTTCTGGGGGGTGGAGAAGGTCTTCTGGGAGATCCCGGGCGTGTACTCCACCGCCGTCGGCTACGCGGGCGGCACCACGCCGAACCCGACGTACGAGGAGGTCTGCTCGGCGCGCACCGGGCACACCGAGGTCGTGCTGGTCGCCTACGACCCGGCCGCGATCTCCTACGAGCAGCTGCTCAAGGCGTTCTGGGAGGACCACGACCCGACGCAGGGCATGCGGCAGGGCAACGACGTCGGCACGCAGTACCGCTCGGCCATCTACTACCGGTCCCCCGAGCAGGAAGCCGCCGCCCGCGCCACGCGGGAGGCCTACCAGGAGCGCCTGAAGGCGGCCGGCTACGGCGAGATCACCACCGAGGTCGCGCCCCTGGGCGAGTGGTTCTACGCCGAGGACTACCACCAGCAGTACCTCTACAAGGTGCCCCACGGCTACTGCCCGGTGCACTCGACCGGCGTCTCCTGCCCCGTGGGCCTGCCCGGCGTCTGACGGCCGGCGTCAATTGCCGGCGGTCACCGACTTCGGCTGCTCGAGTCTCGCCGATGCACCCTGCCAGGCTCGGGGGCCGACGGATCGGTGATCCACCGCTCGAACGCGTTCCGGAAGACCGCGACCCCCGCGTCGGCGGCCAGCGGCTTCGTCGCCGTCCTGGCCGGCATCGCGCGACAAGGGCGTCTTCGGGTACGTCGGGGACTCCTCGCCGACGACCTCGCGCCCGTTTCCGGACCTCCCCGACCGCCGAGATGCGCCTCCGGCCGGTGACCGGATCGCCGGTCAGCGGCCGGAAGCGCATCTCGATCGCGTGCGTCCCTACCGTGGTCCTCGCCGGGGGCAGCTCCGTCGGGCCGCCTGCCGTCGGTGAGACTGGGGGGATGGAGGCACTCCGCACCCCCGACGATCGGTTCGCCGACCTTCCGGACTTCCCGTACGAGCCGCGGTATCTCGACCTGGCCGACGGCCTGCGGGCCTCGTTCGTCGAGGACGGTCCGGCGGACGGCGAGACGGTCGTGCTGCTGCACGGCGAGCCGTCGTGGTCGTTCCTCTACCGGCGGATGATCCCGGTGCTGGCCCGCGCCGGCCTGCGGGTGGTGGCCCCGGACCTGATCGGTTTCGGCCGCTCGGACAAGCCGGTCGCCCGGGATGCCTACAGCTACGCGGCACACGTGGCGTGGACCCGTGAGCTCCTGTTCGACCGGCTCGACCTCCGGGACGTGACGCTCGTCGGTCAGGACTGGGGCGGGCTGATCGGCCTCCGGCTGGTCGCCGAGCACCCCGACCGGTTCGCCCGCGTGGTTGCGGCCAACACGGGCCTGCCCACCGGCGACCAGCCGATGAGCGAGGCGTTCCTGGCCTGGCAGCGGTTCTCCCAGGAGTCCCCGGAGTTCCAGATCGGCCGGGTGGTCGCCAACGGGTGCGCCACACCACTGGCTCCCGAGGTCGTGGCCGCCTACGACGCCCCCTTCCCCGACGACCGCTACACCGCCGGCGCGCGGGTCTTCCCGGCCCTCGTGCCGACCCGGCCCGACGACCCCGCCGCGGCGGCCAACCGGGCTGCCTGGGAGGTCCTGACCCGCTGGGACAGGCCCTTCCTGACCGCCTTCTCCGACGGCGACCCGATCACCGGCGGAGGGGACCGGGTGTTCCGCACGCTGGTGCCCGGGGCACAGGGGCTGGCGCACACCACCCTCGCCGGGGGTGGGCACTTCCTCCAGGAGGACGTCGGCCCAGAGCTGGCCCGCGTCGTCGTCGACCTGATCGCGTCGACCCCGCGGTGACCCAGGCCGCGGAACTCTTCGCACAGCTCCGGCGCGCTCCCGACGTGGAGGCGCCGGAGCTGGTCGCCGTCGACGCCACCGATCGGCTGCTACTCGACGAGGCGGCCGCGGCGCTCGCGCTCTGCGGGCCCGGGGAGGTCGCCGTCGTCGATGACTCCTACGGGGCGCTGACGCTGGGCGCGGTCGCGCTGCACGGCGCCGTCGACGTCCGGGTGGCCCAGGACCTGCTCGTGGGGGAGCGGGCGCTGGTCCGCAACGCCGAGCGGACGGGACTGACGGGCACCTACCGTCCGGTGTCGCTGGCCGAGGTCGCCGCCGGGGCGCGCGTCGTCCTCGTGCAGGCGCCGAAAGCGCTGGACGCGCTGCGCGAGATCGCCGAGGCGGTGGCCGCGGTGGCCGCGCCCGACGTCTCGGTCTTCGTGGGCGGCCGGGTCAAGCACATGACCCACGCGATGAACGACGTCCTGGGCGCCTCGTTCGGCGAGGTCTCGGCCACCCTGGCCCGGCAGAAGTCGCGGGTCCTCGTGGCGCGCGGGCCTCGCCCCGGGCCGTCGTCCTTCCCCCGCTGCCAGGACCACGCCGACCTGGGCCTGACCGTCTGCGCGCACGGTGCCGCGTTCGCCGGCACCAAGGTCGACATCGGCACCCGCACGCTGCTGGAGGCGCTGTCCGCAGCGGACCTCGCCGGCGTGGGGCCGGCCGGGACGGCGCTGGACCTCGGTGCCGGCACCGGGGTGCTCGCCGCTGCGCTCGCCCGCCGGTTCCCCGGGCTCGCGGTGGTGGCGGCGGACCACTCCGCGGGGGCGGTGGCCTCGACGGAGGCGACGGCGCGGGCCAACGACGTCGCGGACCGAATCCGCGTCGTCCGGGACGACGCGGCGGACTCCCTGCCCGCGGCGAGCGTGGATCTGGTGGTCTGCAATCCGCCCTTCCACGTCGGCGCGGCGGTGGTGACGACGGCGGCCGACCGGCTCTTCGACGCGGCCGCACGCGTCCTGCGCCCCGGCGGTGAGCTGTGGACTGTCTACAACAGCGCACTCCGCTACAAATCGGCCCTCGGACGCACCGTCGGCCCGACCCGGGTCGTCCGGCAGACCCCCAAGTTCACCGTCACCGCATCCACCCGGCGCTGACCAGCGGCGGCCGGGAGTTCCCGGACCCTCGCGCGGCGGTGGGGGCTTCCCACCGCCGCCGCCGTCAATCCAGCGGGAGGGCGTAGACGTCCTCCTCGTCGTCGATGACCTCGCCGGTGGCCACGAAGCCCAGCGCCTCGTAGAACGGCCCCGGCGCCCCCTCGCCCCGGTGCGCGCTCACCTTGAGCTCGGTCGCCCCCGGCCGGGTGCGGACGTGGTCGATGACCTGGTGCACCACCTGGCGTCCGAGACCCCGCCCCTGGAACCGGGCATCGATCATGAGCCGCCACAGCATGTAGCCGGGCCCGGCGGCGGAGTCGTGCAGCATCACGAAGCCGACCAGCTCATCACCCGCCCGCACGGCCCGGCACCAGGCCTGCGGGTGGACGTAGGCCTCGGCCAGCGAGATCGCGTTCGGGGTGACGAACGACTCCTGCTCCGGCGCCACCCGCAGATCGCACACCGCACGCACGTTGTCAGCGGTGACCGGCTCGAGGTGGACCGCGCTCGGCGTCTCGCGCTGGTCGGTCACGGTCGCCGATGCTCCCAGCACGCAGGACACCCTGGCCGTCGGGTCCTCCGACGGGCAGGGTGGCGGGCATGACGACCCGGCGTGCCGTCCGTCCCGTCCTCCGGAGGCTGCGGCCCTGGCTGGTGGGCTGGTTCGCCTTCCAGGCCGTGGTCGCGGTGGCCGGCTGGCTGACGGCCTGGCGGAGGAACGGCGGGGACGAGTCCTCGACCAGCATCCGGCGGGTGCTCACCCACTCCGGCCTGGAGCTCCGCCCCCGGAACCCGGCGCTGGCGCGGGTGCGCGTCGACATGGCCATGTCCGGGGCCGAGATCGACCTGACCGGCCTCCCGCAGTCGGCGCAGGGGATCGACCTCACCCTGCGGGTGCTGATGGGCGGCGCGGCGGTGCGGGTTCCCCCGGACTGGCGGGTGTGGTGGCGATTCCGGGGGGTCGGCGGCATGGGTGGCGACGGCGTCGTGCAGCGCACCCATGACGAGCACGCCGCCGACCTGCGGATCCATGCCGTGGTCGTGCTCGGCGGCATCGGCGTCGAGGCCGGCTGAGCGCGCTCAGCAGAACCCGGGCGTGCCCCGCCAGGCGATGTCGGCCGGCGGGACGTCGTCGCGCAGGACGGCGCCCTCGATCAGCCCGTAGGGGCGGTCGTCGGCGTGGTAGACCACGGCCCCTGTCCCGTCCGGGGTGTTGTCCAGCCCGTAGGCGGACAGGTCCTGCAGGAAGTGGTGCCTGTTCGGCATCGACATCCGGATCTCGGCGACCTGCGGGAACCGTTCGAGGACCGCCTCGCCCATCGCGTAGAGCGACTGCTGCAGCGCCAGGGAGTGCGTCGAGGCGAACGTCTCCAGCAGCGTCGTCCGGACGCCGGCGAACGTGCCGTCGAAATCCACGTCGGTGCCGGTACCGGTGTAGCGCCAGCGCGCCGTCACCGCCGTCGCCAGGACGCGGTCGCGGGTCTCCGCCAGGGTCGTGTACCGGTCGCGTGGAAAGCCCCGGAACTCCGAGCCGGTGGTCTTCAGGACGACGAGGTCGGCGAGCCCGGCGAGCACGTGGGCGTCAGCGTCTGGTCCCGAGCCGTCGACGGTCACCACCGCCGTGCGCACCTCGGCCCCGGCCTTGCGGAAGGAATGGTCGTGCTCGGCGCCGCCGACGGAGATCCGCTCCCAGCCGTAGGACTCCACGGCCACCCGCGCGCCGGTGATCCAGCCGTAGGAGCCGGCGAAGTGCCGGGCCAGCCGCAGGCCGAACTCCTCCGGCGTGCCGACGCCGTCGCGGGCGAAGGCGAACACGGTGTTCTTCTGCGTGTCGGTGGACAGCACGTGGGCGTTGTCGCCGACGGTGTGCGCGGCGGTGAAGTCCCCGTGCAGGCTGGAGCTGACGTTGAGGTCCACGAGCGTGTGCCGCGGCGAGCTCCGGTCGACCGCGACGACGCGGACCTCGGCCTTCCCGTACTGGTGGGGCCCGAGCACGATCGCCATGCCGGGCACTGTTGCACGTGGAACCTCGCCGAGTCAGCTCCCCCGGTAGGTCGAGTAGGCGAACGGGGCGAGCAGCAGTGGCACGTGGTGGTGCTCGGCCGGCTCGGCGACGGCGAAGGTGAGGACCACCTCCGGGTAGAACGTCTCCCGGCCCTGCTCGGCGAACCACTGACCGGTGGCGAAGACCAGCCGGTGGGCACCCAGCGCGGTGGCGTCCTCGGTGAGCCGGCAGCGCCCGTCCCGGTCGGTGACGCCCTCGGCGAGCAGGCTGTCCCCGGCGAACAGCCGGACGGCGATCCCCGCGGCCGGGCGGCCCAGCACGGAGTCCAGCACGTGCGTCGAGACGCTCACGTGACCAGCCCCCGCACCCGCAGGGCGGTGATCTGGGCCAGCTGCTCGGTCACCTCGGCCCGCTCGGCGTCCTCGTCGTTGCCCAGCCGGCGCTCCAGCTCGGCGAGCATCTCCTCCGGCGACCGTCCCGACGCGCGGATCAGGAAGACGTGGTCGAAGCGGTCCTCGTAGTGGCGGTTGCCCTCGAGCAGGGCGTCCCGGGTGGCGGCGTCGGCGTCGTCCATCGAGCTCTGCTCCCGCCGCGACGACTCCGCCTCGGCGCCGGCGCCCGCCACCCGGTCGCCGATCCGCGGGTGGGCGGCGAGCGCGATGGCGACCTCGTCCCACGGGAGGGAGCGGGCCACGTCCTGGGCCCGGCCCACCAGCGTCTCGACGTCGCGGTAGGGGCGCCCGGCCGCCACCTCGGCGGCGAAGCGTGGCGCGGCGTTGCAGGCCCGGAGGGCCTGGACGGCCCGGTCGGCGGGCTCGTCGTTGAGGTCGTCCAGCGTGGCCACGGTGAGAGGATGCCAGCTCGACCGGTCGAGGAGAGGTTCGGCGGATGGCTGACGTGCGCGTGGAGGGCCCGGCGGTCGAGCGGGGCGAGGACGTGCTGACCCCGGAGGCGCTGGCGTTCGTCGCCGAGCTGCAGACCCGGTTCGGCGCCCACCGGGACGCGCTGCTGGCGGCCCGCGCCACCCGCCGCGCGGAGATCGCCGCCGCCCGGCGGATCGACTTCCGCCCGGAGACCGCCGCGGTGCGCGGAGGCGACTGGCGGGTGCCCCCACCCCCGCCGGGGCTCGTCGACCGGCGGGTGGAGATCACCGGCCCCACCGAGCCGAAGATGGCGATCAACGCGCTCAACAGCGGCGCCAACGTCTGGCTGGCCGACCTCGAGGACGCCAACACCCCGCACTGGCGCAACGTCGTCGGTGGTCAGGTGGTGCTCAGGGACGCCGTCCGCCGGACGCTCGCCCACACCACCCCCGAAGGCAGGGACTACCGCCTGCGCGAGGACGGCGAGCTGCCGACGATCGTGCCGCGACCGCGGGGCTGGCACCTGCCCGAACGGCACCTGCTGGTCGACGGCCGGCCGACCGTCGGCGCCCTGGTCGACGCCGGGCTCTACCTGTTCCACAACGCCCGGGAGCAGCTGGACCGCGGCAGCGGCCCGTACCTCTACCTGCCCAAGATGGAGGGCCACCTCGAGGCGCGGCTGTGGGCGCTGGTCCTCGACCACGCCGAGCAGTCGCTGGGCCTTCCGGCCGGCGCCATCCGGGCGACCATGCTGATCGAGACCATCCCGGCCGCGTTCGAGATGGAGGAGATGCTGCACGAGCTGGGCACCCACGCCGCCGCGCTCAACGCCGGGCGGTGGGACTACCTGTTCAGCGTCATCAAGGTGTTCCGCGACGCGGGCCCCGACTTCGTCCTCCCCGACCGGGGCGCGGTGACGATGACCGCGCCGATGATGCGGGCCTACACCGAGCAGCTGGTCGCCGTCTGCCACCGGCGCGGTGCCCTGGCGATCGGCGGCATGGCCGCGGCGATCCCCAGCCGCCGCGACGCCGAGGCCAACGAGCGGGCGCTGGCCAAGGTCCGCGACGACAAGACCCGCGAGGCCGGCGACGGCTTCGACGGCTCCTGGGTCGCCCATCCCGACCTGGTCGGCGTCTGCCGCGAGGTCTTCGACAGGGTGCTGGGCGACCGGCCCCACCAGCTCGACCGGCTCCGGGACGACGTCTCGGTGACCCCGGAGCAGCTGCTGGACGTCGCCGGCGTCCCGGGGGAGCGGACCATGGCGGGGCTTCGGGCCAACGTCGAGGTGGCGATCCGCTACCTGGCGGCCTGGCTGGCGGGCAACGGCGCCGTCGGCATCCACGGGCTGATGGAGGACGCCGCCACCGCCGAGATCAGCCGCTCGCAGGTGTGGCAGTGGATCCGCGCCGGGATCGAGCTGGACACCGGCGAGACGGTGACCGAGGAGCTGGTCCGCCGGGTCATCGACGAGGAGGTCGCCGGCATGGGCGAGCTGGACCGGCGCGACGACGCCCGCACGCTCTTCGAGCAGGTGGCGCTGGCCGACGAGTTCCCTGACTTCCTGACGCTGCCCGCCTACGCCATGGTCGACTGACGGTCATGGTCGACTGACGGTCATGGTCGACTGACAAGGACCTCGGTGTCGGGGCCGTTCAGCACGTCAGCAGGGCACGACGCCGAGGGGAGCCCGACGATGACCGGTCTGGACGAGAGCGTCTACGCCGAACTGGACCGCGTGCTGACGCCGGTCGACGCACTGCGCCTGACCCGCTACCCGGGGGCGTGGCCGCAGCGGCAGCCGGTGCACACCTGCTACGTCCCCGCCGACGCCGTCGTCCCGGGGCTGGCCGCTGCGTGGGGGACCGCCGCGCTCCAGGCGCTCGACGAGCACGGGCTACCCGACCTGGGGCTGGACCCCGCGCTGGTCGAGGAGGCGCTTCCGCGCGTCCGGGCCAAGCTCGCCGACGAGCCGGTGGAGGACCTGCGGGTCGACGCCGAGGACGGCTACCGCGGCACGGCCGACCACGAGGACGACGACGTCCTCCGGGCGGCGGCGCTGGTGGCGGCCGACGTGCA
Source organism: uncultured Blastococcus sp. (assembly GCA_902805535.1). Taxonomy (GTDB): domain Bacteria; phylum Actinomycetota; class Actinomycetes; order Mycobacteriales; family Geodermatophilaceae; genus Blastococcus_B. The sequence goes on along the minus strand of CADCTN010000136.1, from coordinate 29,043 downwards.
GGCCGGGACCGCCCCGCTCTCGATCGGCATCCGCGGCAAGTCGCTCGAGGCGCCGACCCGTCGTCGCGGCGTCCGCTCCCTGGACCTCTTCCTGGGGGCGCTCGGCGCGCACGGTCACCGGCGGGCCGTCGTCACCCTGCCCAAGGTCACCGACATCGACCAGGTGAAGGCGTTCCTCCCCGTCCTGGCTGCGCTGGAGGCGGCGCACGGGGTGGCGCTGGACCTGGAGCTCCAGGTCGAGACGCCGCAGGCCGTGCTGGGGCCGGACGGCACCGCCACCCTCGCCCGCATGGTGCACGTGGCCGGCCCCCGGCTCATCGGCCTGCACTACGGCACCTACGACTACAGCGCTGCCCTGGGCATCGCGGCTGCCCACCAGGCCTCCGACCACCCCGCGGCCGACTTCGCCAAGCAGCTGATGCAGGTGGCCGTCGCGGGCACCGGGGCGCGGGCGGTGGACGGCTCGACCAACGTGCTCCCGGTCGGGTCGCGTGAGAATGTGCACGCCGCCTGGCAGCTGCACGCCCGGCTGGTCCGGCGGGCCCTGGAGCGCGGCTTCTACCAGGGCTGGGACCTGCACCCGGCCCAGCTCGTCACCCGCTACGTCGCGACCTACGCCTTCTTCCGGGAGGCGCTGCCCGCGGCCGCCGGGCGACTGGCGGCCTACCTCGACGGCACCGGCACCGGCACGCTCGACGAACCCGCCACCGCCCGCGCGTTGGCCGGCGTCGTCCTGCGTGGACTGGACTGCGGCGCCTTCGACGACGAAGAACTTCTCCGCGCCGGTGGGCCGGAGCGGTCGGTCCTCGATAGTGTCTCCGGCCGGTGGCCGGGGGAAGACGGACAGGCCGCCGGCCGTCGAACGGCCCGCTGAAACAGTCGGCGAGGCTCGCCCGAGAGGTTCTGCGATGCCAGGGCTCCCCGCAGCCACCTGTCCCACCGAGGCGGAGCTCGAGTTCGACCGCCAGGTCGAGGCCCTGCTGACCACCGGGCTGCCCGAGGCCGTGGAGCTGGCGGAGAAGTGCTTCCGCGCCTGCGTCGAGCCATTGCGCGACCTGCTGCCGCCGGTGCCGGGTGCGGCCGGACGCATCCCGTTCGTCGTGGTCTTCCCGACGATGCCGGTCCGGCCCGTGCTCGAGGCGGTGCACGCCGTCGGTGGCGCCGGGTTCACCACGATGAGCGACGACGACCTGGCCGGCGTGCGGCCGGTGCCGCAGCTCCAGGTGCCGACCACCCCCTACCTGCTGCTCGACGTCGACCTGGGCGCGGACCCGGTCGACGTCCCGAAGGGGGAGGTCCTGGCGCAGGTGCCCGCGGCGGGCCGCACCCCGCTCACCGTCGCCGAGGGACTGGCCCTGCTGGTCTCCGACCCGCGCGTCCTGCGCGGCCACGACTCCCTGTTCCTGGCCGGATCGACCGGCGGGGACGGACGGATCCCGGCGCTCTGGCGCAGCGCCCGGCGTCCGCGGCTGGGCTGGGACCGGGACGCCCCACGCACCGGGCCCGGGACGGCGACCTGCGCCGACCGCCGCGGCGAACCGCACCCGATCTGAGCGTTCGCGCCCCCGCTGCAGGGTGCTTGCCCCCATGTCCCACAATGGTCGATCGAACGACCGGGACGGCCCGGTCCGACAGCGCCTCGGGGGGCCGGTGGACGCATCCGTGACGCAGTGCCCGCCGGGCGCGCCGGCGCTGCCGCCCCGGAACGGGAGGTCCGGGCACACCGGTGCGGTCGTGGCCAGCCAGTCCGAGCTGCTCGCCGTCGCCCTGCCCTTCGTCGATGCCGGCCTCCGCGACGGTGACCTGGTCGTGCTCGCCTGCCCCACCGACACCGTCGAGGTGCTGTCGCGCGAGCTGGGCACCCGGGCCGCGGTGGTGGAGTCCGAGCCCCGGCTGAACCTGCTCGGCTCCCGGGCCCCGGACGCCCTGGACATGTGCGCCCGCTACCTGGCGCGCGCCCGGAGCAGGGGCTCGGGCCGGCTGCGCGTGCTCTCGGAGGTGGACTTCGGGAGCGACCCGGCGGACTGGCGGGAGGGGCAGCGCTTCGACTCGGTCACCAACCGCTTCCTGGGCGGCGAGCCGATGGACATCGTCTGCATCTACGACCGACGTCGGCTGGACCCCTCCGTCGTCGAGAGCGCGGCCGCCACGCACCCGCTGCTCGTGGACCCCTCGGGCCGGACCGTGCCGAGCGCGGCCTTCCAGGACCCGTCGTCCTACGTGTCCTCGCTGCCCGTGCCGCGGGCGCCGATGGAGGACGCCGAGCCCCTCCTCGCAATCGACGACGCGCCCAGCCTGCCGGGCCTGCGGCACCGGCTCCGCAGCACGCTCACCACGGTGGTGCCCCTCCGTGACCAGGCCGAGGACCTGCACCTGGCCGCCAGCGAGATCGCGGCCAACGCGTTCCGGCACGGCATCCGCCCGGTGTCGGCCCGCGTCTGGGCCGACGGCGAGCGGATCGTGTGCCTGATCTCCGATCGCGGCACGTCCTACGGCGACCCGCTGAGCGGCTTCGTCCCCGCCCACGGCCTGGATCTGTCCGCCGGCGGCATGGGGCTGTGGCTGGCCCGCAAGCTCTGGGACCACGTCGACGTGCTGCCCGGATCGCAGGGGCTCAGCGTCCGGCTGAGCGCGCGCCTCCGCTGACCTGTTCGCAGGTCGCTCCTTGACGGGCAGATGTCTCACTGCTGAGGTACCTGGGTGATCGTGGTGACGGCTGCCGGTGGACCGACCGGCAGCGCCGTCGTCCGCGCGCTCTGGGCGCGCGGCCTGCACGTCCGCGGACTGGTGGGCGGCTCGCAGCCCCGGCCGGAGCTCACCGCGCTCAGCGCCGAGGTCGTCGCCGCCGACCTGCGGCAGCCCTCGACGGTGGAGCCGCTGCTCGAAGGCGCCGCGGCGCTGTACCTCATCTGGCCGAACTTCGACCCCGCCGAGACCGAGGGCGCGACGGCCCTGCTGGCCGCCGCGCGGCGGGCCGGCGTGGCGCGCGTCGTCTACCACTCGGTGCTGCGGCCGCAGGCCCGGTCGATGCCGCACCACGCCGCCAAGGACCGGGTCGAGGAGGCGCTGGACGCCGGCGGACTGCGCTGGCGGGTACTGCAGCCGTGCGCCTACGCGGACAACCTGGACGGCCGGCTGGCCGACGCCGCGGCCACCGGGGTGCTGCGCAGCCCGTGGGGGCTGGACCAGGCGCAGTCGCTGGTCGACCTCCGCGACGTCGCCGACGCGGCGGCGGTGCTGCTCACCGAGGACGGCCTGGACGGCGGCACCTTCGAGGCCGTCGGGCCCGAACCGCTGGACGCCCCTCGCCTCGCCCGGCTGCTGTCGGAGCACGTCGGGCGGGACGTTCGGGCGGAGGACGCCGTCCCGGAGGGCCCGGTGCCGCCCCCGGAGGAGTACGCGGCGCACTGCGCCCGGCTGATGTTCGACCACTACCGGGCGCACGGCTTCACCGGCAGCCCGCGGGTGCTGGAGGCGCTGCTCGGCCGGCCGGCGCGGCCGTACCACGAGCACCTCGCCGGGCTGGAGCTGCCGAGCGCAGCAGGAGAACTACCGTGAGCGACGTGGAGGACGCGGTCGACCAGATCCTGGCCCAGTGGGCCAGGGAACGGCCCGACCTGGACTGCTCGCCGATGGGCGTCATCGGGCGGATCAGCCAGCTGCAGCGCGAGGTGTTCCTCGCCCAGCGGGCCACGTTCGCCCGGTACGGCCTCGACGCCCCGTCCTTCGACGTGCTGGCGGCACTGCGCCGGGCCGGCCACCCCTACCAGCTCACGCCCACGGCCCTGATGCGGACGGCGCTGGTCACGTCGGGGGCGATCACCCAGCGGCTGGACCGGTTGGAGGAGCGAGGGCTGATCACCCGCGAGCGCAGCGACGCCGACGGCCGCGCCGTCGTGGTCACGCTGACCGACGAGGGCCGGGCGGCGCTGGACGCGGCCCTGCCGGACCACCTGGAGACCGAACGGGAGCTGCTGGACGGGCTCCCCGCCGCCGATCGGGAGCTGCTGGCCGACCTGCTGCGCCGGCTGCTGGTCGCGCTGGGCCGGGTTCCGCAGGAGCCGCGCCCCGTCCGGCCCGGGTAACACTCACGGCGTCAAACTCCACTAGACCAATGGGGATAAGCGGGTTAATGTCGCCGCATGCCTTCGTCGCCGCTCCTCGTGGCCCGCCGCCACCTGGACCACGGGTGGCTGAGCAGCGCCCGCATGCCCTCGCCTCGACGAGGACCCATGTCTGCGATCCGTACGCCGCTCTTCCGTCGGACCGCTCTGCTCGCGCTCGTCCCCGCCGTCGCCGTCCTGGCCGCGTGCGGCGGGACCGGCAACGCCGACTCCGGCGGCTCGCCGTCCGGGGCCGCGGAGGAGCTCCGCCTCGGCTACTTCGCCAACGTCACCCACGCCGCCGCCCTGATCGGCGTCGACCAGGACCTCATCGAGGACGAGCTCGGCGACACCACGCTGACCACGCAGGTGTTCAACGCCGGCCCCGACGAGGTCGAGGCGCTGTTCGCCGGCGCCCTGGACGCCGCGTACATCGGTCCCAGCCCGACGGTCAACGCCTACGGGCAGAGCGACGGCGAGGCCATCCGCATCATCGCCGGCGCCGCCTCGGGCGGAGTGCAGCTCGTCGTCCGCGAGGGCATCGACTCCGCCGCCGACCTCGAAGGCGCCACGCTGGCCAGTCCGCAACTGGGGAACACCCAGGACGTCGCGCTGCGCACCTGGCTCACCGAGGAGGGGCTGGAGAACAGCGTGGGGGGCGATGGTGACGTGACCATCACGCCGACCGCCAACAGCGACGTCCTGCAGCTTTTCCAGGCGGGCGATCTGGACGGCGCGTGGTTGCCCGAGCCGTTCGCCTCCCGGCTGGTGCTCGAAGCCGGCGGCCAGGTACTGGTCAACGAGAAGGATCTGTGGCCCGACGGTGAGTTCGTGACCACCCACCTGATCGTGCGCACCGAGTTCCTCGAGCAGTACCCGGACACCGTGGCGGCGCTCCTCCGAGGGCACGTCGCCGCGGTGGAGCTGGCGAACGGTGATGCCGAGGCGGCCACGACCGCGGTGAACGCGGGGCTGGAGGCTGCCGGTGGCTCCCCTCTCGAGGCTGAGGTGCTCGACCGCGCGTGGTCGGAGCTCACCGTGACCTACGACCCGATCGCCCCGGCGCTCGCGCGGTCGGCCGAGGACGGCGTGGCCGCGGGAACCACGGAGGAAGAGGTGGACCTGGCCGGGATCTACGACCTCCGGCCGCTCAACGCGATCCTGGGCGACCAGGACCTCGAGCCGGTCTCGGCCGGCGGCCTCGGCGACGAGTGACGTCGAGACGGCCCGACAGGGGGATGAACCCATGAGCGCAGGTCCGATGACGACAGAGGTCGCGATCCAGCAGCGCGACGTGCGGCTGGTCCGGTCGCGGCAGCCCGCGGCGGTCTCGATCGAGGGTGTGTCGCACATCTTCGAGCGAGGGCGGCCCCCGGTGCTCGACGGCGTCGACCTGACGGTGGCCCCCGGCGAGTTCGTCTGCCTGGTCGGGCCGTCCGGCTGCGGGAAGTCGACGCTCCTGAACCTGATCGCGGGGCTCACCGAGCCCACCTCCGGCCGGGTGACCGTGTCCTCGGCACGGCCGGCGCTGATGTTCCAGGAGCCGGCTCTGCTGCCCTGGCTCACCGCGTCGGGCAACGTCGAGCTGGCGCTGCGGGCGCGCGGCGTCGGCCGGGCGCAGCGGCGTACCGAGGCCGAGCGGCTGCTGGCCGTGGTGAACCTCGAGGGTCACGGCGGCAAGCGGGTGCACGAGCTCTCCGGTGGCATGCGCCAGCGCGTCGCCCTGGCCCGGGCGCTCGCGCAGGACAGCTCCGTCCTGCTCATGGACGAGCCCTTCGCGGCGCTCGACGCCATCACGCGGGACGTGCTCCACCAGGAGCTCGCCCGGGTGTGGGCCGAGCAGGGCCTGTCGGTCGTCTTCGTCACCCACAACGTCCGGGAGGCCGCGCGGCTGGGTCAGCGCGTGGTCCTGATGGGATCCCGACCGGGCCGCATCGTGCGCGAGTGGCAGGTCGACATCCCCCAGCCCCGGACCATCGAGTCGCCGGGTGTGAGCAGCCTCGCCACCGAGATCACCCGGGAACTGCACGTGGAGATCAGCCGTCATGGCCACTGACCGACCGCCCGGCCGTCCGTCGGCCGACGGGCGTCCGGGGCTCGCCGTCGCGGACCGGGACGTCGCGGACCGGGACGAGGAACGGACCCGGGCCGTCGGGGCGGGGCTGGACGCGCTCGACACCGTCACCCTGCCGCCAGGGCCGGGCCTGGTGCGCAAGTTCGTCCGGTCGGTGCTCCCGCCCATCGTCTTCCTCGGGTTCCTCGTGGCTGTGTGGCAGGTCGCCTATCTCGCCGAGGTCAAGCCGCCCTACGCCCTGCCGTCCCCGGCCGACGTCGCCGGGCGGTTCTGGGAGACGGTCCAGAGCGGCCAGGCCCTCGAGGCAATCTGGACGAGCCTGAGCCGCGGCGCCGCGGGGTTCGCCATGTCGTTGGTCCTCGGCACGCTGCTCGGGCTGGCCATGTGGTGGAGCACGTGGCTGCGAGCCGCGATCGGGCCGATCGTCAGCGGTCTGCAGAGCCTGCCGTCGGTCGCCTGGGTGCCCGCGGCGATCATCTGGTTCTCGCTCTCGAATGCGGCGATCTACACCGTGGTGCTCCTCGGCGCGGTGCCCTCGATCGCGAACGGACTGCTCAGTGGCATGAAGCAGGTGCCGCCACTGTTCGACCGGGTCGGCCGGGTGCTCGGGCTGTCGGCTCTGGGCCGCACCCGGTACGTCCTGCTGCCCGCCGCGCTGCCCGGGTACCTCGGCGGGCTCCGCCAGGGGTGGGCCTTCGCGTGGCGCTCCCTGATGGCGGCCGAGCTCATCACCTACTCCCCGCAGCTCGGGCAGGGCCTCGGTCAGCTGCTCAACCTCGGCCGGGAGCTGTCCCAGATGTCCCTGGTCATCACCTCGATCGCGCTGATCCTGGCGGTCGGCGTGGCGATCGAGCTGCTGTTGTTCGCCCCGCTGGAGCGGCGGGTGCTGAGCCGCCGCGGCCTGACGATGCGCTGAGGAGACCTGATCAGGGCTGCTGCGGCACGTCTCCCGGGCGGAGGTCCTGGCGCACGCGGACGAACCGCAGCGGGTGGCGGAAGACTCCCGCCTGCAGCGCCGCGTCGGCGCTCACCTCGACCACCACCGACGGCTCGACCCGGGTGAGCGCGACCGACAGCCTCCCGCCCCCGAAGGCGCCGGTGCCGATGCGCTCCGGCCAGGGGTGGTCGCGGCCGGCCGGCGTGAGGACGGCAGCGAGCGCGGCGGACTGCTGCGGGTCGAGCGGGCTGGTCCGGCCCACGACGACGAGCTCGCCGTCCCGGAAACGGCCGGCCACCAGTTGGCTGGGGGCCCCGATCGGGCCGATGACGCCGCCGGCGAGCACCTCGGTGGTCTCCCAGGACTTCACCTTGAGCCACTCCCGGCGGCCCGGGGCGTACCGCGTGCCGACGCCCTTGGCGACCAGACCCTCGATGCCCGCCGGGCGGTAGTCGTCGAACCACGTCCGGGCCTCGGCGGGATCCGTCGTCGCGGGCGACAGCTGCAGCGGCGGCGCCCACCGGGCGGCGAGCTCCTCCAACGCCGCACGGCGCCGGCCGAGCTTCTCCGCACGCAGGTCGGCGCCTCCGGCGGCGAGCAGGTCGAAGGCGACGTAGGAGGCGGGATGGGCGGCGGCGAGGCCGGGGATCCGTCCGGGGGCGGTGACCATCCGCTGCTGGAGGAGGCCGAAGTCCAGCCGCGAGCCGTTCCAGACGACGACCTCGCCGTCCACCACGGTGCCCACGGGGATCTGGGCGACGGCCGCGGCGACGACGTCGGGAAACCGGTCGGTCAGGTCGCGGCCCTGCTTGGACCACACCCGCGTGGCGGCGCCGGCCCGGACCACGACCAGCCGGTAGCCGTCCCACTTGGGCTCGTAGAGGCAACCGCCCGGCAGGGCCCCCGATGCCGGGATGGTGCGCACCGGCTTGGCCAGCTCCACCGCCACCGGTCCGGACAGCTCGGGCGGCAGGCCCGGGAGGCCGGGGGCGGTCAGCGGCATCCGGCCAGCCTCGTGTGCCGCCGCTCTCCGTGCACGACGGCGGGGAGCAGCATCACCCGAACGGGATCATCCCACCGCGCGCCGATCACCCAGGGTGGTCACCGGCACGCCGTCGCAGGTGGGCGCGTCGCTGACCTGCCCGGTCACCGAGTCAGGAGTAACAGACTGTAAGCGGCCAGCGAGGGGCTGTCGGTGAGCCGCCCGTCCCGCATCATCTGCTCCAGCTCGCCCTTCGCGACGAATGCCTGCCGCATGTCCGACTCGGTGGCCTCCCGCGCCGTCGGTCCGGCCGAGAGCTCGGAGGCGACCCACACGTCGAAGAGCTGGGTCATCAGTCCCGGCGCGAGGTCCAGTCGCCCGAGGTGCTCCAGCCGACCGGCCCGGAGGCCCGTCTCCTCGGCCAGCTCGGCGCGCGCGAGCTCCTCCGTCGTTCCGTCGTCCCCGTGGCCCCAGGTGCCCTGGGGGAACTCCCAGGACCGCCGGCCCAGGGGGTAGCGGTACTGCTCGACGAGCCAGAACCCGTCGCGCTCGACCGGCAGGACCAGCGCGAAGTCGGGCCGCTCGACCACCCCGTAGAGCCCGGAGGTGCCGTCGGGCAGCTCGACGGTGTCCTCCCGCACTCGGATCCAGGGGTTCCGGTAGGCCTCTCGGCTGCTCGTCGTCCGCACCCCGCCAGCCTGGCAGACCGGTGTCACGATGGAGGGCGATGACCGATCGCAAGCCGCCCGGGATGTCCTTCCAGACGTGGGTCGACCACCAGATCTCGCAGAGCATCGCCCGGGGCGAGTTCGAGCACCTCGCCGGTGCGGGCAAGCCGCTGCGCGGGCTGGAGCGCGAGGAGACCGCCTACGACTGGGCCGTCGCCAAGGCCCGGCGCGAGGGCGTGGACACCGCGGCGATGCTCCCGCCAGGACTGGCCCTGCGCCGCGAGCGTGACCAGCTGCCGGCCCGTGCCGCGCGACTCCGCAGCGAGGCGCAGGTGCGCGACCTGGCCGAGGACTACAACGCCCGTGTGGCGGCCTTCTGGCGGCGCCCGCAGGAGAGCCGCTGGGCGGCGGTCCCCGGAATGGCCGACGTCGACGCGCTGGTGGCCGGGTGGCGCGAGTCGCGTCCGCCGCCACCGCCGCCCTCGCCGCCCTCGCCGCGGGCGGCGGCCCCGCCGCGGCGCCGATGGTTCCGGTGGCTGCGCCGGCGGTGAGCAGATCGGGCCCGGCGTGCCGGGCGGGGACCGAGGGCGCTGTGCCCCGGTCCCCGCCGGCCTTGCCGGGTCAGGCGGGCGCCGGCACCCGGTCGAGGAAGCCGAGCACCGCGCGGATGCGCCCGCTGCCGTCGACGATCGCGACGTCGAAGCCGCTGACCGGCGCCTCCTCGCCCGGCCGGCCCAGCTCCCACGTGAATCGGACCTGGTCGTGATGGGCGTCCGCCGGCCCGGCCGGGCGGAAGACGAACCCGGGGAACTGCTGCTGGACGGCGGCGATGGTGGCGTCGAGGGCCTGGTGGCCCTCGATCGAGACCATCGGGTCGGTGTAGGTGACGTCGTCGGTGAACAGGCCTGCGAGGGCGGCGGCGCGCGCAGCCGGGTCCGTCTCGTTCCAGGCGGCGAGGTACCGGTCGACGAGGTCGGGGCGGGCGGTAATGGGGATCTCCTGTCTCTCGGGTGTCAGGCGCGCCGGCGGAGGCCGGCGAGCTGGAGGGCGGCGAAGCCCGCCACGACGAGCGCCTGCAGCACGATCCAGACGGCGCCCACGGTGGTGGGGGTGAACAGGCCGGTGAGCACGACGGCGACGCTGCCGACGGCCCACACCCCGTTGAGCACGACGACGGCCTCGACCGCCGCGGTGCTCGGCCGGACGCGGGCGCCGACCAGCCAGACGGCGACGGCGTAGCCCAGGAGGAAGGCCCCGACGCCGCGGAGCAGTTCCGCGGAGAGGCCCAGCAGGTCGTCGAGCAGCGGCGCTGCCGCCAGGTAGGCGGCACCGTTCAGGCCGGTGACGACGGCGTCGAGCCGGAGGGCCGACCGGAGCAGGCCCTCAGGAGCGGTGTGCGTGCGAGCCGCGTTCCCAGCGGCGGTGGTGGTCATGGGCCCACCGTGGCGGCGGCCGTGCGGCAGGTCCATTACCCGCCAGGTAGGCGACGGACGGCGCTCGCATCGCTAGCGTCGCGAGGCGTGACCGCCACCGCGACCCGTCCCCCGGTCGGGGCCCTGCTGCGGACGTGGCGGCAGCGCCGCCGACTCAGCCAGCTCGACCTCGCCAGTGACGCCGGGGTGTCCGCCCGCCACCTGAGCTTCGTGGAGACGGGCCGGGCCCGGCCGAGCCGGGAGATGGTGCTGCACCTGGCCGAGCAGCTGGAGGTGCCGCTGCGCGAGCGCAACGAGCTGTTGCTGGCTGCGGGGTTCGCGCCGGTCTACCGCCGCCGCGCGCTCGAGGACCCCGACATGGCCGTCGTCCGTGCCGCCGTCGACCTGGTGCTCGCGGCCTACGAGCCCTTCCCGGCCCTGGCCATCGACCGCGGCTGGCACCTCGTCGCCGCCAACCGGGGCGTCGCGCCGCTCGTGGCCGGGGTCGCCGAGGAGCTGCTGGCACCACCGGCGAACGTGCTGCGGCTGAGCCTGCACCCGGACGGGCTGGCGCCCCGGATCACCAACCTGTCCCAGTGGCGGGGGCACGTGCTGCACCGGCTGGGCCGCGAGGCGCACCTGACGGCGGACCCGCACCTGACGGCGCTGCACCGGGAGCTGCTCGCCCTGCCCGGCGGGACCGACCGGACGCCGCCCAACGGGATCGCCGTCCCGCTGCGGATCCGGGTCGGCGACGAGGTGCTCGCTTTCCTGAGCACGGTGACGACGTTCGGCACCGCGGTCGACGTCACCGCCGCCGAGCTGAGCATCGAGGCGTTCCTGCCGGCCGATCCGCACACGGCCGAGGTGCTGCGGCGGCTGGACGACGGCCGCCCGTCCGGGGTCTGAGCCTGTTCGCCCGTGGCGAAGTCGGGGTCGGAGCCGCCGCGGCCGGGTAGGGGCCGGACCTGCCGAGAAGGAGGCCACATGACCGAGGTACCAGGAACCGACCGCGACCAGGCGCGGGAGAACGTGCTCGAGGAGACGCCGCTGACGCCGGAGTCCGTCGAGGACGCCGCCGACGACGGGGACGGGAGCACGGGCGAGGAGGCCAAGCCGACGCCCGGGAGCACCGACCCCCTCACCTGACCCAGGACGAGATCTGCACACTCGCCCCCATCAGCGACCTGATGAGGGCGAGTGTGCAGATCTCGTCCCGTTCAGAGGACGTCGAACTCGTTGAACGTCGCTCCGCCCGACAGGGTCGCGTAGCCGGGGCCGCGGTCGAAGAACGGCTCCTCGCCGGTGCGGAGCTCCCGCATCTCCCGGCGGAGCCCCTCGGTCGCTGCCTCGTCGGCCGACCCGTCCTCCCGGACGACGACGCCGTAGTCCGCGCGGGCGCCGGCGACCGACACCTTGCGCCAGGCGATGTCGCGCAGCACCTCCTCGACCGGCCGGTCCAGCGGATCGCCCCAGCCGCCGCCGCCCGTCGTCCGGATGCGGACGACGGTGCCGGCCGTCAGCGGCTCGGCGTCGGCGAGCGCGTCGACGTCGTGCTCGTCGGGCCCGCCCGGGTCGACCGTCACCTGGAACGGCTGGCCGGCCTTGCCGCCCTTGACGCCCCAGCAGGCCAGGATCGAGCGGTCGGCGATCGACATGAAGTGCGCGTCGCGGAGCACCCGGATGTGCTTCTCGTAGCCGCAGCCGCCGCGGTACCGGCCGGGGCCGCCGGAGTCCAGCGCGAGCCCCAGCCGTTCGATCCGCAGCGGGAAGCGGCCCTCGGTGAACTCGGTGGGCAGGTTCCGCGAGTCGGGGACGACGTGGATGGTGTCCTCGCCGTCGGCGTAGTACCGCCCGCCCGAGCCGCCGCCGAGCACCTCGCGCATGAGGTAGGGCTCGCCGCCCGAGTCGGTGCCGTAGACGCCGGTGTAGCGGATCGTCTCCTGGTCGGCCGGCATCCGGCCGCCGGTGGCCTTGGCGAGCACGCCGGCCAGGACGCCGAGCAGCCGCAGGATGACGAAGGTCCGGGCGTTGGTCGGCGCCGGGAAGATCGGCGTGAGCAGCGTGCCCTTCTCCGGGAAGCGCATCTCGATCAGCGGGACGACGCCCTCGTTGACGTCGAGCTGCGCCATGCGCTCGGGCGTCTCGGCGAGGTTGCGCAGGATCGGCGCCAGCCACTTCTTGAGGAAGTTGCCGTCGGCGTAGTCGCCGCAGTGGTTGATCGGCCCCTTCGCCTGCGGGCCGGTGCCGGTGAAGTCGATGACCAGCGGGACGTCCTTCGACGAGTCCATGGTCAGCGTGATCCGCTGGCGGTGCAGCTGCGGCTCATCGACGCCGTCGTGCTCGGCGTAGTCCTCCCAGACGTAGCTGCCGTCGGGGATCTGGCTCAGGATCTCCCGGCGGTAGACCTCGGTGGAACTGGTGAGGATCGCCTCGAAACACGCCTCGACCGCGGCGACGCCGTAGCGCTCGAACAGCTCGCCCAGTCGCCGCGCGCCCGCGAGGCAGGCCGAGCACTCCGCGTCCAGGTCGGCGGCGAGCGAGTCGGGCATCCGCGAGTTGCGGGTCATGATCTTCAGCGCCGACTCGTTGGGCACGCCGCGGTCCCACAGCTTGATCGGGGGGACCATCAGGCCCTCCTCGTACACGCTGGTCGCCGCCGACGGCATCGACCCGGGCACCGCGCCGCCGATGTCGTCGTGGTGGCCGAAGGCCTGGATGAAGGCCACGACCTCCGGCTGATCGGTCTCCGGGTTGGCAGCGAACACCGGCACGGTCACGCACAGGTCGGGCAGGTGGCCGATGCCGCCCTCGGAGAGGTAGACGTCGTTGTGGAAGTAGACGTCCCCGACGTTCATCGTCTCGATCGGGTAGTCGCGCACCACCGGGTGCACGAGCGCCGAGTACGAGCGGCCGGTGAGCTTGCGCAGCTGCCGGTCGTGGATGCCGGCGCGGAAGTCGTGCGCGTCGCGGATCATCGGCGAGCGCGAGGTGCGGCCGATGGATGTCTCGACCTCCTTCTCGATCGCGGCCAGGGTGCCGGCGACGATCTCGACGAGGATCGGGTCGGCGTCGACCTTCTGCGCGTTGGTCACTGACCGGCCTCCTTCGTGAGCAGCAGGTTCCCGTGGGCATCCACGGTGACCGCGAAGCCGGGGTGTACCGGCACGGTGGAGCCGAACTCCTCGATGATCGCCGGGCCGCGCACCACGTCGCCGGGGCCGAGATCGGGGCGGTTGTAGGTCGGGGTGTCCACCCAGTCGTCGAAGAAGACGCGGCGGGAGCCCGTGACGGCCCGGTCCGTCCCGCCGTCCCGAGCCTGCAGCTCCACCAGGTCGGGACGCCGGATCGGCCCGATCCCGCTGACCCGGAGGTTGACCCACTCCACGGCCTGGCGCGGGTCGGTGGCGAAGTCGTAGCCGTAGAGCTGGCGGTGGGCGGCGTGGAACGCCTGAGCGACCGTCTCCGAGCCCTCGGCGTCGAGCCGGCCGTCGGGCACCGGGACCCGGACCTCGAACGCCTGCCCGACGTAGCGCAGGTCCGCCGTCCGCTGCATGCGCTGCGCGTCGCGGCCGAAGCCCTCGCCGTCCAGGGCGGCCTGGGCCTGGGCCTCCAGGTCGGCGAAGACCGACTGCACCCGGGCGACGTCGAGGTCGACGTGCTTGGAGACGACGGTCTGCACGTAGTCGTTGCGGACGTCGACGGTGAGCAGCCCGAACGCGCTCACGTTGCCCGGATTGGGCGGCACGAGCGTGCGCGGGAGCCCCAGGATGTCCATGAGCCGGCAGGCCAGCAGCGAGCCGGAGCCGCCGAACGTCGTCAGCGTGAAGTCGCGGACGTCGAGGCCCTTGGCGACGGTCACCTGGCGCAGCGCGTTCGCCTGGTTCCACGCGGAGATCTCCAGGATCCCGGTGGCGGTGCGCTCGAGGTCCATGTCCAGCTTCGCGCCGAGCCGTCGCAGGCCGGCGGTCGCCTCGTCCGTCGACAGCGGGATCTCACCGCCCAGCAGGTGCGGGGGGATCCGGCCGAGGACTACGTGGGCGTCGGTGACCGTCGGCTCGTTCCCGCCGTCGGGATAGCAGATCGGGCCGGGGTCGGCGCCGGCGGACCGGGGGCCGACCTTGAGCGTGCCCTCGGGGGAGAGCCAGGCGATCGAGCCGCCGCCCGCGCCGACGGTGACGACGTCGATCATCGGGATCTTGCTCGGGTAGTCGCCGACCGAGCCCTCGGTGGTGAGCGCGGGCTCGCCGTCGATGACCACCGTGACGTCGGTGGAGGTGCCGCCGCCGTCGCAGGTGAGCACCCGGTCGAAGCCCGCGGTCCCGGCGATCAGTGCCGCGCCCAGGGCGCCGGCGGCCGGGCCGGACAGCATCGTGGTGATCGGCTGGTGCACGACCTCGCCCGCCGAGAGCACGCCGCCGTTGCTCTTCATCACGTAGAAGGGCACGTCCGGCGCGATCTCGTCCAACCGCGTGCGGATGTTGGTGACGTAGGCGCTGACCTTCGGCTTCACGGCGGCGTCGACCAGGGTGGTCACCGAGCGCTCGTACTCGCGGTACTCGCGCAGCACCTGGCTGGAGATGCTCACGACGGCGCCGGGGTGCTCCTCCCGGATCACCTCGAGCATCCGGCGCTCGTGGGCGTCGTTCGCGTAGGCGTGCAGGAAGCAGACGCCGAGGGTGGAGATGCCCGCGTCGCGGAAGAAGCGGGCGGCCGAGCGGGCGTCGTCCTCGTGGAACGGGCGGACCTCGACGCCGGTGTGGTCCAGGCGCCCGCGCACGGTGCGGACCAGGTCGGCCGGCACGATCCGCGGCGGCTTGACCCAGAAGTAGCTGTTCCCGTAGCCGTCGGGCACCGACTGGCGGGCGATCTCCAGCACCGACTCGTAGCCCTCGGTGGTGATGAACCCGATCCGGTCGAGCTTGCCCTCGAGCAGCTGGTTGGTGGCGACCGTCGTGCCGTGGCTGACGGCGGTGACCGCGCTCCCGTCCAGGCCCATGAGGTCGAGGACCTTGCGGACGCCGTTGAGGAATCCTTCCGCCGGGTCGGCCGGTGTGGACGGCGTCTTCGTGGTCGTGGTGTGGCCGGTCTCCTCGTCCACGGCCACGACGTCGGTGAACGTCCCGCCGGTGTCGATGCCGATGCGGACCCGGCGTTCACTCATGCTGAATACCTTAGTGATGAGATATTGCGACCGGAAGAGCCGACCGGGGCGGATCCGGCCCGCTCAGTCCGGTATGTCGACGGTACGCAGGGCCAGCCCGCGAGATGCCGCGAGTCGTTCCGCCTGTTCGGCGACGGTGCGGCGGGTGGGCGCGTCGACGGCGTCCCAGGAGCTGACCTCGACGCCGGCCCCCGATCCGGTCCTGCGCGCCCGCCAGGTGCCGACGACCTCGCCGTCGACCAGGACCCCGCCTGGCCGGCCGAGGGTGCGCCACAGGTCCTTCGCGCGGGCGGCGTCGCCGACCAGCAGCGCCCGATCCCGGGCCTGCAGGTGCAGGTCGAACGGGGCCAGCAGGCGCGTCCCCCGCGGCGGGTCGCCGAGTGCGTCGAGGTCGTCCTCGAGCAGCCAGCGGCGCTGGCCGTCGACGTCCACCTCCACGGCGTCCCGCGGCCAGCGCGCCTGCACGTCCTTGACCGGGGCGTCGAGGTAGCCGGCGACGAGTTTCGGCGTCGCCGGGCCGAGCAGCCGCAGGTACGCCCGGACGACGTCGAGCCGCTCGGGCACCTCGTCGGCAGGTGTGAAGCCGGGGATCGGCCGCAGGACCGGCGGCGAGGTGCCCGGCTCGAGCTCGAGGCCGGCGCGCAGGGCGGAGAGCCGGAAGGGCTGCTCGTAGGGGTGAGTGGCGCCGCAGGGCACGCAGAAGCGCAGGTAGGGCTCGTCCAGCACGGCCGTCAGGCGGCCCGACATCTCGCCCTTGACCATCGGCCCGGTCACGATCGACCGCATCGCGTCCGCGACGACGTCCAGGGCGGTCAGGTTCGGGATGCCTGCTGCCCGGAGCGGCTTGCTCGCGTCGAAGATCCGCTTGCCGGCATCGGCGTCGGAGAACGGCGCGGTGGCCGCGGCGACCCCCGGCAGGTCGGCCCGGCGGTAGACGTGCGGGGCGCCGCGGATCGTCCAGGCGGTGGCCAGGTCGTCCTCGGCCGGTGCCGACACCCCGCGCAGGGCCAGCGCCCACCGGGCGCCGTCGGCGCCGGTGTCCTGCGGCCCGAGATCGAGGATCGCGGTGTCGGCGACGGTGCCCGACTCGCGGTCCAGCTGCTGAGCACGCACCCGCAGACCGAGGACCTCGCGCCGCGTCACCGACCGCACGCCGGACACGCTAGCCCGGACGCCGTCCGGTCGGGCCCGCATCGGCGTCACCAGTGGGCGCCGACCGGTCAGTGCTGGCGCAGCGCGGGCTGGACCGGGGTGATGTCGCGGCGCGGACGCGGCAGCCGGACCGGCGCCCGGACGAGGTCGACCAGGGCCTCGGGCGGGCCGGGGCGGCCGTAGAGCCAGCCCTGGCCGTAGTCCACGCCCAGCCGGCGCAGGACGGCGGCCTCGCCCTCGCCCTCGACGCCCTCGGCGACGACGCGCACGGCGCAGCCGTGACCGAAGTCGACGAGCGAGCGGACCAGCGTCTCGAGCACCGGGTCGGTGTCCAGCCCGGCCACGATGCTGCGGTCGATCTTGATGACGTCGGGGGCGGTGACGACGATGTGCCGGAGCGAGGAGAAGCCCGCGCCGACGTCGTCGATGGCCAGCCGGAGCCCGGCGGCACGGAACGGGGCGAGGGTGGCGTTCAGGGCGGCGTAGTCCTCCACCTGGTCGTGCTCCGAGAGCTCCAGCAGCACGCGGGACAGCGGGAGCCGGCCCAGGAGATCGCCGCACTCCGGCGTCAGGAGCGTCGCGGGGGAGACGTTCATGGCGACGTACCCGCCGACCCGGTCCAGGTGCTCGGCTGCGCGCTCCAGGGCGAGCAGCTCCAGCAGGTGGCCCGACCCCACGCTGTGCGCCTGGCCGAAGACGACGTCAGGCGCCATGCCCCACTCGGCGGGGAACCGGCTGAGCGCCTCGGCCCCCACCCGCCGCCCGGTCGCGAGGTCCACGATCGGCTGGAGCACCACGACCGGTCCGCCGGCGGCGATGAGCGGGTCGAGCCGGTCGGTGATCTCCGACCGTCGCTCCTGCGCGCGCACCTCCGGCTCGATGATCACGGCGGCGGCCGAGGCCAGAACGTCCATCAGGACCTTGTCGCGCTCGGTGAGCTCCTTGTCCGACGTCAGTCCGGCGGCGCAGAAGGTGCCGTAGAGCGATCCGTCGCTCAGGGTCACGGGCACCGAGACGTAGCTGCGCAACCGCGGCATGCGCGCCGCCGGCAGCTTCATCGCCTCGGGGAAGTCCGTCAGGTCCGGGATGACCGGCGGCAGCTTCTTGTCGAGGACCGCCTGGCAGAGCGTCACCTCCTGCTTCTGCTGGTAGCCCTCCCGGAAGAGGAACGGCACCGAGGTGTCGACCACCTCCAGGTGCTGGGTCGTGCCGTCGAGCCGGCTCAGGAACGCGACGCTCAGGTGCAGCGAGGTGCGCGCCGTGCGCAGCAGGTCGGCGACCTGCTGCTCGGCGTCCGTGCGTGTGCGGCCCACGTTCTCCCCTTGCGGTGACGTCTCCTGTTCAGGTGATCGGCGGCTCGCGGCCGGTGCTGGAGGAAGTTTCCCCGATCGTGTCGATCAGTCCCGTTCCCGTTCGACGTCATGGTGAGGGGCCGGCCGCGGCCCGCCGCAACGAAGGAGTTCCTCATGCGACCGCTCGTCGTCACCACGTTCGTCACCCTCGACGGGGTCATGCAGGCCCCCGGCGGTCCCGGCGAGGACCCCTCGGGCGGCTTCTCCCACGAGGGCTGGCTGCCGCCGTTCTTCGACGACGCCCTGGGCGAGCAGATGAACGCGTGGTTCACCGGCGCCCAGGACTTCCTGCTGGGGCGCACCACGTACGAGATCTTCTACGGGGCCTGGCCGAAGATGATCAGCGACGACCCGGTGTCGCAGGGGCTGAACTTCAAGAAGAAGTACGTCGCCTCCCGGACGCTGGCGTCGGTCGAGTGGGACACGGCGGAGCTGCTGCGGGGCGACGTCGGTGACGCCGTCCGCGCGCTGAAGGCCGAGGACGGCGGGGAGCTGCAGGTGCACGGCTCCGCCGGCCTGATCCAGACGCTGCTGCGCGAGGACCTCGTCGACGAGCTCCGGCTGGTGGTCTTCCCGGTGGCCCTCGGCGAGGGCAAGCGGCTCTTCGGTGAGGGCAGCATCCCCCGGACGTGGCGGCTGACCGACCACCAGGTGTCTCCTGCGGGCGTCCTCATGACGACCTACCAGCGCGTGGGCGAGGTCGAGACCGGCGCCGTCGGCCCGGAGTACGAGTGAGCTCCGGGACCGCGCCCGGCCGGTCTGCTGGCGGGCGCCGTCGTCAGCCCTCCGGCAGGCCGGCCTCGTGAGCGAGGATCGCCGCCTGCGTCCGGTTGGCCAGGCCGAGCTTGGCCAGCAGCCGCGAGACGTAGGTCTTGACCGTCGCCTCGCTGACGAAGAGTCGCCTGGCGAGCTCGGCGTTGGACTCGCCGCTGCCCAGCAGCTGCAGCACCTCGCGCTCGCGGTCGGACAGCGTGGCCACCCGCTGCAGCGCCTCGGCGCGCCGCGGGGCCGCCCGCCGCTCGACGTAGGACTCGATCAGCGTCGCCGTCACCTTGGGTGACAGCGTCGCGGTGCCGTCGGCGACCGCCCGCACCGCGGCCGCGATCTCCCGCGGCGGCGTGTCCTTGAGCAGGAAGCCGGCCGCACCCGCGGCCAGCGCCGCGTACACGTACTCGTCCAGGTGGAAGGTGGTCAGGACGGCCACCTGGGGCGGCTCGGGCAGCGCCAGGATCTGCTCGGTGGCCGCCAGCCCGTCCAGCACCGGCATGCGGATGTCCATCAGGACGACGTCGGGCCGCAGCTCGCCGGCCGCCCGCACCCCGGCAGCACCGTCGCCTGCCTCGCCGACGACCTCGAAGCCGCCGACCGCCTCCAGCACCGTGCGGAGCCCGAACCGCACGAGCTCCTCGTCGTCGACGAGCAGCACCCGGATGGTCACGCCGGCAGCACCGCCTCGACCGTGAAGCCGCCGTCCAGCCGTGGACCGGTGTCGAGCCGGCCGCCCAGGGTGCGCACCCGCTCAGCCAACCCCACCAGGCCGTAGCCGCCGCCGGGGGACTCCGCCCGCGAGACGCCCGCGCCGTTGATCACCTGGACGATCAGCTCGCCGGGCCGCCGCTCGACGGTCACGCAGACAGCGGCTCCGGGCGCGTGCTTGGCCGCGTTGGTCAGCGCCTCCCGCACGATCCGGAAGGCGGCACGGCCCACCGGCGGATCCACCGGCTGGTCGGGCAGCGGGCGAAGCTCCACGGACAATCCTGCCTCCCGGGACTGGGCGACGAGCCGGGCGAGATCGGCCAGTCCCGGCTGCGGGCCCAGCGGTGCGTCGTCGTCGCGTTCCTCGGCCCGGAGGACGCCGACCATCTGGCGCAGCTCCTCCAGCGCCTGCCGGCCGGCGGTCTGCACCTGCCGGGACAGCTGCTCGACGCGGTCGCGGTCGGCCGCGGCCATCTCGATCGCGCCGGACTGCAGCACCATGAGGCTGACCCGGTGCCCGACCACGTCGTGCATCTCGCGGGCGATGCGGGTGCGTTCGGTCAGGACGGCGTCGCGGGCCATCAGCTCCCGTTCGCTCTCGGCGCGCTCCGCCCGCTCGGTGAGCGCGGTCACCAGAGCGGCGCGCGTGCGGGCCCAGGCACCGAGCGCCCCGGCGAGGACCACCCCCACGGCGATGCCGGCGACGGCGCCGACCCAGTCGTCGAGGGTGTCCAGGTTCCAGGGCTCGACGAGGGCGACCGAGCCGATGACCGCGGCACCGGCCAGGACCGGCCAGCGGCCGACGTACCGGCCGACCGCGTAGGAGGTCAGCGGAACGGCGAACGAGAGGGCGGGTGAGACGAGGCTGAGCGCGGCAGTCAGGCCGAACGGCAGCATCGGCGCCCGCCGGCGGAAGCACAGCAGTGCGACACCCAGGACGACGCCGCCGGCGTAGCCGAACCAGGCCGGCGTGCCGCGTCCCTCGGGCGTCTGGAGGCCGAACCCGATGGCGACCGTGCTCAGCAGCGCCAGCGCGGCCTCGAGCGCGATCCCCCGGCTGCTCAGCCCGGGCCACAGGCGCTGCCGGAGGCTCATGCGACGCAGCGTAGGACGTAGATGCCGGTCGCCGGGTCGCCCGCCGGAGGACGCCGGCAGTCGACTTTCGGATGACAGCCGGTAGCCGTCCGGCCTGCGGATTCGCGGCCTGCGGGCGACGCGGACCGCGGCCGCTGCGGCGTTGGCTTGCACCGGGACCGGACGAGCCGGTCGACAATCGGAGGACACGATGATCACGGTCAGCGGACTGACCAAGAAGTACGGCGACCGGACCGTCGTCGACGACGTCTCGTTCACCCTCGAGCCGGGGACGGTCACCGGCTTCCTCGGTCCGAACGGCGCCGGCAAGACGACGACGATGCGGATGATGACCGGCCTGGTCGCGCCGACGGCGGGGGCCGCGGTGGTCGGCGGGCGGCCCTACGCACAGCTGCCCAACCCGGGCGCCGTCGTCGGCACCCTGCTCGACGCCTCGGCCGTGCACCCGGGCCGGACCGGCCGCACCCACCTGCGGCTGCTGGCGCAGACGATCGGCGTCCCGGCCGGCCGCGTGGACGAGGTGCTCGGACTGGTCGGCCTCACCGACGCCGCGCACCGGCGCATCGGCGGCTACTCGCTGGGCATGCGGCAGCGGCTCGGGATCGCGGGGGCGCTGCTGGCGGAGCCGCCGGTGCTGCTCTTCGACGAGCCGGTCAACGGCCTGGATCCGGAGGGCATCCGCTGGATGCGGGACCTGCTCCGGGCCCACGCCGCCCGGGGCGGCACCGTCCTTCTCTCCAGCCATCTCCTCGGCGAGGTCGAGCACACCGTGGACCGCCTGCTCGTGATCGGCAACGGCCGGATCGTCGCCGATGCGCCCGTCGCCGAGCTGCTGGGTGCCGAGGGGACGGCCGTCCGGGCCCTCGACCCGGCCGCGTTCGCCCGTGCGCTGGAAGAGGCAGGGTTCCACGTGCAACACGGCACGCAGGGAGTCCTCCTCGTGCCCGGGACCGATCCCTCTCAGGTCGGCGCGGTCGCGGCGGCAGGCGGCCACGTGCTCGTCGAGCTCCGCCCGCAGCAGCGCGCCCTCGAGGACCTCTTCTTCTCCCTCACGACCGCGGCATGACCGCCGCCCCGCTCATCGACCAGCCACTGCCCCAGGAGGACATTCCGATGACCGAGACCCGCACCATGCACCGTCCTCCCGCCACCACGTATCCCGGGGTGCGCGCGTCGGCTGCCTCGCTGCCTGCACTGGTCGGCATCGAGATCGGCAAGTCCCTGTCCACCCGGTCCGGCAGGTCGCTGGCGGCCGCGGCGGTGGTGCTGCCCTCGGTGGCCATGGGTCTGGCGGCGCTGAGCGGTGACCCGTTCCCCTCCGCCACGGGCCCGATCGGGGCGGTGGGCACCTTCGCCGCGCTGCTCCTCATGGCCCTCGGAGTCCTCTCGACCGCGGGGGAGTGGACGCACAGGACGGTGCAGACGACGTTCCTCCTCGTTCCGCAGCGGGGTCGGGTGCTCACGGCGAAGGCCGTCGCCCTGGTCCTGACGGGTGGCGTGCTGGCCGCGGTCGCCACGGCGGCGTCCGCGGGCGTGCTGGCCCTCACCTTCAGCGGCGACCCGTCGTGGGAGGGGGCGCTCTTCGCTATGGGGACCGTGGCGGGGTCGGGCGCCGCCTTCGCCGTGGTGGGTGCGGGCGTCGGAGCGGCTCTGGGCAACGCGCCGGCGGCGCTGACCGGTCTCTACCTGACCGTGCTGGGTGTCATCCCGGTGGCCGGCGTCTTCCAGCCCGAGGTCGTGTCGTGGGGCGACCTGAGCAACTCGGTGCTGCTCCTGGCGCAGGGCCAGGAGGAGACCAAGGCGGCGGTGGTGATCGCCGGCTGGGTCCTCGTCTCGACGGTGGCCGGTGCGCTGGTGACCCGGCGTCGTCAGGTCGCCTGATCCGGACGGCGGAACGGCCCCTCCCGGCTGCGGGAGGGGCCGTTCCGCGTCGGGCTACCGGACGGCCAGGCGTTCTGCCATGCGCCGCGCCCGATCGGCCGGCATGCCGGGGCCGGGCAGCGCGTCGATCGCGGCGAGCTCGTCCACATCGCCGCAGGTCGTGCAGGTGACCTCGTGCCGAACCTCGGATCCGCAGACGCGGTGGCGATACAGGACCGGAGCGCCGTCGGGGGCGGACCAGCGGTCCCCCCACGCGGTGAGCGCGATCAGCGCCGGCGCGAGATCGCGGCCCTTGTCGGTGAGCAGGTACTCGAACAGCTCCGGCTGCTCGGAGTATCGCTCCCGCCGCATGATGCCGGCCTCGACGAAGCCGTCCAGGCGTGACGCCAGGACGTTGCTCGCGATCCCGAGGCTGCGCTGGAAGTCGGCGAAGCGGGTCGATCCGGCGAAGAGGGCATTGCGGACGATCAGCACGCTCCAGCGCTCGCCCACCACCTCGAGGGCGCGGGCGATGGAGCACACCTCGGCGTCATAGGTCTTCCCCAGCATGTCGACCAGCGTAGCCAGAGTGCTTGCATCATGAAAGCCCCAGTCCCTATGGTGACTTGCATCATGCAAGCGAACCGCAGACCAGTACTGGAGGAACCATGAGCACCCCGAGCTACACGACGTCCTTCACCGTCGACCGCACGCCCGACCAGGTCTTCGACGCCGTCGTCGACGTCCGGGGCTGGTGGATGACGAAGATCGACGGGGACGACCGGGCCGTCGGTGACGATTTCTCCTTCCGGGTGCCCGGCGTCCACTCCTGCACGATGCGCGTCACCGAACTCGTCCCGGGCGAGAAGGTCGTGTGGACGGTCGTCGAGAACCACATGAGCTTCATCTCCGACCAGAGCGAGTGGCTGGGCACCGAGGTCCGGTTCGAGTTGTCCCCGGAGGACGGCGGGACGCAGCTGCGGTTCACCCACGACGGCCTGGTGCCCACCTACGAGTGCTTCGAGATCTGCCGGAACGCCTGGACCTTCTACGTCGGCGACAGCCTGCGGAGCCTCGCCGCGACGGGCGAGGGAAAGCCGTCGGACCCCGACACGCTGAGCCTGGGGGCCGAAGCGGCGCGCATGGACTGAGGCCGGCCGCGCTCGACGGTGCGCCGCCACAGGGGCGCGGCTGAGAGGATCCGACGGTGACGACGGTGCTGGTGACCGGAGCGACGGGGACGCTCGGCACGCCGACCGTCGACCTGCTGCGCGCGGAGGGCCACGGCGTGCGCGCGCTGAGCCGCCGGACCGGACCCGGGCTGACGACCGGCGACCTGCTCACCGGCTCGGGCATCGACGAGGCCATGGCAGGCGTGGACACGGTCGTGCACCTGGCGACGGGGCTCCGCCGGAAGGACGTCGTGATCGCGCGGACCCTGCTCGACGCCGCCAACCGCGCCGGCGTCGGACACCTGGTGCTCATCTCGATCGTCGGGATCGACCACATCCCGCTGGGCTACTACCGCGACAAGGTGGAGATCGAGCGGCTCGTCGTCGACTCCGCGGTGCCGCACACGGTCCTGCGGGCGACGCAGTTCCACACGCTGGTCGAGCAGCTGTGCAGCGTTCAGCGTCGGCTGCCGGTCCTCCTCGCGCCGTCCTTCGACGTGCAGCCGATCGCGCCGGCGGAGGTCGCCGCCCGGCTGGTCGAGCTGGCGTCGGGCGCACCGGCCGGACGGGTGCCGGACATCGGCGGTCCCGCCGTCCGCCCGCTGCCCGAGCTGGCCGGGGCGTGGGCGGTGAGCCGGGGTCTCCGGCGCCGGGTCGTGCCGGTCAGGTGGCCCGGCAGGGTCTTCGCCGGGTACCGGGCCGGGCACAACCTGGTACCGGGTCCGCCCTACGGCCGCATCGAGTTCGAGGAGTACCTGGCCGCTCAGTAGGCGACGGTGAAGCGGGCCCGGCGGTGGGCAGGCTGCTCGATCTCGTCGAGGACGGCGGTGCCGAAGTCGGCGCCGCCGATGAAGGAATTGCCCTCCTCGTCGGTCAGCAGGAGGTCGCCGCCGACGCGGTAGGTGCCGCGCGCCTTCCCGGGCGCGAAGCCGCCGAACGCTGCCGGAGGGCTGAGGTAGAACCAGTCGAGGCCCTCCGGGGTCGCCCGCAGGTCGTCGAGCACGGCGGCCATCTCGAGGCTCTCCGGCTTGTAGTCGGCCGGGAAGTCGGGGGTGTCGAACAGGCGGGGCCCGCCCTCGGCCACGTGCAGGGACCCCGCGCCGCCGACGACGCCGATCCGCACGCCCGCGCGGTCGGCGTCCGCGGCCAGGGCGGTGATGCCCGGGTGCACCTTGCCGGCCATGTCCCCGCGCGGAGCGACCGTCACGACCACGACGTCGGAGTCGGCCAGGACCTTGGCCCGGGTGTCGGCGTCGAGGAGGGAGCCCTCGACGTGGTCGACGCCGTCGGCCCGTTGCTCGGGCAGGCTGCGGCTGACCGACGTCACCGAGTGCCCCCGCCTCGCCGCCTGGGCGACGATGTTGCTGCCGGCGTAGCCGGTCCCGCCGAACACACTGATCCGTGCCATGTCGATGCCCTTCGTCTGCGGGTGGTGCTGGAGGCAACCGCGGACCGTTGCTTGAAGATTCCAGTATCCGGCCTGTCGTTGTCGCGATCTTGTGGCCGTGGTCTCATCGCTGCGGTGGGCGGCGGCGGTGCCGCGCGATCGACGAGGAGGGCTCATGGCCGAGGTCCACGGCAGCTGCGACGAGCGGTTCGCCGGCGTACGGGAGGCTCTGGCGCGGCACCTGGACGGTGACGAGCTCGGCGCCTCGATCGCGGTGGATCTGGACGGCGAGACCGTCGTCGACATCTGGGGCGGCTACCAGGATCCCGACCGCACGACCCCGTGGACGCAGGACACGATCGTCAACGTCTGGTCGACGACGAAGTGCGTGCTCAACCTGGCCGCGCTGATGCTGGTCGAGCGCGGTGACCTCGACGTGTACGCCCCGGTGGGCAACTACTGGCCGGAGTTCTCGGCCAAGGGGAAGAAGGACGTCGAGGTCCGGCACCTGATGTCGCACACGTCCGGCGTCTCAGGCTGGGAGCAGCCGTTCTCGGTGCGGGACATGTACGACTGGGAGACGGCGTGCGAGCGCCTCGCGCAGCAGCGGCCGTGGTGGGAGCCCGGGACGGCGTCGGGCTACCACGCGGCGACGCAGGGGTTCCTGGTGGGCGAGGTGATCCGTCGGATCACCAACAAGACGCTCGCGAGGTTCGTGGCCGACGAGATCGCCGGCCCGCTGGGGGCGGACTTCCAGGTGGGCGCCCGGGAGCGGGACCGGGACCGGGTCGCCTCGCTGGTGGCCCCGCCGCGGGCGGAACCGGCCGGCGACGTCGACCCGACGTCCCTCGCGGTGCGGACCTTCACTGCGCCGGTCATGTCGGTGAAGGCGACCGCCTCGCCCGAGTGGCGTGCTGCGGACCTGGGGGCGCTGAACGGGCACTCGAACGCGCGCGGGGTGCTCGACGTGCTGCGGGTGCTGTCGCTGGGCGGCGAGGCCGGCGGGGTGCGGCTGCTGTCGGAGAAGACGATCGAGCTCGTGTTCGACCAGCAGTCCCACGGGGTCGACCTCGTGCTGGGGGAGCCGTTCCGCTGGGGGATCGGCTACTGCCTGGGCTCGCCGGTCGTGCCGTACGTGCCGGTCGGTCGCACGTTCTTCTGGGGTGGCTGGGGTGGCTCGCTCGCGGTGATGGACCTCGACCGCCGGCTGACCGTCACCTACATGATGAACGCGATGGCGCCGGGGCTCCTCGGCTCGGCGCGCAGCGAGGCGTACGTCCGAGCGGTGTATGACGCGCTCTGAGCCGCTGCCATTGGGCGGATGTGGACCTTTCCGGAGCCCTGATAGGTCCATGAATGCGCACTGACGGCGCGGGATAGGTAGCCCGGCGTGGATCTCGACGACGTGCTGCCGGACAGCCACTACGTCACCCGGCAGTCGCGGTGGATCGACGCACCCCCGGAGGTCGTGTGGGCGGAGCTGCACGCGGTGCGCCTGAGCGGTCTGCCGGTGACCGTCGTCCTGGGGGCCGCCCGGTTCCTGCCCGTGCTGCTGTTCGGCCACGGGGCGAGGCGGCTGCGCGACCTGCCGTTCCTGGAGGCACTGCCGATACCGCTCCTGGCATCGGAGGAGCCGAGGGCACTGATCTTCGGCGGGGCCCTGCAGGCATGGCGGCTGGGCGGTGGCGAGAAGCCCCCGCTCCTGGACGCCGAGGATCTGCAGCGCTGGATCCAGCCGGGCTGGGTGAAGGCGGTCATGGACTTCCGCCTCACGCCGGCTCGCGGCGGGACCGTGCTGAGCACGGAGACGCGGGTGCTCGCCACCGACCCGTCGACGCGGCGGCGGTTCCGCCTGTACTGGCTGTTCGTGCAGCCGGGCAGCACGGCGATCCGGTGGGAGGTGCTGACGGCGGTGCAGCTGAAGGCAGAGGCCCGGGGGAGGGCCGCCGTCGCGTGATCGCCGGGGGCGTGCGGAGATAGGGCATGGCCTGGACCGAGAAGGACATCCCGGATCTGACCGGACGCACGGCGGTGGTGACCGGGGCGAACGGCGGTCTCGGCCTGCAGACGGCGCTGGCGCTGGCCGGCGCGGGGGCCCACGTGGTGCTGGCGGCGCGCGATCCGGCGAAGACGACGGCGGCGGTGGCCCGGATCGCGGAGCGGTACCCGGCCGCGTCCATGGAGGTCGTGCCGCTGGACCTGGGTGACCTGTCGGTCGTGAGGGCTGCGGCGGACACGGTGCTGGCCGGGCACGACCGCGTCGATCTCCTGGTGAACAACGCCGGGGTGATGGCGATGCCGCAGCGGACGACGGTCGACGGCTTCGAGATGCAGCTCGGCGTGGATCACCTGGGGCACTGGGCCTTCACGGCGCACCTGATGCGGGCGCTGCTGACCGCCCCGGCCGCTCGCGTGGTGACGGTGACGAGCACCGCGCGGCACCGGGCCTTCCGGGCGCTGGACGCTGCCGACCCGCACATGCGGAAGAACTACGGCGCCTGGACGGCGTACGCGCGGGCGAAGATGGCCAACTACCACTTCGGACTGGGGCTGCAGCAGCAGTTCTCGCGGGCCGGGGTGGCGGCGCAGAGCCTGATCGCGCACCCGGGGCTGTCGAACACCGACCTGCAGGCGAGGTCGGTGCGCGAGGGCGGCGCCGGCTGGGCGGGCGCGTTCTTCGAGGCGCTGACGGCGCGGTCGGGGATGACACCGTTCGAGGGAGCGCGACCGCAGCTGCGGGCGGCGACCGACCAGAGGGCGAAGGGCGGGGAGCTCTACGCACCCCGCTTCGGGTCGCACGGCCCCGCCGTCCGCCGCCCGATCCTCCGCCGCTTCGACCTGCAGAAGCAGATCGACGTCCTGTGGCAGGTCTCCGAGCGTGAGACCGACGTCCCGCTCCCACTCGAGAGCGGTCCTGGGACGAGAACGCGCTGACGGCTGCCCGATCAGCCGGACCGGCAGCCCTCAGCGTGTGGTGATCATGCTCAGCTGTGGCGGCCGAGGCGGTAGCCGACCAGGACGCCGATGAGCGTCAGCACGGCGCCGCCGACGGCCCCCATCAGCAGGGTCCGGGCGTCGTCGGACGTTCCCGCGGGAACGCCTGCCCTGCCGGCGAACACCGTCGGCGCGGCCGCAGGCGGCTGGCCGGGTGCAGCCGCGGTGGTCGAGCTGACCGCAGCAGAGGTCGGACGGGGCGCGGCCGCACCGGTGAGCTCGTCGTCGATCGCCGTGAAGAACTGGCCGGCCATCCGCTTCGCGACGCCCGTGATCATCCGCTGACCCACGCCTGCGACCGGGCCGCCGATCACGGCGTCGGCCGAGTAGGTCAGGTTCGTCTTCCCGTCGCCCGCCGGCTCCAGGTTGATCGTCACCGTCGCCCGCGCGTTCCCCGGCGCACCCGCACCCGACGCGTGCATCACGTACGACGACGGCTTTTTCTGGTCCGACAGCTTGACCTCGCCCGCGTAGGTCCCGCGGATCGCGCCGACGCCGACCGAGACGTTCATCTTGTACTCGTCGTCCCCGACCTGCTCCAGCGTCTCGCAGCCCGGAATGGTCCGCGCCAGCACGGCCGGGTCGGTGATGACCGCCCACACCTTCTCCGGGTCGCCGGACAGAACTGCCGAGCCGTCGAGCTTCACGCCATCACTCCAGTCCCCGCCCGGCGCGCGGCCGCAGCGGTCATCTCCGACGAGTCGTTCCGCACCAGGTCGTACAGCTCCGTGGGGGAGATCGGCATCGAGGTGATGCGGCGTCCCACCGCGTCCTCGATCGCCGACGCGATCGCCGCCGTCCCCGGGATGACCCCGGCCTCCCCCGCGCCCTTGATCCCCAGCGGGTTCAGCGGCGACGGCGTCGTCTGGTGGTCGATGTCGATGTCGGGGACCTCGGAGGCGTACGGCATCAGGAAGTCCATGTACGAGGCGTTCTGCAGCTGGCCGTCCTGGTCGTAGACCATCCGCTCGTACAGCGCCCCGCCCACGCCCTGCGCGACGCCGCCCTGCACCTGGCCCTCGACGATCATCGGGTTCACCACGTTGCCGCAGTCGTGCACCACGGCGTACTTCACGATGTCGATCTCCCACGTCCGCGGGTCGATCTCCACGATGGCGGCGTGCGCGCCCGACGCGAACGTCGACCGCAGCGGTGAGTAGTAGTCGCGGTGCTCCAGCCCCGGCGCATCGCCCGCGGCCACCGGCGGCTTCGAGT
>CADCTN010000135.1 GCA_902805535.1 uncultured Blastococcus sp. | reverse complement strand
CACGCCCGTGATGCCGCCGAAACCCGTGCCCCTCAACGTCGTCGACGCCGCTGCCCGGGCGGGAGTGGAGCACGTCGTGAAGCTCACGAGCAAGGCATCGCCGGACTCCCCGATCGCCCGTCAGCGCTGGCACGCGCAGATCGAGCAGGGCCTGGCCGCCTCGGGGCTGCCGCACACGCTGCTGCGGTCCAACGCCTACATGCAGAACACCCTCATGTTGGCGCCCGCGATCGCGAAGACGGGCAGCTTCGCGTCCTCGATCGGGGCCGGCCGGGTTGGCATGATCGACTCGCGCGACGTCGCCGCGGTGGCCGCCGCCATCGCCGCCGACCCGGCCGACCACGCGGGACAGACGTACTGGCTCAGCGGGCCGGAGCTCGTCACCTACGCTGGCGTCGCCACGGTGCTGTCGCGGCTGCTCGGCCGAACGGTCACCTTCCGCCCGCAGAGCCGCGAGGAGGACGAGGCGGCGATGGTTCGCGCCGGGCTCCCGCAGCCGGTGGCCGCCATGAACGCCCTGGCGCTGAGCCTCTTCGCCGAGGGTGAGGCGGAGTGGCTCTCCCAGGACGTGCCGAACCTGCTCGGCCGGCCGGCGCGCTCCTACGAGCGGTTCGCCGCCGATCACGTCACGGCGTTCTCCTGACCGAACCGCGGCCGCGAGCCGTGACCCTGCGGGCGGCAGGCGTGCCGTTCACGCTGCTGCGCAACGGGTGGTACACCGAGAACTACGCCGACCAGACCGGCCAGTACCTAGAGCGCGGCGAGATCCTCGGCGCCGCTGCCGGCGGCAAGATCTCGGCGGCGACCCGCAGGGACTACGCCGCCGCCGCGGCGGCCGCGCTGCTCCAGGACGAGGAGGGGGACCGGACCTACGAACTCGGCGGCCCGGCCTTCGACCTGTCCGAGCTCGCCCGGGTCATCAGCGAGGTCACAGGCGCGCCGGTTGCCTACCGCGACCTGCCGGTCGACGAGTACGCCTCCTCGCTCCAGCAAGCGGGTCTCGACGAGGCGACCGCCCGGTTCGTCGCCGCCCTCGACGCCTCGATCGCCCGCGGCGACCTCGAGACCGACAGCGAGGACCTGTCGCGGCTGCCGGGCCGTCCCGTCACCCCCCTCGCCGACGCCGTGCGCGCGGCGCGAGCGTGACGACACCTCTCACCACGACCGCTCTAACCGACAAACGACGTTCCACAAGAACAGGAGCAACCATGAACCCACCGACATCGCCTTCTGAGCGGTACGACCGCGGCACCGAGATCCTCGCCCGGATCGACGGATCCGACGGTCAGACCGTCGTCGACTCGCTCGGCGACCTCGGACGGTACCTCGGCGAGTTTGGCT
>CADCTN010000134.1 GCA_902805535.1 uncultured Blastococcus sp. | reverse complement strand
CGGCGGCGGGATCGGCGGGCTGTTCGCCGGTGCCGAGGCCGACCGGCCGCTGGGCACCGTCATCCCTCCGCGCACGCCCGCGCCCGCGCGCACCTCGGTGTTCGCGCAGCCCGCACCGGTCGCGCCGCCTCCGTCACCCCCGCTGTACTGGAGCCAGAACCAGCAGGCGGGCGAGCCCGAGGACGAGCCCGTGCGGCGCGGCCGCGCCGCCCTCCTGGTGGTCGTCGCGCTGCTGGTCGTCGTCGGCCTGGCGGTCGGCGGGTGGCTGTTCCTGCGCGAGCAACAGACCGACGCCGGCCGCACCGACGCCGACGTCGCGCCCACCACCTCCGCGCCCGCGCCGGTCGGCCCGCAGGCCGGCGACGTGCAGGCGGTGGGCGGCGAGGAGTACACCACCGAGGTCGTCCAGGTCGACCAGACCTGTGTCGGGCACGCCTACGGCGAGACCGCGGACTTCTTCACCGACGCCGACTGCACCGCCCTGTCGCGGGCGCTCTACTCCACGGCGGTCGACGGCGAGCCGGTCGTCGTCTCCGTCATCCGGGTGCAGATGCCCGACGCCGCGACCGCCCGTGCCCTGCAGGCGCTCACCGACCGCACCGGGAGCGGCAACGTCAGCGACCTGCTCCGTGAGGGCGTCCGCTACACCGGGAGCCCCGCGGAGCTGTCCGGGGCGGAGTACGCCAGCGCGGTCTCCGGCACGGCCGTGACGATCGTGGAGAGCGCCTGGGTCGAGGAAGGCGCCGAGGGTAGCTCCGCCGAGATCGACCGGATCTCCGACGCCGCACTGGCGCTCCCCGTCCCGCCCTTCCCCTGAGCCTCCGGGCGGGTCCTCCGCTACGCGGTCGCCGCCGCCCAGGCCATGCCGCTCAGCAGCGCGGCCATCGCGGGGCGGTCCAGCCGGCCGGCGCTGTGCGGCGTGGAGTTGATCAGACCGAAGACGGCGTGCGCGCGGGCGCGGCAGGCGGCGGCGTCGGCGGCCGGGTGCAGGCGGGCGAGCACGGTCACCCAGACCTCGACGTAGCGCCGCTGCAGCCGCCGGACCTGGGCGGCGTCGGCGTCGGCGAGACTGCCCAGGTCGCGGTCCTGCACGGTGATCAGCGCCGGGTTGTCGAGCGCGAAGTCCACCTGGAAGGCGATCAGGGACCGCAGCTGCCCCTGGACGTCGTCGGCGGCCAGCGCCACGACCTCGCTGCCGCCGGCCAGCAGCCGCTCGCTGATCCGCAGCAGCATCTCGGCGAGCATCGCGTCCTTGCTCGCGAAGTGCCGGTAGATGGCGGGCCCGGTGACGCCCACCGCCGCGCCGACGTCGTCCACCCCGACCGCGCGGGACCCGCGCTCGGCGAACAGCTGGGCGGCCGCCTGCAGGATCTGCTCGCGGCGCGACGGCCGGTCGATGTCGGCGTGCAGCGCCGCGTCGCGAGCTGGGCGCGTCGAGGTCACGGTGCCGATGGTAGTCCCGATGTGAACGATCGTTAACCCTTCCGGCGAGTGAGGTGGACCCCTGGGGTGAACGGCGGTTAACCTCAGGCCGTGAACGCGCCCGTGCTCTCTCCAGCCGCTGCGCCCGACGCGGCGAGCGCCGGCCGCAACGCCGCCGCGCACGCCGAACTGGCCGCCGAACTCGCCGCCGAGCTGGGCCGGGTGGCCCTCGGTGGCGGTGAACGCGCCCGTCAGCGGCACCTCGACCGCGGCAAGCTGCTGCCCCGCGAGCGGGTCGACGCGCTGCTGGACCAGGGCAGTCCGTTCCTCGAGCTGTCCCCGCTGGCCGCGCACGGGCTCTACGACGGCGAGGCGCCGGCGGCCGGGATCATCACCGGCATCGGCCGGGTGTCCGGGCGCGAGTGCGTCATCGTGGCCAACGACGCGACCGTCAAGGGTGGCACCTACTACCCGATGACGGTGAAGAAGCACCTGCGCGCCCAGGAGGTGGCGCTGCAGAACCGGCTGCCGTGCATCTACCTGGTCGACTCCGGCGGTGCCTTCCTGCCCATGCAGGACGAGGTCTTCCCCGACCGCGAGCACTTCGGCCGGATCTTCTTCAACCAGGCGACGATGTCCAAGGCCGGCATCCCGCAGATCGCCGCCGTCCTCGGCTCCTGCACCGCCGGCGGCGCCTACGTGCCGGCGATGAGCGACGAGGCCGTCATCGTCCGCGAGCAGGGCACGATCTTCCTGGGCGGGCCGCCGCTGGTGAAGGCCGCGACCGGTGAGGTCGTCACGGCCGAGGACCTCGGGGGAGGAGACCTGCACAGCCGGGTGAGCGGGGTCACCGACCACCTCGCCGACGACGACGCGCACGCGCTGCAGATCGTCCGGCAGATCGTGGGCACGCTCGGCCCGCGGGAGACCCGGCCCTGGGACGTCGAGCCCGTGGAGGAGCCGCTGCACGCGCCGGAGTCCCTGTACGAGGTCGTGCCGCCGGACCCGCGCACCCCCTACGACGTGCGCGAGGTCATCGCCCGGCTGGTCGACGGCAGCCGGTTCGCCGAGTTCAAGCCGCTGTACGGGGCCACCCTGGTCACCGGGTTCGCCCGCCTGCACGGCCACCCGGTCGGGATCATCGCCAACAACGGCGTGCTCTTCGCCGAATCGGCGCTGAAGGGCGCCCACTTCATCGAGCTGTGCGACCGCCGCAAGATCCCGCTGCTGTTCCTGCAGAACATCTCCGGGTTCATGGTCGGCCGCGACTACGAGGCCGGCGGCATCGCCAAGCACGGCGCCAAGATGGTCACCGCCGTGGCGTGCGCCCGCGTACCGAAGCTGACCGTGGTCATCGGCGGCTCGTTCGGGGCCGGCAACTACTCGATGTGCGGTCGGGCCTACTCGCCCCGCTTCCTCTTCACCTGGCCCAACTCCCGCATCTCGGTGATGGGCGGTGAGCAGGCGGCGTCGGTGCTCACCCAGGTCCGCCGCGACGGCGTGGAGGCCCGCGGCGAGGAGTGGCCGGCCGACGAGGAGGAGGCGTTCAAGGCGCCCA
Organism: uncultured Blastococcus sp.; assembly: GCA_902805535.1. Classification (GTDB taxonomy): domain Bacteria; phylum Actinomycetota; class Actinomycetes; order Mycobacteriales; family Geodermatophilaceae; genus Blastococcus_B. The sequence goes on along the minus strand of CADCTN010000134.1, from coordinate 2,694 downwards.
TCCGCGAGCAGTACGAGCGGCAGGGGAACCCCTACTACGCCACCGCCCGCCTCTGGGACGACGGGGTCATCGACCCCGCCGACACCCGCACCGTCCTGGGCCTCGCGCTCTCCGCCTGCGCCAACGCGCCGTTGGAGGACGTCGGCTACGGCGTCTTCCGGATGTGAACGCGATGACGTCGCGCCAGCGAGCAGCGGAGCGACCGCGGAGGCGACCCAAGGCGCAGACCGAGGAGCGGGACGACCGCGGAGTGGAGCAGTGAGCACCGACATGTTCGAGACAGTCCTGGTGGCCAATCGCGGCGAGATCGCCGTCCGGGTCATCCGCACCCTCCGCGAGATGGGCATCCGCTCGGTCGCGGTGCACAGCGACGCCGACGCCGGTGCGCTGCACACCCGGCTGGCCGACGTCGCCGTCCCGATCGGCCCGGCTCCGGCCGCGCAGAGCTACCTCTCGATCGAGCGGGTGCTGGAGGCGGCGGTGCGCACCGGCGCGCAGGCCATCCACCCCGGTTACGGCTTCCTGTCGGAGAACGTCGAGTTCGCCCGGGCCTGCGAGAAGGCCGGCATCGTCTTCATCGGCCCGCCGGTGGCGGCGATCGAGGCCATGGGCGACAAGATCCGCGCGAAGCAGACGGTCATGGCCGCCGGCGTCCCCGTCGTCCCGGGGCGGACCGAGCCCGGTATGACCGACGACGAGGTCGCCGACGCGGCGGTCGCGGTCGGCTTCCCCGTGCTGCTCAAGCCCAGCGCCGGGGGCGGTGGCAAGGGCATGCGCGTGGTGCGCACCGAGGAGGAGCTGCCCGACGCGATCGCCGGGGCCCGTCGTGAGGCGCGCGGCTCCTTCGGCGACGACACTCTGCTGGTCGAGCGCTACGTCGGCAACTCCCGGCACATCGAGGTGCAGGTCCTCGGGGACACGCACGGCAACCTGATCCACCTCGGTGAGCGCGAGTGCAGCCTCCAGCGACGGCACCAGAAGGTGATCGAGGAGGCGCCGTCGCCCCTGCTCGACGCCGCCTCCCGGGCGTCGATGGGCCGCGCGGCGGTCGACGCGGCCAAGGCCGTCGGTTACACGGGCGCGGGCACGGTGGAGTTCATCGTCGACGCCGACCGGCCGCGCGACTTCTTCTTCCTGGAGATGAACACCCGGCTCCAGGTGGAACACCCGGTCACCGAGTGCGTCACCGGGCTGGACCTGGTGGAGCAGCAGATCCGGATCGCGGCGGGGGAGCCGCTGCCGATCGACCAGAGCGACGTGACGCTCGACGGGCACGCGATCGAGGCCCGCCTCTACGCGGAGGACCCGGCGCGCGGCTTCCTCCCGCAGGCCGGAACGGTGCTCGGGCTGGTCGAGCCCTCGGGCCCGGGCATCCGGCTGGACAGCTCGCTGGCCGTCGGCACCGTGGTCGGCTCCGACTACGACCCGATGCTGGCCAAGGTCATCGCCTGGGCGCCGACGCGGGAGACCGCCCGCGCCCGGCTGGTCGGCGCGCTCGGGCACACCGCCGTCCTCGGGGTGAGCACCAACGCCGCCTTCCTGCGGGCGCTGCTCAACGACCCGGACGTCGTGGCCGGGAAGCTGGACACCGGGCTGATCGAGCGGCGCGGCGACGCCCTGACGCTGCCCGAGCCGCCGGCTCCGCACGCGTACGCGGCCGCGGCGCTGGCCCTGCTGATCGAGGGCGAGCCGGCCGGCTCGGCGGTCGACCGCTGGGACGTCCCCGACGGCTGGCGGCTGGGCGAGCCGGCCTGGACGGTGCGCCGGCTGCAGGTGGCCGGCGGTGACCCGGTGGAGGTGCGGCTGCGCGGGCGCTCCGGGGCCGCGGAGGTCCGGGTCGGGAACGGCGAGCCGGTGCCCGCGCGGGCGTTCCGGGACGGCGGCCGGCTGACGGTGACCCTGGACGGTCTCACCGCCTCCTACGCCGTCGTCCACGAGGGCGGAACGGTGTGGCTGGCCGCCGACGGCCGGGTGGTCGCGCTGCGCGAGCAGGAGCGGCTGTCGTCGTCGGCGGGTGCGTCCGCCGCGGACGGCGCGGTGACCTCGCCGATGCCGGGCACCGTGACCGTGGTGCAGGCCGCGGTCGGCGACGAGGTCGCAGCGGGGACCCCGCTGCTGGTCGTCGAGGCGATGAAGATGGAGCACGTGCTCACCGCCCCCGTCGCGGGGACGGTCGCCGAGCTCCGAGTGACAGCCGGCCAGACGGTCGCGCTGGACGAGCGGGTGGCCCTGGTGACCCCAGCGGCGGCCGCTCCCGACCGACAGGAGCTCTGACCTGATGCTGGACTACCGGCTGGACACCGAGACCGAGGCCCTCCGCAAGACCGTGCGCCAGTTCGCGCAGGAGGTCATCGCCCCGCAGATCGGGGAGTTCTACGAGCGCGACGAGTTCCCCACCCAGATCGTGCGGCAGATGGGTGAGCTCGGGCTGTTCGGGCTGCCGTTCCCCGAGGAGTACGGCGGGTCGGGCGGGACCTACTTCGACCTGTGCGTGGCGCTCGAGGAGCTGGCCCGCGTCGACAGCTCGATGGCGATCACGGTCGAGGCAGGCGTCTCCCTGGGCGCCATGCCGATCTTCCGGTTCGGCACCGAGGAGCAGAAGCGCGAATGGCTGCCCCGGCTGTGCTCCGGTGAGGCGCTGGGCGCCTTCGGGCTGACCGAGCCGGGCGGTGGCTCCGACGCCGGCGCCACCCG
>CADCTN010000133.1 GCA_902805535.1 uncultured Blastococcus sp. | reverse complement strand
GCACGAGAACAGCCGCTTCGTCCGCGAGGACGGCCAGTGGCGCTACCTCGACGGCGTCGCCGTCACCTGAGCCGTCCATAGACATGGCGCAGATCACGCGGCGGAGAATCCTCACACCCTTCGAACTTCATGTGACAACCGGTTTCATCCGACGATCAGGAGGACGGCGCTTCGGCGCACCTCCCTGATCGGCCGGAGAAGCAGACGTGAGTTCCGACAGCGGCGTAGCAGCCACCGTTCCCGACAGTGCGAACCCGGACGTGGTCCTCGTCGGCGGCGGCATCATGAGCGCCACCCTGGCCGGGCTGATCAACGTCGTCGCGCCGCAGTGGAGCGTCACCGTGTTCGAGTCCGCCGGCGACGTCGCCGGCGAGAGCTCCGGGCCGTGGAACAACGCCGGCACCGGCCACGCGGCCCTGTGCGAGCTGAACTACACCCCGGCCGGCCCGGACGGCCAGGTCGACCCGGCCAAGGCCGTCACCATCAACGAGCAGTTCCAGGTCTCGCGGCAGTTCTGGTCATCCCTGGTGCGCGGCGGCATGACCGGCTCGCCGAAGGACTTCATCACCCCCGTTCCGCACCTGAGCTTCGTGACCGGCGAGGCCGGCCGGGCCTACATGCGCGCCCGCCACGAGGCGCTGGCCGCCCATCCGCTCTTCGAGGGGCTGCAGTACACCGAGGACCCCGCAGAGCTGGCCCGGTGGATCCCGCTGATGATGGCCGGCCGCGACCCGGAGCAGATCGTCGCCGCTACGCGCTCGGCCGCCGGCACCGACGTCAACTTCGGGTCGCTGACCCGCCTGCTGCTCGAGGACGCCGCAGGCCGCGGCGTGACCGTGCACTGCGACCAGCGGGTCCGCGACCTCGACCGGGAGTCCGACGGTCGCTGGAAGGTGACCGTCCAGGACACGCGGACGGGCGAGCGCCGGGCCGTGCGCACGCGCTTCGTCTTCGTCGGCGCCGGCGGCGGCGCCCTGCCGCTGCTGCAGCGGGCCGGCATCCCCGAGATCCGTGGCTTCGGCGGCTTCCCGGTCAGCGGCCAGTTCCTCCGCGCCACCTCCCCGGAGCTGGTCGGCGCCCACCAGGCCAAGGTCTACGGGCAGGCCGCCGTCGGCGCGCCGCCCATGTCGGTGCCGCACCTGGACCTGCGGCTCGTCGACGGCGACCACTCGCTGCTCTTCGGCCCCTACGCCGGCTTCTCCCCCAGGTTCCTCAGGGCCGGGAGGCCGTGGGACCTGCCGGCCAGCGTCCGCCCGGACAACCTCGGCTCGATGCTGGGCGTCGCCCGGACCAACGTCCCGCTCACGACCTACCTCGTGAAGGAGGTGCTGCAGCCCCCGTCGGCGCGGCACCGCACGCTCACCGACTTCGTTCCGCTGGCCGAGGAGGCCGACTGGGACATGATCACCGCAGGCCAGCGCGTCCAGGTGATCAAGCGCGACCCGGCGACCGGCCGCGGCATCCTGCAGTTCGGGACCGAGCTGGTGGTCGGCGGCGACGGGACCATCGCCGGGCTCCTGGGCGCCTCCCCCGGCGCGTCGACGGCGGTCTCGGCCATGCTCTCGCTGCTGGAGCAGTGCTTCCCCGACCGGATCCCCGCCTGGCGGCCGGCCCTGCAGGAAGTCATCCCCTCCTACGGGCACCGACTCTGCGACGAACCCGCGCTCCTGGCGCAGGTGCGCGCGGAGACGACGCAGGTGCTCGAGCTCAACGGCTGACCGGCACAGGGCTGCTCAGACCGGGTCCACGTCCATCCGTCCCGACGAGCGCTCCACCGCGCCCACGACGACGACGGCGACCAGCAGCGCCGCGAGGGCACCGACCACCACGAACGCGGGCAGCTCCAGGACGGCGTCCAGCCCGGCGAGGACCGCGGCCGCCAGCGGCCACCACCACCCCCGCCGCGCGTCCTGCGACATCCCGCCGTCGGTGATGCTCATCGACACCAGGTAGAGCGCCACCCCACCGGCGAGCAGCAGGCGGGTCCCGGCCGGGACCTCGCCCGCCCCGCTCTGGACGACGGCGAGCTCGACCGCCGCGCCGACGGTGGCCAGCGCCAGGGTGAGCGGCAGCTGGCCGAACACGTAGACGTCGTGCGCGCGGTCGCTGCGATCGCCCCCCACCACGTTGAGCAGCCGCTTGGCGCGGGCGCCCGCCAGGTCGAAGTAGCTCCACCACAGCGCGGCCGCGAGGACGAACGCCAGCACCGCTACGGCGACCGCCGACGGCGCCCACTTCGCGTCGTAGAGGCCGTGCGCGATGCCGGCGACGGACTCGCCCAGCACGAGGATCACGAACAGGGCGAACCGCTCGGGCAGGTGCTCGACGTGCAGCGGGACGTCGGCGGAGTGCCGGGTGGCGACCAGCGGGACCAGCGCCTCCACCAGCACCGCCGCGGCCCAGAGCGCGAAGCCGACGGGGCGCGGCACGAACAGCGAGACCGTCCAGAGCAGGGCACCCACGCCCGCGCCGACGAGGTACAGCCGGGCGATCGGACGGGCGTGCGCGATGTGCTGGTAGGCCCGCCGGTACTGCAGGAGGAGGGACAGCCGGAGCAGGATCTGGCAGCCGACGAAGACCCCGAACCGCTCACCCGTCGCCTCGGTGGCCGACGCGGCCAGCCCGATGACCGCCGCCATGCTGGTCAGCTTGAGGAGGCGGTAGACGACGTCGTCGTGGTCGAACCGGTTCGCGTAGAGGGTGGAGCTCACCCACGACCACCAGACGAGGGTGAACATCCCCGCGAACAGCAGCTCGCCCCGCACGGTGACCTCCTCGCGGAGGGCGATGGCCAGCTCCGCCACCACGAGGACGAACGCGAGGTCGAAGAAGAGCTCCAGCTTGGACGCGGAGCGTTCCTCGTCGGTCTTCAGCTCCGGCGGGCGCGCCAGCCCCCGGAGGGCGTCCCGGATCCGGCCGGCACCGGTGCTGTCGCCCATGCCGCCTCCGCCGCTCAGTGGCTCGTGCGCCCGCGACGGGACAGGAGGCGGGGCGCGATGATCCGCTCCGCGACGAGGCCGGTCACGACCGAGTAGACCGCCTTGTGCAGGACGTCGACCGCGAGCTCGTCACGCGGCCACGTCGCGGGCGGCGCCCCGACCCCGGTGGCGTTCTCCAGCGTCTGGTCGGTGGCCAGCCGGACGACGGTGTGTGCCACGTGCGCCTGCGGCCCACGCAGCCCGACGGCCGCCCAGACGCCACGCAGCGCACCCAACGCCGCGCCGGTCCCCCAGTGCATGGCGAGGTTCCACCCCAGCGGGCGATCGGCGTCGGACGGGCGCCGGCCGAGCAGGGTCAGCAGCGTGCGGGCCGGGACGTAGGAGTCCGGACGGTGGGTGAGCGCCTGCTCGAGCTTCTCGGCCGCCGTCATCACCGCCACGCCGGCCAGCCCCGCGAGTACGCCGCGCCCCGCCGCAGGAAGGAGGGGGCGGGCGCGACTGGTCTCGGTGCCGGCGACCACGGCAGTCCTTCCGTCGGAGGTGTGGTCCCCCATAGCCCCATCACGTCGGCGCCACACCCGGTTCGGACGCTTGCCGGCTTCCCGTCATGGCTGCCGATCCGCGCGGTGCCGCCCTTCCTGCCGCGCTACGGCGGCGAGGTGCTGTACGCCGGGAACGGGTCGACGGCGCTGGTCGGCCGACGACGGGCAGGCGTGGGACGCCGTCCTGCTGGTGCGCTCTCCCTCCCGCGAGGCGTTCAGCCGCATGGTGGCGTTCAGCCACATGGTGGCCGATCCGGAGTACCAGCAGGTCACCGAGCTGCGGACCCGGGCACTGACCGAGGCGGTGCTCCAGGCGACGAGCGGCTGGTGATCCCTACAGGCCGACGGCGACGGTGGCCGCCAGCTCCCGGCAGGCGTCGAGGTCGGCTCGCGAGGGCGGGCCGGTCAGGCTGAGCGGGGCGGCGACCTGCTGCCAGCGGAGCGCGCCGGTGATCGTCGCGATGGCGCGCAGGGCACCGGCGGTGTCGTCGCCGCCGTGCACGTAGACGCCGTAGGGCAGACCCACGGTGGCGTCCAGGCACGGGTAGTAGACGGTGTCGAAGAAGTGCTTGAGCGCCCCGGACATGTAGCCGATGTTGGCCGGCGTCCCCAACAGCACACCGTCGGCCTGGAGCAGGTCCGCGGCTCCGGCGGACAGCGCCGGCCGGACGACGAGCTCGACCTCCGCCACCATCGCCACCCCCTCCCGGACGGCCTCGAGCACCGCCTGCAGGTTGGGCGAGGGCGTGTGGTGGACGACCAGCAGGCGTGGCATGCGGGAAGTCTGCACACGGCCGCTCCCGCCCGTTGCGTACGGCCGTTCCTATCGTGCTGTACGGTCGCCGCGTGGACGACTCCCGGAGCATGCGCGAGCGGATGCTCGCCGGTGACCTGTACCTCGCCGACGATCCCGAGATCGGCGAGCAGAGCGCGGCCGCGCTCGACCTGATGGCCGCCTACAACGCGACCTCGGTCCGCCAGGGACCGCTGCGCCGCCAGCTCCTCGAGCGGCTCCTGGGAGCGGTGGGCGAGGGCACCGAGATCCGCCCGCCCTTCTTCGTCGACTTCGGCGCCCACCTCCGCGTCGGCGACCGGTGCTTCGCCAACTTCGGCCTGGTGGCCCTCGACGTCGCCCCGATCACGATCGGCGACGACGTGCAGATCGGACCCAACGTCCAGCTGCTGACCCCCACCCACCCGGTGGAGCCGGAGCCCCGGCGGCAGAAGTGGGAGGCCGCCCGGCCCATCACGATCGGCGACAACGTCTGGCTGGGCGGCGGCGCCATCGTGCTGGCCGGGGTCACCATCGGCGAGAACACCGTGGTGGGCGCGGGTGCGGTGGTCACCCGCGACCTCCCGGCGAACGTCGTCGCCGTCGGCAGTCCGGCCCGGGTCGTCCGGACGCTGGACGCCGAGGGATGACGGTGTCGGAGGCGCCGGCCCGGCGGGCACGACGCTACGACCCGGGCCGCCGGGACCGCATCGTCGCGACGACGCTCGACGTCATCGTCGAGCACGGCATCGCCGGGGCCTCCCACCGCGCGGTCGCCCGCGCGGCCGACGTCCCCCTCGGCTCGATCACCTACCACTTCGCGACCCTGGACGAGCTGCTGACCGCCGCCTTCACCGCGCACGTGGACACCGTCGCCCCGCGCTTCGACGAGCGGATGCGGGCGGCCCGGGACTCCGGCGCCGTCCTCGACTACCTCGTCGAGCACCTCGCCGGCGACCTGCTGGACTCTGCCCGCGACCTCGTCGTGATGGTGGAGCTCTACGTGGCCGCCGCCCGGAACCCCGCCCTCCGCGCGGTGACCCAGGACTGGATGGCCCGGAGCCGGCGCAGCCTGGAGCGGCACTTCGATCCCGTCACCGCGCGCGAGCTCGACGCGCTGGTGGAGGGGCTGGTGCTGCACAGCGCCCTGTCCACCGACCCGATGGACCGCGACCAGATCCAGCACGCGCTCGCCCGGTTCGCCCGGTGACCGACACCCGGACGGCGGCCCCCGGCCGCGAGCTCCGGCGCGCCCGGGGCGCGGTCGCGGCCTGCTTCTTCCTCAACGCGGTCTTCTACGCGAACCTGGTCCCGCGGCTGCCCGAGATCAAGGCCGACCTCGGGCTGAGCAACGCCGCCCTCGGTGCCGCGCTGGCCGCCCTGCCGCTGGGCGCCCTGCTGGCCGCGCTCTCCTCCGCTCCCCTCATCCGCCGGCTCACCTCCGCCCGCGTGGCCTCCTT
>CADCTN010000132.1 GCA_902805535.1 uncultured Blastococcus sp. | reverse complement strand
GGCGTAGCCGAGCCCGGCCGGCACGCGCAGGTGGTCGGCGGTCACCACCCAGGTGCCCGACGCGGTGCGCACCACGTCGCACCCGGCGAGGGTGGCGCGCGGCTGCCCGGGCCAGGCCTGCCCGACCGCGTCGGGGTCGCGGCCCGGGCTGTGCGCGACGGCCCACCCGGGCAGGACACCGGCCCGCACCACCTGGGGATCGCGGTCGGCGTCGCCCCTGCGGCGCCCGGCGGCCCGGTAGGCGTCGGCGAGGAAGGCGTTGAGGGCACGGTGGCGCTGCTCGACGACCGCGGCGACGTGCGCCCAGTCCGTGCCGGAGAGGATCCGCGGGACCGGGTCCATCCCGAACGGCCGGACCGTCTGCCGGCCGTCGGCCCACGCCGCCACCGTGACCTCCCGGGCGGCCCGCTCGGCGGTCAGCGCGGCGGTCGCGGCGGCCAGCCCCGTCGTCCCCCAGCGACGGAGCACCGAGGCGACCGGCGCGTAGGCGTCCCGCACCCGGCCGTCGGGGGTGACCGCCTCGTCGGCGGCCGGCGCGGAGAAGGCGGCGAGGGGATCGGAACTGCTCACAGCCAGCGATAGAACCAGGCGGTGATCCGCTCGGTGAGCTCGACCAGGTGATCCCGGCCCACGATGGTGTGCCCCTCACCCGGCAGCAGCAGCAGGTCACTGGGCACACCGAGCGCCCGGAGGACCTGGTGGGCCTGCACCGACTCGGCCACCGGCACGTTGGTGTCGCGGTCCCCGTGGGCGAACAGGACGGGGGAGGTCAGCCGCTGGAGGTCGGTGATCGGGGACAGCGCGGTGAGCAGCTCCCGGTCGGCGACCGGGTCGCCGTACTCGGTCACCGACGCCGCTGCCATCCACGGCTCGGTGCCGGCGAAGAATGTCCGCAGGTCGCTCATGCCGGCGCCGCTGACTCCGGCGGCGAACAGGTCCGGCCAGCGGGTCAGGGCCACCAGCGTCAGGTAGCCGCCGTAGGACCAGCCGTGCGCGCCGATCCGGCCGGGCGCGGCGATGCCGGCCGTGACGAGCTCGTCGACCGTCGTCGCGACGTCGGCGAAGGACGTCTCGCGGGCCGGCCCGTCGTCGGCAAGGAGGAAGGCGCGGCCGGATCCGCCCGAGCCGCGCACGTCGGGTGCGAAGACGGTGAGGCCGGCAGCGACCAGCGACTGGGCGACGGGGTTGTAGTCCGGCCGCTCCTGACCCTCCGGGCCGCCGTGGAAGCTCACGACCGTCCGGTTGGGGCCCTGCACGCCCGGCGGCGTGTACAGCCACCCCGACAGCGGCAGGCCGTCGTGTGCGACGTAGCTCCGGCGGACCGGCGCGACGAGGCCCCGCGGGTCGGGACGGCGCGGCGCCGAGGGGAGCCGCGCGGGCGTGCCGTCGTCGAGGGGGATCCGGAACAGCCCGCGGGGTGCCCGCGGCCCGGTGAGCTCGGCGACCAGGGTGGTGCCGTCGGCCGACAGCGACCAGCCCGGCAGGACCGGCTCGGGCAGCGGGATCTCGCGGACCAGCGCACCGTCGGACGCCGCGTGCACCCGGAGCTCGGTGATCCCCTCGCGGTTCCAGACGGCCAGGACGGTGCCGTCGGCACGCGGGACGTACCCGTCGAGGTCGGCGTCGGTACGGGAGAGGACCACGTGGCTCTCCCCGGGGACGCCGTCGGCGGAGAGCTCGACCCGGACGAGCGCTGAGCGGTCGGTGAAGGGCGCGCCCGGCAGCGAGGCGCGGACGAGGACCGACCGGCCGTCGGGGGCGAAGCGGCCGTCCTCGGACGCGATGCCGCCCGGGGCATCGGCGGCGATCAGCGGTCGTTGCACGCCGGTCGCGACGTCGACGAGGACGACGTGCCGGTAGGCGCGCGGGCCGCGGCGGGCCAGCACGAAGCGCTCGTCGGCCGACACGGAGGTGACGGTGAGGAAGCCGCCGCGGGCAAGGGTCCGGTGGCCGCCGGTGGCGACGTCGACCAGCACGACGTCGGCGTCCGGCCCGCCGTCCGCGATCGAGCACACGTAGGAGCCGGGGCCGGTCCAGCCACCGGCGAACACGGTGGCGCGCGGGTCCTCCCCCGCGACCAGCCGGGAGTCGCTCCCGTCGGGGCGGACCACGTGCAGCTCGGCGCGGATGGAGCCGCCGGGGCTGACCAGGTAGGCCAGCCACGCCCCGTCCGGCGACCAGGCGACGGAGACGACCTCCTCGGTCGGCCCGGACAGCACGGCGGCCTCGGCGCCGCCGTCCAGCGGGACGACCTCGAGCCGGGGGGCGCCGGACCGGTCGGTGACGTAGGCGACGGAAGCGCCGTCCGGCGAGAGCGCGGGACACCACGCGCCGGGGGCCGCGGCGACCTCGGTGACCGCGCGGCGGATCCTGGTGGGCAGCAGATCCGCGGTCGTGCCGGTGGGGACCTGGGGCCGGCGGGGGGACGTGCCCGGCCGGAGATCGGTCAGCGGACCCACCATGGGGCACCTCCTCGTGTGCTGGCGGGGCTCGGACAGGAGCCGCACTGTGCAGTGCCGCGTGCCGCGCAGACGTGACACGGCTCGTATCGGCGGGATGGACGACGATCCGCACCCGCGTGGCATGCGTGTCTACTGCCTCCGGGACGCGCCACGCCGGGTCGCCTGCGCGCCGCGTCCGCGCGACGCCGATAGCCTCGGGCTCCGGTCCGTCTCTCCGACGGCACGCTCGCGCAGTCAGGAGGTCGGCCATGCGCACCCTGCGTCTCGTGGCGCTCTCCGACGACGGGAAGAACCTCGTCCTGGTCGCCGACGGCGCCGAGGGCGAGCGGTTCGAGCTCCCGATCGACGACCGGGTGCGCGCCGCGGCCCGTGGGGACGCCCGCCGGCTCACCCAGATCGACGTGGACGCCGGCGTGGAGCTGCCGCCGCGCGTCATCCAGGCCCGCATCCGCGCCGGGGAGACCCCGGAGCAGGTCGCGGCCGCCTCGGGAACCCGTGTCGAGCGGATCATGCGCTTCGCCTCCCCGGTGCTGCAGGAGCGCGAACGCGTCGCCGAGCAGGCCCGCGAGGCCCGCGTGCGGCTCAGCGAGGGCGCCCCGGGCGGCGCGCTGCACCGCTTCATGGACGAGCGGCTCCGCCTGGTCGACGCCGACATCGACGCGGTCACCTGGGACGCCCACCGGACCCAGGACGGCAGCTGGCAGGTCACCGGCGCCTGGCGGGCCGGGGAGAACTCGGGGCTGACCCGGTGGACGTTCGACCTGCCCTCGCGCACCGTCACGCCCGCCGACGCGGCCACGATGGACTTCGCCGAGGGCACCCGGCTCGTCCGCGTCGTCCCTGAGGTCCCCGCCGGCGCGACGGTGACGGCCCACCGCCCACGATCGGTGAGCGTCGTGCGCGATCACGTGGAGCACCCCGGCGTCCACGACACGGTCACCCCCGACGTCCTCCCGGCCGACCTGCTCGCCCGCGACGACGACGCGCTGGTGCGGGACGTGCACCCGGCCAGCGGCTCCCCGGCGGACGAGCGGGCGATCGACGCCCTCCTGGACCAGGTCGCCGACCACGACACCGTCGTCCTCGGCCGCACCGGTGGCGAGGGCGGTGAGGACGAGGACCCGCGGGCCCGCATCCCCGCGTGGGAGGACATCGTCTTCGGGGTGCGCCGCCACCGCTGACGCAGGGGAACAGTCCTGCTGAGCCGCTCGTTGATGTCGGCATGTCAGCTTCCGTGTCGATGCCGTTGAGCGGCGTCCAGGTCGGTTCCTACGACAGCTACGAGCAGGCGCAGGCCGCCGTGGACTACCTGTCGGACCAGAAGTTCGCCGTGGAGAACGTGACGATCATCGGGTCGGACCTGCGCCAGATCGAGAAGGTGACCGGCCGGCTCACCATGGGCCGCGCAGTCGCGGCCGGGGCGGCCGGCGGCGCCTGGTGGGGTCTGTTCGTCGGCCTGCTGCTCGGCATCTTCTCCACCGACGGCAGCGGCTGGATCGGCTCGGTGCTCGGCGGGTTGCTCGCCGGCCTGGTCTTCGGCGCGATCTTCGGCGCCATCGGCTACGCCGCGATGGGTGGCCGCCGCGACTTCACCAGCACCAGCGCGATCGTCGCAGGCCGCTACGACGTCCTGTGCGCCCCGGCGTCCGCCGAGGAGGCGCGCGCCCACCTGGCGCGGTTCTCCCTCCGCAGCTAGCGCAACGTCGCGAAGGCGATCGCGGCCGCGGCCGCGACGCCGAGCGAGTCCACCCCTGGCCGCATCGGGATCCGGGCCCGCACGGCGGCCGCCTGCTGCGCCTGCGGCGTGAGGCCGGGCCCCTCCGCACCGAGGAGCACCGCCGTGCGCGGGTGCGCGACGGGGTCCAGGTCGCCCAGGTCGATCGCGTCCGCGGCGGGCGTGAGCGCCACCGTCGTGTAACCGGCGTCGTGCACCCGGCCGAGGTCGGCGGGCCAGTCGGGCAGCACGGCGAACGGCAGCGCGAGGATGTGTCCCATCGAGACCCGGACCGAGCGCCGGTAGAACGGATCGGCGCAGCGCGGGTCGAGCAACAGACCGTCGATGCCCAGCGCGAGCGCGGAGCGGGCGATCGAGCCGAGGTTCTCCGGGTCGTTGAGGCCCTCCAGCACGGCCAGCCGGCGCGGTGCGGCCGGGTCGGGGCCGGCCAGCAGCACGTCGAGGTCGGCGGGGGCCTGCCGGTCGGCCGACGCGATCACCCCGCGGGTGAGCCGGAACCCGATCACCTCCGACAGCACCCACTTGTCCGCCTCGTAGGCGGCGACGTCGTCCGGCAGGTCGAGGGCCGCGACCCTTCCCGGCACACCGAGCACCGCCCGGACCCGGTAGGGCGAGGCGAGCAGCCGCTCGACGGCGGGCACGCCCTCGACGATCACCGGCCCGCCCCACCGCGGCGTGCCCTCCGGGCGGTCACCGGCCTTGAGGTCGCGGAAGTCGGCCACCCGCGGATCGGCCGGATCGGTGATGACGACGGGAGCGGGCACGCCCACGATCATGCCCGGCGTGCCGATGGGGCCCGCCGGTGCCGCCGCGTGGAGGCGGATACCGCGCTGCAGGCCGGTACTCACCGTCTCCGCGCGGTACCGGCCGGCCCCTGCTGCCGTCGCCGGACAGGGACCAAGGACTCCGTTGACGGCGCGCCCGTAACTCATCTAGCGTTGAGTTCATCAGCCGTTGACTTTCTGGGAGGCCGGCATGGATGCCGTCACCGTCACCGATCTCGTCGTCGACCGGGGCCGCCGCCGCGTGCTTCCCGGGCTGTCGTTCGCCGTGCCGGCCGGTCAGGTGACCGGTCTGCTCGGGCCCAGCGGCAGCGGCAAGACGACGCTCATGCGCGCCCTGGTCGGCGTCCAGCAGGTGCGCTCGGGCCGGGTCACCGTGCTCGGCGAGCCCGCCGGTTCCCCGTCGCTGCGCGGCCGCGTGGGGTACGTGACCCAGGCGCCGAGCGTGTACGACGACCTGACGGTGCGCGAGAACGCCCGCTACTTCGCCTCGCTGTACGGGATGAGCGCGCGCGAGGCCGACGCGGCGCTGGCCGACGTCGGGCTCACCGCCGCCGCCGGCCAGCTCGTCGGCGACCTCTCCGGCGGTCAGCGGGGCCGGGCCTCGCTGGCCTGCGCTCTGGTCGGCGGCCCCGAGGTGCTCGTCCTCGACGAGCCGACGGTGGGCCTGGACCCGGTGCTGCGGGTGGAGCTCTGGGAGAGGTTCCACGGCCTGGCCGCGGCGGGGACGACGCTGATCGTCTCCAGCCACGTGATGGACGAGGCCGGTCGCTGCGACCGGCTGCTCCTGCTCCGCGACGGCGAGCTGATCGCCGACTCCACGCCCGCGCAGCTGCGCGCCGACGGCCGTTCCCAGGACCTCGAGGAAGCCTTCCTCAACGTGGTCCGCGCCCGCGAGGTGGTGGGCGCGAGCGAACAGGGGCGTGAGCATCGCAGCGAGGAACGAGCGAGGAGCGGAGCGCCCCGCGGCAGCGAGCCGGTGAGCCGGGCATGACCGCCACGACGTCCGCACCGACCCGGACCACCACGTCGCACCTGAGCCCGCGGCTCACCGCCGCGACCGCCGGCCGGGTGCTCCGTCAGCTCCGGCACGACCACCGCACCATCGCGATGATGCTGGTGCTGCCGAGCCTGCTGCTGGGCCTGCTCCACCTGCTCTGGCAGGACGTCCCGACGCCGCCGGGACAGCCGGGCGTCTTCGACCGCGTCGGCCTCACCATGCTCGGGATCTTCCCGTTCGTCGTCATGTTCCTGGTGACCAGCATCGCGATGCTGCGCGAGCGCACCTCGGGCACGCTCGAGCGACTGCTCACCACTCCCCTCGCCCGGCTGGACCTGCTGCTCGGCTACGGGGTGGCCTTCGGCCTGGCCGCGGCACTGCAGGCCGTGGTCACGGTGGCGGTGGCGACCACCGTCTACGACCTGGAGGTGGTCGGGTCGGTGTGGCTGGTGGTCCTCATCGCCGTCGTCGACGCGATCCTCGGCGTGGCCCTCGGGCTCCTCGCCAGCGCCTTCGCCCGCAGCGAGTTCCAGGCGGTGCAGTTCATGCCGGTGATCGTGCTGCCGCAGTTCTTCCTGTGCGGGCTGCTGGTCCCCCGCGAGCAGATGGCCGGCTGGCTGCAGGCCATCAGCGACGTCCTCCCCCTGACCTACGCGGTCGAGGCCCTCCAGGAGGTCGGCAGCTCCGCGACGGCGACGGGCACCATGTGGCGGGACGTCGGGATCGTCGCCGGCGCCGCCCTGCTCGCCCTCGCGCTCGCGGCGGCGACCCTGCGGAGGAGGACCAGCTGAGCGCACAGCCGGAGGACAGGGAACCGGCTCGACGGTCGGGACGGCGCCCCGGGAACCCCGGCACCCGGGACGCCGTCCTGGCCGCTGCCCGGCAGGCGTTCGCCGAGCGGGGCTTCGACGCCGCGACCATCCGGCAGATCGCGACCGCCGCGGGCGTCGACCCCGCCCTGGTGCACCACTACTTCGGCAGCAAGGACAAGCTGTTCCTGGCCGCGATCGAGGCCCCGGCCAACCCGGCGGACCTGCTGCCGGAGGTGCTGGCCGGCGGGCGCGACGACCTGGGCCGCAACGTCGTCCGGATGCTCCTGCGGGTCTGGGACGGGCCCATGCAGCCGGCGGCGCTCGCGCTGCTGCGGTCGGCCATCAGCAACGAGTGGACGGCGAAGCTGCTGCGCGAGTTCCTGGTGACCCAGGTGCTGCGCCGCGTGGTGGGCACGCTCGACCTGCCGGTCCGCGAACGGGAGGTGCGCGGCGCGCTCGTCGCCTCCCAGCTGATCGGCCTCGTCGTCGGCCGGTACGTGCTCCAGGTGGAGCCGCTCGCGACGGCCTCCCCGGAATGGCTGGCCGCGACGATCGGGCCCAACGTCCAGCGCTACCTGACCGGCGCCCTCGACCTGCCGGAGGAGTGACCGGGCGCTCAGGCCTCCCCGGCGGCGAGCTGTGGTCCGCCCGGCAGCGGCCGCTCGGCCGCGTGCTCGGGCAGCACGCCGGTGCGGTGTCGCTGCCGGAGCCGGTAGTACGCCAGACCCGCCAGCGCGATGCTCCCGATGAAGACGGCCGCGCCCCACTGCAGGTACCAGTGGTAGGGCTCCGCGGCGTTGTAGACCTCGCGTCGCGGCCAGCCCAGGTTGACCGCCATGCCGGCGCCCCAGAGGACCGCCAGCACGTTGACCGGCAGGCCCCAGCGCCCCAGGGAGAAGTGCCGGCGGCCGGTGTCCTCGGCGGGCAGCGGCCAGCGGCCACGCAGCCGGCTGATCAGCATCGGCACCGTCACCAGCAGGTAGGCGAGGTAGATCATCACGACGGCGATGCTGGTGATCACGGTGAAGATCTGCGGCTGGCGGATGTTGATCAGCAGGATGCCGATCGAGAACAGCCCGATCACGACGGCGGGGACCACGGGCGTCCGGAACCGCGGGTGCACCTTGGCCAGCCGGGCGGCGGCGGGGAGGTTGTTGTCCCGCGCCATGCCGAACATCATGCGGACCGTCGCCGTGTGCACCGCCAGGCAGCAGACGGTGATCGCCACGACGATGGCGAGCAGGAAGACCCGCCCGACGCCGGTGCCCGAGGCCTGGAGCAGCACGTACTGCAGGCCGCCGGTGCTGGAGGACAGCTGCGGGTCCCGGATGTCCTCGACGGCCATGACACCGAAGAGCAGGATCAGGCCGCCCAGCACGAAGGAGGCGATGACCGCCCGCAGGATCGCCCGGGGCGCGGTGCGCCGCGCGTCGACGGTCTCCTCCCCCAGCGAGCTCGCCGTGTCGAAGCCGTACATGACGTAGCCCGACGCCAGGGCGGCGACCAGGAAGGCGCCCAGGTATCCCAGGCCCTGCCCCTCTCCCCTCCCGGCCGTGTCGAGGACGACGTCGGGGCCGCGGGTCGTGTGGGCGGCGAGCAGCGCGATGATCAGCACGGCGGCGACCAGCTCGATGAGGACCCCGGCGCTGTTGATCCGCGACATCAGCCGCACGCCGAAGACGTTGACCAGCGTCGTGAAGACGATCAGCGCGCTGCCCAGGATGACCGCGTTGACCGCGTAGTCGTAGGTGCCCGTGCCGTCGCCCACGATCTGGAAGCCCGACCACAGCTGGGGCAGCGTGATCTGGTAGGCGAGCACGGTGGCCGACAGCGTCACGACGGAGGCCGTGAGCATCATCCACCCGGCCATCCAGGAGGTGGTCGCGCTGCCCAGGCGCTTGGTCCAGTTGTAGAGCGATCCGGCGACGGGGAAGCGCGCGGCCAGCTCGGCGAAGCACAGGGCCACCATGAGCTGGCCGACGAACACCAGCGGCCACGACCAGAGGTAGGCCGGGCCGCCCGCCCCGAAGCCGAAGTAGAAGAGCTGGAACGTCCCGGTGAGGATCGAGATGTAGCTGACGCCGGCCGCGAAGCTGGCGAACCTGCCGATGCTCCGGTCCAGCTGCTGCCGGTAGCCGAAGCCGGAGAGGTGGTCGTCCGCGCGCTGGTTCACCGCGGGGCCCGGGCGAGCTGACGGCTCTGCGCGACCAGCCGGCCGGTGGAGTCCCAGATCCGGTAGTCCTCGTCGACCCAGCCACCGGAGAGCTCGCTGGAACGGGCCTCCACCAGGCACCACCCGGGCGCGGGCAGCGCGCGGACGAGCACCTGGAGCTGGACGGTCGGCGCCCAGCCGAAGTTGCCCATCGCGAAGCTCGTCGGGGGCAGGGCGTCGGCGAACGTGAGCAGCGCCAGCGGGTCGGGCTCGCGGCCGTCGGTGAACCGCATCCAGGCGCGCAGGACCGGCTCGCCCGACGGCTGCCCGAGTGCCCACCCGGCGGTGGCGACGTCGAGCCGGGTGTCCACCCGCAGCGACAGCCCCGGCACCTGCACCCCGGGCGGCGCCAGGTCGCGGTGCTCGGCGATGGAGAAGCCCTCCTCGACCGGCTGGACGTCGGGCATCGGGTGGCCGTACTCCGACGGCGCCGCGGTCAGGGTCGACGTCGTCGCCTGGACGACGAGCGCCGGGCCGCCCGCGTCCGACAGCGTGACCAGCGAGTGCGCCAGCGTCCGCCCGGACGGACCGGGGACGACGGTGAGCGTGGCGGGTCCGGCCGACGGCGCGCGCAGGTAGCTCGCCGACAGCGCGACGGGGTGGGCGTGCGGGCTCTCCAGCACCGCGGCCCGGCCGATCACCGACAGCAGGTACCCGCCGTTGAGGATGCCCCCACCGACCTCCCACCCGGGGTCGAGCTCGGTCCGGAGACTCCCGTCCTGGGTCCGGTGGACGGCGGTCGCGGCGTCGAAGGCGCTGGTCTCATCACTCTGCGGCACGTCCGGAAGGGTGCCAGGGTGGGTTCCCATGACGTACACGCACCTCGGCCGCAGCGGTCTGACGGTCTCCCGGCTCTGCCTGGGCACCATGAACTTCGGCTGGAAGACCGAGGAGGCCGACTCGCACGTGATCATGGACCGCGCGCACGCCGAGGGCATCAACTTCTTCGACACCGCGAACGTCTACGGCTTCGAGGCCGGCAAGGGGCGCACCGAGGAGGTTCTCGGCACCTGGTTCGCCCAGGGCGCTGACCGGCGGGAGAAGACCGTCCTGGCCACCAAGCTCTACGGCTCGATGACCGACTGGCCCAACGACACGTTCCTGTCCGCCCGCAACATCGTCCGGGCGTGCGAGGCCTCGCTGCGCCGGCTGCAGACGGACTGGATCGACCTCTACCAGTTCCACCACGTCGACCTGCGCACGCCGTGGGAGGAGATCTGGCAGGCCTGCGAGACCCTCGTCGCCCAGGGCAAGGTCCTCTACGTCGGGTCCTCCAACCACGCGGCGTGGCAGATCGCCGCCGCGAACGAGGCCGCCGCCCGCAGGCACTTCCAGGGGCTGGTCAGCGAGCAGTCGCACTACAACCTGCTCACCCGGCACGTGGAGCTGGAGGTGCTCCCGGCCGCCACCCACTACGGCGTCGGCATCCTCCCGTGGAGCCCGCTGGCCGGTGGTCTGCTGGCGGGGGTCCTCGAGAAGACCGAGGGCGGGCGGCGCAACGAGGAGCGCCAGCAGAAGCGGATCGAGGAGCACCGGCCCGCCCTGGAGGCCTACGAGACGTTCTGCCGCGACCTGGGGCACGCGCCTGCCGACGTGGGACTGGCCTGGTTGCTGCACCAGCCCGCGGTGACCGCGCCGATCGTCGGCCCCCGCACCATGGAGCAGTTCACGGGGTCGCTGGCGGCGCTGGAGATCGACCTGGACGACGCCGCGCTGGAGCGCCTCGACGAGATCTTCCCGGGCTACCAGGCCGCGCCGATGGAGTACGCCTGGTGAGCGGTCACCCGGTCCGGATCGGCCAGGTGGCCAGCGGCTCGTAGGCCGGGTCGGGCCCGAGCCGGCTCTCCAGCAGCCGCAGCTCCCGCACCGGCCACGCCGGACCCCGGTAACCCGCCAGCCGGTCGGTCAGGGAGCCGTCGGCGGGCTGCCGGGGGCGCCACCGGCCGAGGGTCAGGTGCGGGCGGAAGGGCCGGTCCTCGACGGGCAGCCCGAGCGCCCGCGCCGCGTCGGTGAGCCGCGCCGCGAGCGCGGCCAGGCCCTCGAGATCGCCCTCCAGGCCGGCCCACGCCACCTGCGGACGGCGAGGTGGGCCGAAACGGCCGCTGCCGGCCAGCCGCAGGTGCATCGCCGGGCTTCCCGCCACCGCCGGGGCGCCGGCCGCCACGAGCTGCGCCACGCACCCGTCCGGCACCGCGCCGAGGAAGAGCAGCGTGAGGTGCCAGCGGTGCGGGGCGCTCCAGCGCGGCGCTCCTGGCACCTCGCGCAGCGGGGCGAGCGCCGTGGCGAGGTGGGCGCGGGTCTCCTCCGGCGGATCGACGGCGAAGAACAGCCGCCGTCCCGGCAGGGTCAGCCCTGCACCGCCAGCCCGGCCGCCTCCAGCTGGGCCACCAGCCGGAGCCGCTCGGCGTCGCGCGCCGGACCGTCCCGCGTGGTGCGCAGCTCGTGCGGCACCTCCAGCTGGTCGGCGGCCTCGATCAGGACGTCGTCGTAGGCCGCGACGAGCGCCCGCCGGCGCGCCATCGGAGCCCCCGTGGGCACCAGCGACAGGGAGCGGGCTAGCCGGCGGAGGTCGGCCGCCACGACCTGGAGCGGGCGCCGGTCGGGTGCGGGGTTGCGCGCGGCCCGGCGGCGCTCGAGCCTGCGGCGGACCCAGCGGAACACCGGACCGGTCCAGGCGATGAGGGCGGCGACGACGGCGACCGTGCCGCCGATCTGCAGCAGTGGGACGTGCATCTCGCCTCCCGGGCCCGGCAAGGGATGCCGGCGACGGTACTCCGCCCGCGAGATCGCCGGAGCCGTCAGCGGGACGGTTCCGGCGGTCCCGCAGGGCGGAGCCCGCCCGCCGGCCGGACCCGCCGTCCGCGGGCCAGCCAGCCGGCCGCGCCGAGCCCCGCGACGACGCACACGGAGCCGCCGAGGATCAGCCCCCACGGCGCACCCAGGTGCTCGGAGATCAAGCCGATCAGCGGGGCCCCCACCGGGGTGCCGCCCAGGAAGCTCATGAAGTACAGCGCCATGACGCGACCGCGCATCTGCGGCTGCACGCCCAGCTGCACGAAGCTGTTGTTGGCCACGCTGAACACCAGGGCCGCGGCGCCCGTCGGCACCAGCAGCACGGCGAAGGAGACGTAGCCGGGCATCAGTCCGGTGACCACGGTGAGCAGCCCGAAGACCACGGCCGAGATCACCAGGAAGCGCTGCCGCGGGCGCACGCTCCGGCGGGTCGACAGCAGGGCACCGGCCAGGGAGCCGACGGCGAAGGTGGTCGAGAGCAGCCCGAACGCCTCGGCGCCCAGGCCGAACTGCTCGCGGGCCATCAGCGCGATGGTCATCTGGTAGTTGAGGCCGAAGGTGCCGACCACGAAGGCCAGGCCCATCGCCAGGACCAGGTCCGGGTGCGCCCAGGTGTAGCTGAGCCCCTCGCGCAGCTGCCCCTTGGCCCGCGCGACCGGTGGGCTCGGGCGCAGCTCGGCGGCGCGCATGCCGGCCAGGGCCGCGATCGTGAAGGCGAAGCTCGCGGCGTTGACGAAGAACGCCGGGGCGGTGCTGCCCGACGAGGCGCCGATCAGCAGGCCGGCCACCGCCGGCCCGACGAGGCGCGCGCCGTTGAAGATCGTGGAGTTCAGGCTCACCGCGTTGGGCAGCAGGGCCGGTCCGACCATCTCCGCGACGAACGCCTGCCGGACCGGGGCGTCGACGGCCGAGACCGATCCGAGGCCGCCCGCCAGCAGGACGACGTGCCACAGCGCGACGCCGCCGGTGGCCACGAGGATCGCCAGGACCAGGGCCAGCAGACCCATCAGCGCCTGGGTGGCGATCAGCATGCGTCGCTTCGCGTACCGATCGGCGAGCACCCCGCCGTACAGGCTCAGCAGCAGGGTCGGACCGAACTGCAGCGCGGTGACCAGGCCGAGGGCGACACCGCTGCCGTCGGAGAGCTGCAGCACCAGCCAGTCCTGGCCGATGCGCTGCATCCAGGTGCCGGTGAGGCTGACCAGGTTGGCCGACGCGTAGATGCGGTAGTTCCGGACCCGGAGCGCTCGGAACGAGCCCCTGCCCGGGTCCTGCGCGGCCGGCTGGTCAGTGCTCGTGCAGGTCACCCACCGGCGAGCTTCTCCATGATCCCGGCCGCCTCGCGGAGCACCGCGCGCTCCTCGGGGGTCAGCTCCTGCAGCCGGCCGCTGAGCCACGCCTCGCGGGCGCGGGCCTCGTCAGCGAGCAGCCCCTCCGCTGCCGGCGTCAGGTCGATGACGACCTGCCGGCCGTCGGTCGGGTGCGGCGTCCGGGTGACCAGCCCCATGCCCTCGAGCGCGACGACCACCCGGGTCATCGACGGCGGCTGGACCCGCTCCTGGGCGGCCAGTTCCCCGGGGCTCATCGGCCCCATGCGCTTGAGCGTGGACAGCGCCGCGAGGTGGGTGAGGGTGACCGAGCTGTCGACCCGCTGGTTGCGCAGCCGCCGGGAGAAGCGCATGACCGCCAGCCGCAGGTCGTGAGCCAGGGCCGCGGTGTCCAGCGTCGTACGGCTCACGCGTGCAGCTTATCCCGTGTGGTTAGCAACCCTCAGCACCGTCCTAGAACAGCTGCTGCAGGGGCTCCAGCAGGAAGTAGACGAGGAACAGCAGCGCGATGAGCCACATGAGCGGGTGGATGTCGCGCGCGCGGCCCACGGCGGTGCGCAGCAGCACGAAGCTGACGACGCCGGCGCCGATGCCGTTGGTGATCGAGTAGGTGAACGGCATCAGCGAGATCGTCAGGAAGGCCGGGATGACCAGCGACATGTCGTCCCAGGCGAGGTTCTTGATCTGGCTGATCAGCATCGCCCCGACGATCACCAGCACCGGGGCCGCGGCCTCGGACGGGACCACCTGGACCAGTGGGCTGAAGAGCGTCGCCACCAGGAAGAGCACGCCGGTCACGACGCTGGCCAGCCCGGTGCGGGCGCCGTCGGCGACACCGGCGGTGCTCTCGATGTACGTCGTGTTCGACGAGACGCTGCCCGCACCACCGGCCGCGGCGGCCAGGGAGTCGACCAGGAGGACCGGCTGCGACCTGGGCAGGTTGCGCTTCTCGTCCAGGAGGCCGGCCTCGGCGCCCACGGCGGTCACGGTGCCGACGGTGTCGAAGAAGTCCGCGATCATGATGGAGAAGACGATGAGCAGGGCGGCGATGACACCGATCCGCTCGAAGCCGCCGAACAGCGAGAAGTTGCCGATGAGCGACAGGTCCGGGGTGCTGACGACGTCCTCGGGCAGCGTGGGCACCTGCAGCGCCCAGCCCCGGGGGTTCACGCCGTCGTCGGTGAAGGTCGGGCCGACGTCGGCGATCGCCTCGATGATGATCGCGAGCACGGTCGTGGCGACGATGCCCAGCAGGAGTGCGCCCCGGACCTTGCGGACCACCAGCACGGCGGTGAGCAGCAGCCCGATGACGAAGACCAGCAGCGGCCAGCCGGCCAGCTGGCCGTTGATGCCGAAGCTGATGGGTACGACGCCCTCCTGGGCGCGCCGGATGAACCCGGCGTCGACCAGGCCGATGATCGTCAGGAAGAACCCGATGCCCACGGCGATCGACGTCTTCAGCTGCGGCGGGATGGCCTCGAAGACCGCGCGACGGAACCCGGTGAGCACGAGCACCGTGATGAGCAGGCCCTCGAGCACGACCAGGCCCATGATCTCCGGCCAGGACAGCTGGGTGGCGGCGAAGACCGCGACGATCGCGTTGATGCCCAGGCCCGTCGCCAGGGCGAAGGGGTACCGGCCGACGATGCCCATGAGCAGCGTCATGACGCCGGCGATGAGGGCCGTGACCGCGGCGACGGACGCGAACGGCAGCTCGTTGCCGTCGACATCGGCGCCGGACAGGATGATCGGGTTGAGCACCACGATGTAGGCCATCGTGAAGAAGGTGGTCAGCCCGCCGCGGAGCTCGCGTGCGACGGTGGAGCGCCTGGCGCTGATCTCGAAGTACCGGTCGAGCCCGTTGCGCGGCCGCACCTGCGGCCCGTCGCCGCGCCGGGCACCCGTCCCGCCGGCGAGCACGTCGGCCGGCGTCCCGCCGTCGGCACCGGCGGCGGTGGAACCCCGGGTGGAACGGGACTTGTCGGGCATGCGGACTCCCCGGAACGACGGCGGCTGGCGACGAGCGGCGACAGCGTGCCACACCCGCACCCACCGGCACCCCCGCGGCGTCCCCGCCGCCGGAGGGATGCCGCGATCGTGACCTGCCGAGCGCGCCTATGGTCGAGCCGTGACCAAGCAGGCCCCGCCCCCGCTGAAGGTGGACACCGCGCGCGTCGTCGTCATCGGCATCGGGCTCTGGGCCGTCGCCCTGGTGGTGCTGCTGGTCCTGGGCGACCGGGTGGACCGGCTGTGGACCTGGACGTGCCTGGCCGCCATCGGCCTGGCCCTGATGGGCCTGTGGATCATGAAGCTGCAGGGCCAGTTCCCCCGCAGGTGAGATGCCGGGACGGCTCTGCCAGAGGTCGGCTACAGCACGTCGTAGGTGCCGGTGTCGTAGCGCGCGGTGCGCACGACCTCGGTGGCCTCGTCCACGACGAGCGTCGCCTGGCTGTGCGCGCCGCAGCCGTAGTCGGCGGTGACGACGCGGCCGTCGGCCGGGGAGTACGCATTGCCGCAGCCACCGACCATCTGGCGCAGCGAACCGGCCAGGGGCAGGTAGAAGCCGCAGGTGGCGCAGGGACCGGGAGCCTGACGGGCCATCGGTGACCCGGGCCCGAACTCCCCCGCGGTCCAGCGGGCGACGGCCTCGCCGCGGCCGTCGGCGGACATGACCCGCTCGCGGCCCAGCCCGAGCTCGTGGGCCACGACCCGGCCCTCGGGGTCCTCGGCGGAGTCGTCCTCGACCAGGTAGGCAGGGGCGAGGCGCGGGTCGTCCTCGGTGGAGGGGAGGACGTCGCCCACGGACAGGTCACCGGGGCGCAGCCGCTCCTGCCACGGCACCCACGCCGGGGCCAGCAGCGCGGCGGCGCCCGGCAGCAGCACGACCTCGTCGACGGTGACGGTGTCCCCGCCCGGGTCGCGGGCCACGGTGACCGCCCAGTGCCAGCCCACGTACCCGGGCAGGCGGCTGGCGAAGGTGTGGGTGAGCACCTCGCCCAGGGCCTCGGCGGGCACCTCGCCGGTCGTCGGGGCGACCCGCTCGCGGGTGGCGCCCAGGTGGTCGCCGACCGCGGCGGCGTCGGCGGCGGCCTCGTCGGCGGCGGCGCGGGCCTGCTCGACCGCGGCGGCCAGGATGTCGGCAGGGGCGGGGGCGTCGGTCACCTGCCCAGTGTCCCTGACGCGTCCACCTCCGCGGCTGGCCACCCGCCCGGCTCCGTGCGGCACGATGGTGGCGTGCCCGCCCCCCGCCGTCCGCCCGGTGCCG
>CADCTN010000131.1 GCA_902805535.1 uncultured Blastococcus sp. | reverse complement strand
GGCGACGACGCCCACGGCGGAGAGGCCGCCGCTCGCGTCGATCTTCCCGGTGGAGGCCTCGTTGTGGACGTCGTTGCTGGCGTCGACGTCCTGGTGGTTGGTGCTGTGGGCGCCGCCGCCGCTCTCGCCCTGGGTGGTGGAGGTGATCTCACCTGACGCAGCCGCGTCGGTGTCGGCGCTGGCCGCTGCCTGGCCGAGGAAGAGGAGCCCTCCGGCCATCCCGGCAACGGCCAGGCCGTTGCGCACAGTTCGATTCATCGATGTCTTCCTTAGGGTGGGTGCGCGTCGTCCGGCCCTGAGAAGTGGGACGACGCGCTGGTGAATGGGTGACGGGCGGGGCAAGTGCGCAGCCTCACTGGTCGTGATGTGCCCCCCGTGGCACACCCGGGACAGCAGGGATCGCTGCGCGAGCAGCCCCGTCAGTCGGGCCGGGTGGCGGGGTCGGTCGCCGTGAGGGTGGGCGACCCCGCTGCGGGCGCCTCGGGCGCCACTGCATTCACCGCGAGGAACATCTCGACGGGTGCGCCCGGAAGCGCCGCCGCGGACGCGTTCCCAGCCTTCGGAGAGCCCTGCCCAGCGGTCTGACCGCCGCAGCCCGCCCCGCTCGCCGTCGGCGCCGTCAGCGCGCTGGGCACGGAATGAGCCGGTGGCGCCACCGGGTCGGGCTGCTGGTCGGTACCCGCGGGCGTCAGCTGGGCGATGACCTGTTCCACGAGCAGGTCCGACGGCGGCGGCTCGTCCTGCGCGACGGCGAGGGCGGGCCTTGCGCGCGGTCCCACGCCGGCGGCGTCGGTCGACGACGGCGCAGCCTCCTCGGCAGGACCGGCGTCCGTGTCGGAGGGAGCAGGCGGGGCGTCGGTGCAGCCGGTGGCCGGTTCGGCAGCCGGTGCCGGTGCCGGCACCGGTGCCGGGGCTGGCGCCGGAGCGCTCGCGGGGCAGGCCGGTCCGTTCTTGGCTGCATCGGCGCTGGAGGTGCCGCTCGCCGGGGCACAGGCCGGACCGTCGGCAGCTGAGGACTCGGCTGCTGAGGTCTCGACGACCTCGGAGGTCGCCATGGAGATGCCCTCCGGCGCCGTCGTCGTGGTGGGGTCGGTCGTGGTGGGGTCGGTGCTCGTGGCCGGCTCGCCGCCGGGCGCGCCCGATTCGTCGGCCCCGGGGGGCGATGCATCGGCATGGGCATCGGCTTCGGGCGTGGTCGTGCCGGGCCCCGCGGCCGCCTCCTGCGGAGCGGCGGCCGGCTCGGTAGCGCCGGTGACCGACGTCGTGACCGCGGTGACCGTGGGCTCAGCCGTGGTGGTGGTCGCCGTGACCACGGAGGTGGCTGTGGACGTGACCACGGTGGTGATCGAGCCGGAGTCCGACGCGCTCCCGCCCTGCGGGGATCCCGCCTCCGCGGCCGCGGGAACCGGCTCGTCCGCCCGCGCCGCGGCGTCGGTCCCGACCGTGATGCAGGTGTAGGCGGCGGCCCCGAGGAAGCATGCTTCGAGGGTGCGACGGAGCCACGACGCGGGGCCGGGACACGGCTCGAGGCCGGCCCTGGTCCCGGTGGCCCGCGTCATGGGGCGGGACGTTATGGACGAGTTCGTCTCGTGACTACCGGGTGGTGCATCTTCCCTCTGCTGTGCCGCGTGTCACAGACTGTCACCCGAACGGGGGATTACGAAGAGTCACCGAACATGCTCGATCCAGTGTCGGCTCGAAACCGGGCGCCCTTCCGGCAGGGCGCCGCCGGCCCGTCGGCGCGTCCTGGAACGGCCGCCGACTGTGTCCGGCGCCACGTACGGTGTCGATCATGAGGTCCACGCACGAGGTGACCAACCAGGTCCCGCCGCTCGTCGGGCACGACCCGATCGCCGGTGACGCGGTGCTCGCGGAGGCCTGCCTGCGGCACTCCGACGCCGCGACGCTTGAGTCGCTGACCGGTCTCGGCCGGCTGTCCGGCAGCGAGCAGGCGCAGGAGTGGGGACGCCTGGCCAACGAGAACCCGCCCCGGCTGCGGACCCACGACCGCTACGGGCACCGGATCGACGAGGTGGAGTTCCACCCGGCCTGGCACGAGCTCATGCGTACCGCCGTGGCGAACGGCCTGGCCGGAGCCCCGTGGGCGGACAGCAGCCCGCACGCCCACGTCCGCCGCGCCGTCGGCTACTTCGGGTGGACCCAGAACGAGATGGGTCACGGCTGCCCGGTCACCATGACGTACGCCGTCGTCCCGGCCCTGCGGCGGACGCCGGAGCTCGCCGCGCGCTACGAGCCGGGGCTCACCGCGACCGCCTACGAGTTCGGGCTGGCCGAGCCCACCGGCAAGCGCGGGCTGGTCGCCGGGATGGGCATGACCGAGAAGCAGGGCGGCTCCGACGTCCGCGCGAACACCACCCGGGCCGTGGGGCAGCCGGACGGCAGTCACCTCCTCACCGGCCACAAGTGGTTCACCTCCGCGCCGATGAGCGACCTGTTCCTGGTGCTGGCGCAACTGGACGAGGGCCTCTCCTGCTTCCTCGTCCCCCGGGTGCTGCCCGACGGCACGCGCAACGTGTTCCACGTGCAACGTCTCAAGGACAAGCTCGGCGACCGGTCCAACGCCAGCTGCGAGGTGGAGTTCGAGGGGACGACGGGCTGGCTCGTGGGCGACGCCGGCCGTGGCGTCCCGGCCATCATCGAGATGGTCAACATGACGCGGCTGGACTGCGTCCTCGGGTCGGCCGCCACGGTGCGCGCGGCACTCACCCAGGCCATCCACCACGCCCGGCACCGGCGGGCATTCGGCGCCCTGCTGGTCGACCAGCCGCTCATGCAGAACGTGCTGGCCGACCTGGCGGTGGAGAGCGAGGCGGCGACCGCGCTGGCGGTCCGGCTGGCCGCGGCGGTCGACGCGGGCGAGTCCGCCTTCCTCCGCCTGGCCTGCGCGGCCGCGAAGTTCTGGGTGTGCAAGCGGACGCCGGGCGTCGTCGCCGAGGCGCTGGAGGTGCTCGGCGGCAACGGCTACGTCGAGGACTCCGGCCTGCCGCGGCTGTACCGGCAGTCGCCCCTGAACTCCATCTGGGAGGGCTCGGGCAACGTGATCGCCCTCGACGTGCTGCGGGCGCTGGGCCGGTCGTCGGACACGTTGGCCGCCGTCGACGCCGAGCTGGAGCTCGCCCGCGGGGTCGACGGCCGGTACGACAAGGCGCTGAAGCGGCTGCACGCCGAGCTGGGCGAGCCCGAGGACCTGCCGTTCCGGGCGCGGCGGATCGCCGGACTCCTGGCGCTGCTCCTGCAGGGCTCGCTGCTCCTCAGCCACGCACCCGAGCCGGTCGCCGACGCCTTCTGCGCCTCTCGCCTGGGCGGGAGCGGCGGCGGCGCGCTCGGAATGCTCCCTCCCACGACCGCGGCCGCAAAGATCATCGAGCGAGCTTCGATCGGCCCTGTCTGATCCTGCGTCCGGATGACTACTCTCGTGTCATTCACCGATTCCCCGGCACCGAGGCCGGCGGGAGTCGCGCCGTCATCGCCGCCTCGTGCGGACCGATCATCAGCGAACGAGAGCGGGCAGCGTGCAACCAGACGACGACGGGTCCCGCTCGGGGCGACCCGACGTGCTGGACGGCGTCCCGGACCCGGTCTACCGCCTGGATGCCGAGGGCCGGTTCACCTACCTGAACCCCGCAGCTGAGGCGCTGCTGCGCCGGCCGGCCGACCAGCTCCTGGGCCGCCGGTTGCTCGACTGCTTCCCCGTGCTCCGCGGCACGCCCGCGGCGCAGTCGCTGGACGAGGTCCTCCACACCGCCGAGCCCCGGCAGTTCGACCACTACGCGGAGCAGCAGGACCGGTGGTTCGAGGTCCGCGCCTACCCCGATCTCCAGGGCATCGCCGTCTTCTTCCGCGACGTCGATGCCCGGCACCGGGCCGAGCAGCGCCGCGAGACGGCGCTGCGCGAGCTCACCGCAGTGCTGGCGGCACTGCCCTCGGCGACGGTCCTGGTGGACGAGGCCGGCCGCATCCTCGTCACCAACCGTGCGTGGGAGGCCAACAGCGACCTGCTGCGCACCAGCGGCATCGCCCCCGGCGGCGTCGGCGACGACTACCTGGACTCCCTCGCCCGGGGACTGCCGGCCGCCGACCAGGCGACGGTGGCCGCGGGACTGAGCAGATTGCGGGCGGAGCCGCTGGAGGGGCCGCCCGGTTCCTTCGACCACCAGTACGCCGCGCAGCTAGGCCCGACCGCCAGCTGGTTCCGGCTGCAGGCCGCCCGCGTGCCGGACTCCCGGCGGGTGGTCGTGACGCACACCGACGTCACCGAGCGGGTCCTCGGGGAGCAGACGCTGGCGTGGCGGGTCGGGCACGACGAGCTGACCGGCCTGCCGAACCGGGCCACCCTGCTCGACATGATCGCCGACGCCCTCGCCCACGGGACCCCGGATGCACCCGGCACCGCGTTGCTGGTGCTCGATCTCGATGGCTTCAAGACCGTCAACGACTCCCTGGGCCACCAGATCGGCGACCGGCTGCTCCGCCAGGTGGGTGAGCGCCTGGCCGAGCAGGTGCGGCCCGGCGACGCGGTCGGGCGGCTCGGCGCCGACCAGTTCGTGGTGCTGGCCCGCGACTGCGACCAGGCGGAGGCGGCCGCGCTCGCCTTCCGCCTGCAGACGACGTTCACGCTGCCCTTCATCGCCTCCAGCATCTCCGTGCCGCTGTCGGCCAGCGTCGGCGTGGCCGTGTCGCGGTCCGACGTCCGCGACCCGCACCAGCTGCTCAGCGACGCCGACGCGGCGATGTTCGCCGCGAAGAGCTCCGGCCGCGACCGGGTGCACCTGTTCTCACCGGGACTGCGGGAGGCCGCGCGCTGGCGGCTGGAGGTGGCGACCCGGCTGCGGGGCGACGCGATCGATCAGCTCGTCGTCCACTACCAGCCGGTGGTCCGCCTCGACACCGGCGAGGTGGAGGGCGTCGAGGCGCTGGTCCGCTGGCAGCACCCCGAGCGGGGTCTCCTCCCACCGGACTCCTTCCTCTCCGTCGCCGAGGAGACCGGTCAGGTCATCCCCATCACCCGGTGGCTGCTGCGCGAGACCACCCGCAAGGCCGCCGAGTGGGCTGCCCTCGGCCTGCCCCTGCGCATGTCGGTGAACATCAGTGCCCGGCACTTCTCCGCCGAGACCCTGGTCCGTGACGTCCGGGTGGCGTTGCGCGACTCCGGCCTGCCGCCGGACCAGCTCGTCCTGGAGCTGACCGAGACCAGCGTGGCCGAGGACCCGACGCGCGCGGAGGACCAGCTCACCGTGCTGCGCAGCTTCGGCGTCCGGGTGGCCATCGACGACTTCGGCACCGGCTGGTCGTCCCTGGCCCAGCTGTTCTCGCTCCCGATCGGCACCCTCAAGATCGACCGGTCGCTGCTCAACGCGGCCGAGCGGGCCGTGGCCGGCGAGACGGGAGCGGTGCTGCACGCCATCGTGGAGCTCACGCGCACGCTCGGGATCCGCTCGGTGGCCGAGGGCGTCGAGACGCCGGAGCACCTGCGGATGGTCCGGGAGGCCGGCTGCGACCTCGCACAGGGCTGGTTGCTCGGGCAGGCCATGCCGGCCGAGGAGATCCCGCGTTTCGTGCGGTCGGTCCAGGCCGCCGGCGGGGATCTCTGCGCGCTCGCGGTCGCCGGCGCCTCGGCCAGCCGGGTCGGGTGATCGGCCGCCGCGTCGGCCGGCGGGCGACCGCACCGGGAGGCCCGCCGCGGCCGCCGGATCCGCATCCGCCGGTCCCGGAGC
>CADCTN010000130.1 GCA_902805535.1 uncultured Blastococcus sp. | reverse complement strand
CGCATCGACGGGTCGACGCTGCCGTGCCTGCTCAACGCCGTCGAGCTGCGGGACGAGTCGGGCGCACCCCTCCTGGTGCGCGCCACCCTCTTCGAGGCGACGGCCCGGCGACGCTACGAGCGGGACCTGCTGTCGGCCCGCCGCGCGGCGGAGGACTCGGAGGCGCGGTCGCGGACCGTCCAGCGGGTGGTGTCCGATCTCGCGGCGGCCACGTCGGTGGCCGACGTCGCCACCGTGATCGTGGAGCGCAGCCGCGCCGCGCTCGGTGCGGCGGGCGCCGCCCTCATGCTCGTGGACGACCCCGTCGATCCCGACGTCGTGCCCGGGCTGTGGCCGGTCCGCGTGGAGGGGCTCCCCACGGACCTGCTCCAGGCGCTGCACGACGCCGCCGACGGGAAGCTGTCCCTGGAGCTCGCCGAGGGGGTCCGGACGGTGCTGCTCGACGAGCGGCTGCGGGCGGCGCAACCGGCCGTGGCGGCGGCGATGGAGGCGGCGGCGCTGACGGCGCTGGTGACGGTCCCGGTGGCGGCCGACAGCCGCCGGCTGGGCGCGATCGTGATGGGTATCGGGCCCCGCGACGGGCTGATCGACCTGGCGGACCCGACGTCGGTGCCGGCCACGGCACCGGCCGAGGTCGACCTGCTCCGGACCCTGGGCCGCCAGGCCGGGCAGGCGCTGCAGCGGGCGCAGCTGCTCGAGCAGACGGCACAGCAGGCCGATCGCGCGGCCTTCCTGCTGGACGCCGCCCGGCTGCTGGCCGGTGCGGCGGACGTGACCGACACCGTCGAGCGGCTGGCCGAGCTCGCCGTGCAACGGCTGGCCACCGTCTGCGCGATCGACCTCGCGTCGGAGGTGGGGCTCACCCGCGCCGCCGTCCGCCACCGGGATCCCACCCGCGCGCACCTCGCCGACGAGCTGCGCCGGCGGCTGCCCCCGTCGGGCGCGCCGCATCCCGCGCTCCAGGCGCTGAGCCAGAGCCGGACCCAGTGGATCCGATCGGTCGACGACGAGCTGCTGACCCGGATCACCGCCGACGAGCCGCATCTGGAGGTGGCGCGGGCGCTGGAGCTGACCAGCATCGTCTCCGTGCCGCTGATCGCCGACGGCCGGTCGCTGGGCGCGCTGACCATCGGCGCCGACCCGCAGCGCGGGCCGTTCACGGCGGCCGACGTCGAGGTCGCCGAGCAGCTGGGCCTGCAGCTGTCCCTCGTCGTCGCCAAGGCCCTGCGGTACGAGCTCGACGTCCGCACGTCGCACACGCTGCAGGCCAACCTCCTGCCGCCCCAGCCGCCCGAGCTGCCGGGTCTGTCGACGGCGGTGCGCTACCTGGCGGCGACGTACGGGGTGGAGGTCGGCGGGGACTTCTACGACGTCGTGCAGCTGCCCGGTGACCTGGTCGCGCTCGCCGTCGGCGACGTGGTCGGCCACGACATCACGGCAGCGGCCACCATGGGCCAGCTCAACTCGGTCTACCGGGCGCTGCTGGTCGACCGGCCGGCACCGAGCGCGATGATCGACCGGCTCCAGGCCAGCTGGTCGCTGCTCGGACTGCAGCGCATGGCGACGGCCCTGTTCGCGACGCTGGACCCGGCGACCGGGCAGCTGCGGATCGCCTCGGCCGGCCACCTGCCGCCGCTGCTGATCACCGCGGGCCACGCGGAGTTCCTGCCGGTGACGCCGAGCCGGATGCTCGGGGCGCCGCCGGCGCCCGCGCCGGCGCGGGAGTGGGCCGGCGTGCTGCCGGCCGGCGCGACGATGGTGCTCTTCACCGACGGGCTGGTGGAGAGCCGGTCGGCCGACATCGACGAGGGTCTGGCCCACCTGCTCGCCGCCGCGGCCGGCGCGGGGACGTCGGATCCCGACGAGCTGTGCGACCGGCTGCTGGGCGAGCTCACCGGTGCCCACCGGGCCGACGACATCGCGCTCCTGGCGCTCACCCGGCTTCCCTGAGCCAGGCCCTTTACCCGTGCCCCGGTTGGGGCGACCATGGCTCCGGACCCTGCGCTGGAGGCGGCCATGGACTCTTCCTCGAACCCGGTGGCGACGGCCATCGACGGAGCGACCGGTGACTGGTCGATGTCGGGTGACGCGATGCGTTGGTCGCCCGAGCTGGCCGAGCAGGAGGTCTCGACCGGGGAGCTGCGCGGGATGGACGTCGCCGCGGGCATCGGGATCGGCCTCGGGCTGGACATGAACGGGGTCCGCCGGCTGGTGTCGGGTGCGCTGACCTCGCTCGGCGCCGTCGCCACGGACGTCGTCAGCGAGCTCCGTGAGCTCACCCGCGGGCCCGGCGACGACGACGAGACCTGAGCCCGTGCGAGCGTCACCCGCCCTGACCGGATCGTCGTCCTGGTGACCGGCTCCCGTTCGGCTACCCGAGGGGTTGCAGCGGCCCGCCTTCATAATTTCCGTACCCGGGGGTGTTGGCTGTCGCGCTCACCCGGAACGGCTCCCCAGCATCCAGGACCAGGGTCTCTCCCTCACGCTCGCCCACCCGCCACTCCAGAGTGGCGGTCCACTCGCAGTAACAGGTCTCCGTCCAGGCGATGATCGAGAACAGCTCCGGGTCGCTGGCCGTGACCGTGTACGGGAAGTCGATGGGGTCCGGTTCGATGTCCGCGCCACCCTGGTTGCGCACGTCGACGCTCGGCCCGACATCGGGTGGGTCCTCGTCCAGGGCGACCTCGAAGTAGCGGGCCGCGAACAGGTCTCCGCACCCTTCGAGGAGGTTGATGCCCGACAGCGGCGGTTCGCGGCGAACGACGTCGACGCGGAGCCCGGTGAGGATGACCGCCCTGTCGTCGCTGCCCTGGACCGTGACGACGGCGGTGGTGAACTCGGCGTCCACGCCGCCGTGGTCGGCGACCCACTCCTCCCGCGCCCCCGGATCGTCGGGGTCGTAGACGGGAGGTACCGGGCCGAGGGCATCCACGGGATGCGGGATGACCCAGCCAGGTGCACAGGCTCCGTTGGTCTGATGCTCGGCCGTGACCACGAGCGGCTCCTCGAAGGTGTCGGTGGCCCAGGCCCAGATGGCCAGCCCGGCCGCGACCGTGCCGACCACCCCCGCCATCGCCCCGGCCAACGGCTTGACCCGCTTCCACCAGGCTGGTCGGGGTAGTGGGGGAGGCGTCCCAGCGCCGCTGTCCGGTGCCGGCGGGGAAGCCTCGGCGAGCTTCGGGCGAAGCAGTCGCGGGCGGCGGGGCCGTCTGCCCTGCTGGGGAGGGGGCATGCGCGCCTCCATCCGAACATGACGGTGGAAGTCCGGGCGACTGGTCGACGGTAGGACCGGCGGCAGGCCGGCGGGAGGTCTTCGCGCCTGGTCCGGGGCCGACGCGGCGAAGCGCCTGCGCTACGGGTAGAACCGAGGGCGACAGAGACCGACGTGGGGAGTCGCATGAGCAGCAACTCGTTGACGCTGGCGCCCGCGCCACGGTCGGAGGCGGCCGAGCAGGTACGGGCCGAGGTCCGCGAGTTCCTCGCCGCCGAGCTGGCCGCCGGCACGTTCACCACGCACGTGGACACCTGGCTGTCCGGCGTGGACCCGGCCTTCTCGAAGAAGCTCGGCGAGCGCGGCTGGCTCGGGATGACCTGGCCGAAGGAGTACGGCGGCCACGAGCGGTCGGCGATGGAGCGCTACGCCGTCACCGAGGAGTTGCTCGCGGCCGGCGCGCCGGTCGCCGCGCACTGGATCGCCGACCGGCAGTCGGGGCCCAACCTGCTCGCCTACGGCACGGAGAAGCAGCGGCGGGAGATCCTGCCGCGCATCGCGGCCGGGGAGTGCTTCTTCGTCATCGGGATGAGCGAGCCGGACTCGGGCTCCGACCTCGCCTCGATCCGGACGAGAGCCACGCGCGACGCGGCGGGCGACTGGGTGGTCGACGGCGCCAAGGTCTGGACGTCGAACGCGCACACCTCCCACTACGGGATCGTGCTGGTGCGCACCTCGCCGGCGGACCCGGCGAACCGGCACGCCGGCTTGTCGCAGCTGCTGGTCGACCTGTCGCTGCCGGGCATCACGATCAACCCGATCCGGATCCTCGACGGCGGCCACCACTTCAACGAGGTCGTGTTCGAGGGCGCCGTCGTCCCCGGCGACATGCTGCTCGGCGAGGAGGGCAACGGCTGGCACCAGGTGACCGCAGAGCTGGCCTTCGAGCGGTCGGGCCCGGAGCGCTTCCTGTCGACATATCCACTTGTCGCCGAGTTCGCGCGACGGGTGGCGGAGTCCGGCGACGCGGCTGCGCTGGCGACCCTGGGCCGGATCTCGGCGCGGCTGCTGGCGCTGCGGCAGATGTCGCTGCGGATCGCGGCCGCGCTCGACCGGGGCGAGCTGCCGAACATCCCGGCCGCGCTGGTCAAGGACGTGGGGACGACGTTCGAGGGCGACGTGGTCGAGGAGATCCGGAAGGTGGTCGACGTGACGCCGTCCCTGGACTCGCCCGATCCGCTGGGCCGGGCGCTGGCAGAGGCGCAGCTGCACGCGCCGGGCTACACACTGCGCGGCGGGACCAACGAGATCCTGCGCGGAATCGTGGCACGCGGGCTGGGCCTCCGGTGAGCGATCAGGATCTGGTGGTCGAGACCGTCCGCGACATCCTCGCCGCGCACGAGCCGTTCGTGCTGACGGCGGAGCGGCGCTGGGACGCCGGGCTGTGGGGCGCGCTGGCCGGAGCCGGACTCACCGGTGTCGGCCTGCCCGAGGAGGCCGGCGGCTCCGGCGGTGAGCTGGCCGACGCGGTGGCGATCGTGCGCACGCTCGCGGCCGGTGCCGGGGCGGTGCCCGTCGCCGAGCAGCTGCTGGTGGCGGGGCCGGCTCTGCTCGCCGCCGACCTGGAGCTCCCCTCGCCGGACCAGCCGACGACGTTCGCGACCGCCGACGCGGTCACCGTGCACCCGGTCGACAACGGCGACGGCCCTGGGCGGTTCACGCTGACCGGCACCGTCACCGACCTCGCTTGGGCCGGGGTGGCGCGGCACGTCGCCGTCCTGGCGCCGGCGCCGGGCGGGATCGAGGGCGCGGTGCTGGCACTGGTCGACGCGTCGTCCCTGCCGGTGACCGACGCCGCCAACCTGGCCGGTGAGCCGCGCGGCTCGCTGGCGCTCGACCGGGTCGGTGCTTCCGGTGCGCTGCTGACGGGGCCGCGTGCGGCCGAGGTCCGTGCCCGGTTCGCGCTGGCCCGGGCGGTGCAGCTGGCGGCGGCGCTGGAGCAGGTGCTGGCCTGGACGGTGCGGTACGCGGGGGAGCGGCACCAGTTCGGCCGCCCGCTGGGCAGGTTCCAGGCGATCCAGATGGAGCTGGCCGAGATGGCCGGTGAGGTGACCGCGGTGACGGCGCTGACCGACGCCGCGGTGCAGGCGCTGGACCGGGGCGAGAACGTCGTGCTCGCCGCTGCCGCGGCAAAGGTGCGCGCGGGGGCGGCGGTCGAGGTCGTCGCCCGGCTGGCCCACCAGGTGCACGGCGCGATCGGGTTCACGCAGGAGCACGGGCTGCACCACCTGACCCGGCGCCTCTGGTCGTGGCGGGACGAGGCGGGCAGCGAGCTGGCGTGGTCGCGGGTGCTCGGCGCGGGCGTGCTCGCCGGCGGTCCGGACCAGCTCTGGCCGGCTCTGACCCGGGTGGTCTGACCTCGGCCGGCGGGCTGCAGGGGGCGACGGTCAACGGACACGAGACCGACTCCTGGAATCCACGGAGCCGTCACGATCGCGTGGTCGCCTGGGTCCATGACCGCGACTCCGCCAGTTCGACGCGTCCCCGACGAGGTCAGCGTGGTGGAGGTGTACGGCTCGAAGTTCATGCTCGAGTGGCTGGACCGGGACGTCCTGGC
>CADCTN010000129.1 GCA_902805535.1 uncultured Blastococcus sp. | reverse complement strand
CTCTCTCACGGTCCGTCGCGCCTCGAGGCACGACGGGGCCGGCGGCGGTCGCCGCGATCATGGCTGGTGCCCGCGGTGGCGCCCGCCAACCGCCCCGGGGGCCCAGCTCCCCCGAACGGGTGGGTCTGAGGCCCCCTTAGGCCCTGTTCCGGCGTGGGAACGGCGTGGTCGCCCCATGCCGGGGGTGACCCCTCAGCAGGAACGTCGTCGTCATCACCGGGGGACCGCGTCCCGGGACGACGAAGGGCACGACGATGACGCTCCACTACAGCAACCCGGCGCTCGACGCCGAGCTCGCCTACCGCCGCGAGGTGCTGATGGCGGCCGGGCGCGGCTCCCGCACCAGGCGTGGCGGGTGGTTCCGCAACCGCCGCCGGCCGCGCTGACCGAGGCCGCCGGAACGGTGGCCGCTCCAGTTGTGTCCGAGGGCCGTGCCACGATCGACCACGTGCCTCGCTGGGAGAACGCCCCGATGGTGGGGCGGGCCGACGAGCTCGCCCATCTGCTGGCGCACGTGGACCGCGCGGCCTCGGGCCGGGCGAGCACCGTGCTGCTGGCCGGCGACGCCGGGGTGGGCAAGACCCGCCTGCTCGACGAGCTCACCGCGCGGGCGGTGGAGCGGGGCGTGCGGGTCCTCACCGGCCACTGCGTCGACCTGGGTGACGTCGGGCTGCCCTACCTGCCCTTCGTCGACCTGCTCCGCCCGGTGGCCGCCGATCCGCAGCTGGCCCCGGTGACCGTCGCCGCCAACCCGGTGCTGGCCGGGCTGCTCGCCGGCGGCTCGGGGGTGGCCGCCCCACCGGTGCCGTCGTCGGAGAGCCGCGACCTGAGCCGGCCGTTGCCCAACCGCGCGGCCCCCCAGCCGGTCGACGACGGCCGGCTCCCGCTGTTCGAGTCGGTGGCCGCGCTGATCTGCGAGCTCTCCAGGGCCGGCCCCCTGCTCGTCGTGCTCGAGGACGTGCACTGGGCCGACCGGTCCAGCCGCGACCTGCTGCGCTACCTGCTCGCCCGCCTGGTCGACGAGCCGGTCGCGGTCGTGGCCTCCTACCGTGCCGACGACCTGCACCGCCGGCACCCGCTGCGTCCGCTGCTGGCCGAGCTGGTGCGCCTGCCCGGGGTCGAGCGGCTGGAGCTCAGCCCGCTGGGCGACGCCGAGGTGGGCGCGCTGGTGCGCCGCCTGGCCGCCTCGTCGGGGTCGATGCCCGACTCGGCCGTCGAGGACGTGGTGGCGCGGGCGGAGGGCAACGCCTTCTACGCCGAGGAGCTGCTCGCGGCGGGGCTGCACGGCGAGGCGCTGCCGATGGGGCTGACCGACGTCCTGCTGGCCCGGGTCGAGCAGCGCTCCCCGGCGGCGCAGCAGGTCCTGCGGGTCGCCGCCGTCGCCGGCCGCCGGGTCCGGCACGAGCTGGTGGCCGCCGTCGGGGGCCTCGCCGACGCCGACCTCGAGGCGGCCCTGGCCGAGGCCGTGCAGCACCACCTGCTCGTGGTGTCCGACGACGGCCGCTACCGGTTCCGGCACGCGCTGCTGCGCGAGGCGGTGCTGGCCGACCTGCTGCCGGGGGAGCGGGTGCGGCTGCACGGGTCCGTCGCCGCCTACCTGGCCGGCGCCTCGGGCGCGGAGAACGCGGCGGAACGGGCCCACCACGCCCGGGAGAGCAACGACCTGCCCGGTGCCTTCAGCGCGTCGCTGGAGGCGGCGGCCGAGGCCGGGGGCGTCGGGGCCCCCGCCGAGCAGCTGCAGCACCTGGAGGCCGCTCTCTCGCTCTGGTCGGCGGTGCCGGACGCGGCGGCCCGGGCCGGGCGCGGTCAGGCCGCGCTGCTGATGGAGACCGCGGCGGCGGCGCGGACGGTGGGCGAGCTGCACCGCGCCGTCGCGCTGCTGCGGTCGGCACTGCAGGTCCTCGGCCCCGACGCCGACCCGGTCGAGCGGGCGCAGGTCCACTACACGCTGGCCCAGGCGATGGTGCGGGTCGAGGACGTCGCGGGCGCCTACCGGGAGAGCGCCGCGGCGATGGCGCTCGTGCCGGTGCACCCGCCGTCGAAGGCCCGCACGTGGGCGGCGGCCACGCACGCCCGGATGAGCTACTCGGTCGGCGCGCTGGAGGAGGCGGAGGCCGCAGCGGACGAGGCGCTGGCCGCCGCCGACGCGCTGGGCTTCGACGGCGCCTGGTCCGACATCGCGGTGACCCAGGTGCGGGCACGCCCGGGTGCGGACCCGGTGGCGGTGCGAGCGCGGCTGGACGAGGCGCTGGTGCGGGCCCGCCGCTCCGGGAACGTCGACGTCGAGATGCGGGTGCTGCACAACCTCGCGACGGTGGCCTTCGAGGCGGGCGGGATCGCGGAGACGCTGGAGTGGACGCGGCGCGGCACGCGGCGGGCCCGCGAGCTGGGCGCCGAGTGGTCCTACTACCCGGCCGAGCTGCGGCACCTGCAGGTGACGGCGCTGTACATGACCGGCGA
Organism: uncultured Blastococcus sp.; assembly: GCA_902805535.1. GTDB lineage: Bacteria > Actinomycetota > Actinomycetes > Mycobacteriales > Geodermatophilaceae > Blastococcus_B. The sequence continues at coordinate 14,317 of CADCTN010000129.1, read as the reverse complement.
CTGGGACGAGAGCCTGGCCGAGGCCGACGTGCTCGCCCGGGTGCCCGAGATGTCGGCGCACGTGCGGGCCGACGGGCTGCTGGTCCTCGTCGGCCGGGGCGACCCGTCGGCGCGCGAGCGGATCGAGTGGGCCCGCACGCTGATCCCGCGGCTGAGCGCGCACATCCTGCTCGACCTCGTCACCGCCGGGTCCGACATCGACCTGGCCGGCTGGGAGGGCGATCCGCAGCGGGCGCTGGAGGTCGCCCTGGCGGCCGACCGCCGGCTGCGGCAGGAGTGGAGCGACGACCACCTCGGCGTGCTCCGTCTCGCCGGAACCGCGCTGGCGCCGGTGGGTGACGCCGCGGCGGACGCCCGCCGGACCGGGAACGAGGCCGCGCTCGAACGCTGGCGCGAAGCGGGCCGGCAGCTGCTGGACGCGGCGCGGTCGGCGGTCGAGGTCTACGAGCGGAACTACGGCGCCACGATGGGTGTCGAGGCCCTCGCGTGGCAGGCCCGGGTGGTGGCCGAGGCGGCGCGCGTGCGGGGCGAGGCGACGGTCGAGCTGTGGCGGGAGGCGGTCGAGGCGTTCGGGTTCGGGCACGTGTACGAGCAGGCCCGCTCACGCCGGCGGCTGGTCGAGACGCTGCTGGCGACCGGTGACCGGGCCGAGGCGGCGAAGGAGGCGAGGCTGGCGCACGAGGTCGCCGTGCGGCTGGGCGCGACGCCGCTGCGGACCGCTCTGGAGGGGCTGATCCGCCGTGGCCGGCTCGACGTCGCCGGCGTGCGGACCGTCGAGGTCTCCGCCGTCATGACCCCGCGGGAGGCCGAGGTGCTGCGCCTGCTCGCGCAGGGACGGACCAACCGGCAGATCGGGTCCGAGCTCTACATCAGCGAGAAGACCGCGAGCGTGCACGTGAGCAACATCCTCGCCAAGCTCGGCGCCAACGGCCGCACCGAGGCGGTCGCCATCGCCGCCCAGCGGGGCCTGCTGCCCGTCTGAGTCGTGGTCAGAGCATCGTGCGGAGACGTTCCCGGCGGGCGCGGAGGACGTCGACCGACGCCGACGCCGACGGCGGCCCGGGCACCGACTGGCGCAGCTGCGAGTGCACCACGGCCTGCGGCTGCGACGTCTTGGCCGCCACCCGGTTGACCAGCCGATTGACCTCGCGGCGCAGCTCCGCGGCATCCCGCCACGAACGGCCGGCGTCGTCCTCGTCGGGGTGGTCCTCGACGACCATGAAGTCCTCGCCGTCGCCCCGATGGCTCGCAGCGATCCGCACGCGCAGCTCGTCGTCGCGCTTGGAGAGCAGCTCGGCCGTCTGGGCGGGGGTCAGCAGCCCGGGGATGCCGAGGAACTCCTCGTCCTCCGCGGCCACGACCACCGTCGGTCCCGAGCCCTCACCGGTGTGCGCCGTCCCGCTGTGCAGCACGTGGGCGAAGCGGGCGTCGGCCTCCAGGGCCTCCCACTGCTTCAGCCCCTCCTCGTCCTTCTCCTTGGGTGGGAGCGGCTCGAGGTCCAGCTCGTCGCCCTGCACCGTCTTCGGCGGGGGCATGACGTGGTTGCGCTCCTCCTCCATGGAGGCCGCCAGCGACAGCAGCGGGCGCACGGCGGGGAGGAAGACGGTGGCCGACTCGTGCTGGGCCCGCGAGCGGACGACACGGCCGACGGCCTGGGCGAAGAACAGCGGCGTCCGGTAGGAGGTCATCCAGGCGAGGACGGCGGCCCGCGGGACGTCGACGCCCTCGGAGATCATCCGCACGCAGACCGCGATCCGGGCCGAGCCGGTCGCGAAGCGCTCGATCTTCTTCGACGCCTTGGGGTCGTCGGAGAGGATCAGCTCGGCGGCCTTGCCGGTCACGCGGCGGACGATCTTGGCGTAGGCGCGGGCGTCGTCCTGGTCGCTGGCGAGGATCAGCCCGGCGGCGTCGGGCATGCCGCCGTCCTCGCGCAGGTGCGTGATCCGGTCGTCCATCGCGGCGATGACGTGCGGCACCCACTGGCCCTTGGGGTCCAGGGCGGTCCGCCAGGCCTGCATCTCCACCGACTTGGTGCCGGCGTCGGACAGGGACGCGGCGACGACCTCGCCGGCGGAGTTCCGCCAGCGCGATGTCCCGGTGTAGGCGGCGAAGACGACGGGCCGGACGACGCTGTCGGCCAGCGCCTCCTTGTAGCCGTAGGTGTAGTCGGCGCGGCTGACCAGGCCGATGCCGTTCTCGCCGTCGTCTCCCTCGAAGCTGTCCTCCTCGTAGCGGACGAAGGGGATGCGCTCGTCGGGCTTGGTGCGGAACGGCGTCCCGGTCAGGCAGAGCCGGCGACCGGCGAAGCCGTAGGCCTCCTCGACGGCCTCGCCCCAGGAGAGGCCGTCGCCGGCGTGGTGCACCTCGTCGAGGATGACCAGCGTCTTGACGGCGGTGGCCCGGGCGGCATGCAGCATCGGCTTGCCGGCGACCTGCGCGTAGGTGGTGACGTAGCCCTGGGTGCCGGCGCGCACCGGGCCGACGGCGTTGGTCAGGCCGGGGTCCAGGACGATGCCCATGGCGTCGGCGGCGTCGGCCCACTGCAGGCGCAGGTGGTCGGTCGGGCAGACCACGATCACCCGGGCGACCTCGCGGCGGGCCAGCAGTCGTGCGGCGAGGGTCAGCGCGAAGGTGGTCTTCCCGGCGCCGGGCGTAGCGGTGACCAGGAAGTCCTTCGGTGACTGCTCCTCGTAGCGCTGGAGTGCGGCCTGCTGCCACGCTCGGAGCGGTCGGCTGGTCGTCTGCGGGCTCAAGGCCTCCGCTCGCAATGCACTCCCCATGTCGGGGTCCATCTTCGCCGTCCGAGGAGCAACACGCCCAACCGGATGCCTCCCGCGCGCCCCCGCCGGCGCGACGTATAGGAGCCCGGCGCGAGTCGCTGACCTGCAGGAATGCGTGTCAAGAGCCGCCCGGTGTGGGGATCCTCATGCCAAGCCTCCCGCGGCTGCGTCGAGATGCGCCCGAGGCCGGTGTCCCGGATGCAGGACACCGGCCTCTGGCGGATCTCGGTGGCGGAAGGCGCGTCAGTCGGCGGGCTCGTCCACCCAGCCGGGGCCGTTGACCTCGCCCGGGCCGGCCAGGTCGGCGGCGTCGACGATCGTGTACGCGTAGCCCTGCTCGGCCAGGAACCGCTGCCGGTGGGCGGCGTACTCGCTGTCGAGGGTGTCGCGGCTGACCACCGTGTAGAAGTGCGCCTGCCGGCCGTCGGCCTTCGGGCGCAGCACCCGGCCGAGGCGCTGGGCCTCCTCCTGGCGCGAGCCGAACGTCCCCGACACCTGGACGGCGACGGCGGCCTCGGGCAGGTCGATGGAGAAGTTCGCGACCTTCGACACGACCAGCACGCGGATCTCGCCGGTGCGGAACTGGTCGAACAGCCGCTCGCGCTCCTTGTTCGTCGTCGACCCCTGGATGACCGGGGCGTCGAGCGCGGCGCCGAGCTCCTCGAGCTGGTCGAGGTAGGCGCCGATGACCAGCGACGGCTCGTCGGGGTGCCGCTCCAGCACCCGTCGGATGACCGGCAGTTTCGACTGCGCGGTCGCCGCGATCCGGTACCGCTCCTCGGGCTCGGCGACGGCGTAGGTCATGCGCTCCTCGTCGTCGAGGGAGACCCGCACCTCGATGCACTCGGCCGGCGCGATGTAGCCCTGCGCCTCGATGTCGCGCCACGGGGCGTCGTAGCGCTTGGGCCCGATGAGGGAGAAGACGTCGTCCTCGCGCCCGTCCTCGCGCACCAGGGTGGCGGTGAGGCCGAGCCGGCGACGGGACTGCAGGTCGGCGGTCAGCCGGAAGATCGGCGCGGGCAGCAGGTGCACCTCGTCGTAGACGATCAGGCCCCAGTCCTGGGCGTCGAAGAGGTCCAGGTGCCGGTACTCGCCCTTCCGGCGGGTGGTGATCACCTGGTAGGTCGCGATGGTGACCGGCCGGATCTCCTTGCGCTCGCCCGAGTACTCGCCGATCTCCTCCTCGGTCAGCGAGGTGCGGGCGATCAGCTCGCGCTTCCACTGCCGACCGGCGACGGTGTTGGTGACGAGGATCAGGGTCGTCGCCTTCGCCTCGGCCATGGCGGCCGCCCCGACCAGCGTCTTGCCCGCACCGCAGGGCAGGACGACGACGCCCGAGCCGCCGGCCCAGAACCCCTCGACGGCCTCCTGCTGGTAGTCGCGCAGATGCCAGCTGGACTGGTCGAGCTCGATCGGGTGCGCCTGACCGTCGACGTAGCCGGCGAGGTCCTCGGCCGGCCAGCCGACCTTGAGCAGCGCCTGCTTGAGCCGGCCGCGCTCGGACGGATGGACGACGATCGAGTCCCCGTCGATGCGGGCGCCCAGCATGGGGGCCACCCGCTTGGACCGGATGACCTCCTCCAGGACGGCGCGGTCGGAGGAGGTGAGCGTGAGGCCGTGCACCGGGTGGTTGGCCAGCGTGAGCCGGCCGAAGCGGTCCATGGTGTCGGCGACGTCGACCAGCAGCGCGTGCGGCACCGGGTAGCGGGAGTAGCGGACCAGCGCGTCCACGACCTGCTCGGCGTCGTGACCGGCGGCGCGGGCGTTCCACAGCGCCAGCGGCGTCACCCGGTAGGTGTGCACGTGCTCGGGGGAGCGCTCCAGCTCCGCGAACGGCGCGATGGCCGCGCGGCACTCGCGAGCCAGCGGGTGGCCGACCTCGAGGAGCAGGGTCTTGTCCGACTGGACGATCAGGGGGCCGTCACTCAACGGGTTGTGCCTTCCTGCAGAGCAGCGCACGACCAGGACCGGCCGCGCGGACGTACTGGGGTCAACCGCTCTCGGCGGCCGGGGCTTCCTCCTCCACCAGTGCCACGGAGGTGATCCGGTGCACCGCGAAGGTGCTGTTCTCGCCGCGCCGCTCGTCGTACCCCTGGAGGAAACCACCGACCAGCGACACCGGCCGCACCACGCGCTGGCTGCCGCTGCCCTGGGCGTCGACGTAGCCCAGCCACACGGCCGACCCCTCGCGAACGGCCCGGGAGAGCAGTTCGAGGGTGGTCGCCGTGGTCACCCCGGGCACCTGCCGCACGGCCTCGCCGCGGCGGGCGGACAGGGCGGCGTCCCCGGCCCGCATCTGGCGGACGGTCGCCTGGAGCTCGTCGGTGTTCAGCGGCCGCGGCCCGGGGGAGGAGTCCGAGCCGGTGCGCCGCCCGAGGGCCCGGGGCCGGGCCGGCGGGCGGGTGAGGACGGCGCCGCCCGCCTGCTCGCCGGCGGGGGCGTACCCGGCCTCGCGCAGCACCGTGAGCACCTCGTCCGCGCCCAGGCCGCTGACCAGCACCCCGGGGGCCAGCCGGCGCAGCTCCGCCGGCGCGGTCCGCCGGTCGTTGAGCACCTGGGAGAGCAGCCCGTGGTCGTCGGAGCGGACGTAGGACTCGATGGACCCCACCCGCAGCCGCCCGTGCTGGCGGGCCACGTCGTCGACCAGGTAGTCCAGGGCCTGGGGGACCGGGGTGCGCGAGGAACGGGCGAAGAAGTCGTGCAGGTCCGAGGCCGACCAGCCGGCGTCCAGGGCGCGCCGGACGCTGGACTCCGACACCCGGAACACCGTCGCCCCACCGGAGGACTCGACGTCGGCGACGACGGCCAGGGTGTCGGCGAGCTCGGCGACCAGCGGGCCGGGCGCGATCAGCGAGAGATCGGGTTGGGCGAGGACGTGGTCGACGGGCGCGGGCATGAGGGCGCGCATGCCGTCGGCCGCGCCGTCCTCACCGCGGGCCAGCAGGCCACGACCCGCCGTCGACAGGACCCCGCTCACCAGCACCCCGAGCCGGGCGGCCTCCTCGAGCATGCCGGGGACCGGGGCGAGGCGGTCGGCCCGCCGGGGGGTGCGCCAGCGGAGCAGGTCCACCAGGTCGGTCGCCGCCAGCCCGGAGCCGGGTGGGTACTCGGCGAGCACGGTGAGCGCCGAGCGGCGGATGGCCGGGGCGGTGTGCCGGGTGAGGTCGGGCGACAGCGGGTTCACCGACTTGCCGCCGACGTCGCGCTGCCCCACCAGCGAGGGCAGCCGCACGCCGCCGAGCCAGCCGACCGCCAGGACGGCCCAGCGGTCGGCCAGGTCCTGCTCCCGCCAGATGTCGTAGGCGCGGGTGGGCAGCCACTCGTCGCGGTGCGGCCCGCCGACGTCGAGGAGTCCGGCGGCGTAGGCCAGCTCCAGCAGCCAGCCGGCCTCCGGCTCGCCCAGGTGCAGCACGCGCGCCAGGCGCTTCTGGTCGCGCACCCCGATTCCGCCGCTGCGCAGCAGGCCGGCCGGCTCCTCCTCGAGCAGGGTCAGCAGCTCGCCGATCTTCCCGACGGTCTCCAGCGCCGCGCCGGCCGCACGCCGGTCCACCGACGACTGCTCGTGCGCGGACCCCGCCGGTCGGGGCCGCAGGCGCGGTGCGCCGTAGGGGCGGTCGCCGCGCAGGTGCAGTCCGATCTCGCGGGGGAGCTCGACGTTCAGCGCGTCGATCCGGGCCAGCAGACCGCGCTGCAGCAGGCGGCGGGCCGGGGTGGAGCCGCCGTTCGAGCTGTCGGGGAGGTGGCCGACCGGCCGCTCCACCGAGAGGCGCTCCAGCACCTCGCGTTCGTCCGGGGCCAGCTCCGCCAGCGTCGCGGCCAGGTCGGTGGGCAGCAGCACGCGCAGCTCCGCCGCCCGCCGGCCCAGGCCCGCCGGGTGGCGGACCGCCCGCCGCACGGGATCGGGCGCGTGCAGGACGTCCTCGCCCCAGAGCAGGGCCCGGGTGGTGAGCCGCTCGAGGCCCGCGGCCACGACGTCACTGGGCACGTCGGGCAGCGCGCTGGACAGCGCGTCGGGCGCCAGGCCGTCGGTCGGCGCGAGCAGCACCACGTCGAGCACCTGGAGGGTCGCGGCGTCCAGCTCGTCCAGCGCCCGGTCGACCGACACCGGGACGGCGAGCCGGCTGGCGAGGGCCACCAGATCAGACGGCGCCGGGCGGGCGACGTCGGGTCGGGCCACCAGCAGCGCGCGCAACTGCTCGTCGCTGCGGGTGCGCAGCCAGCCGGCCAGCGTCGCAGGAGGTTCGGTGGGCATCCGGTCCACGTTACGTCGTCGGCGCAAGGTGCTGGCAGCATGGCCGGGGTGCTCCCGGCTGCCGACGACCCGCACACCCGCACGGCGTTGGCCGCCCACCAGGCAGGAGCCATCCGCTGGCTGGCCGGCGGCGCGATCGCCGTCGTCCTCGGTGTGCTGCTGGGCGCCGCCGCGGTCACCCTGGCCGGCAGCGGCCGGCGGGTCCCCGGACTCGGCCTGGCCGTCATCGCCCTGGTCCTGCTGGGCCTGACCGGGGTCGCTGCCGGCACCGGTGCCCTCCTCCGCACCAGGCGCTGGCAGGCGGCGCTCGCCGCCACCCCCTGGCGGACGGGACGCCTGCGCATCGCCGGCCCGGCGATCATCGCGTTCGAGCCGGAGGGCTTCGACGAGCTCGATCCGACCCAGGAGCCGGTGCGCCTGCAGCTGCTGAGCACCGCGGTCTGGCGCACCCGTGCCGTCCAGGAGCTCGACGGCGGCGAGGTGCGCGCCGCGCCCGTGGGCGAGGGCCGGTGGGTGCTCACCGCCGAGGGGCTGCCCACGCTCTACGGCGCGAAGGCCGCCCGCCGCTGACCGGACCGGCGCGTGCGCGCAGGTACCGGTCGCGAGAAGATGAGCCGGACGTGCGCCGCTCGGCGCACCTGGACACGGAGGCGACATGGCCAAGCGCCGCGAGAAGCACGCGCACCTGGTGGAGCCCACCTGGGGGCAGTCCGACGACGGCGGCCCGCCGCTGACCGAACTGACCAGCGAGTCCGCCGGCCCGCTCTCGCCCTTCGGTGAGGACCACAGCTTCCCGCTGCCGGTCGAGGCCCTGCGGTACGCCCACCCGACCGACAAGCCCAACCGGGCGGGCGTGCAGCACCCCGAGAACCGGCGATGACGGCGCCCGCGCTGCCGTCCTACAGCAGCGGCACCTCCACGGTTCCCCTGCTGGGCGACACGATCGGGGCGAACCTCGACCGGACGGCAGCGCGGGTGGGCGACCACGAGGCGCTGGTCGAGTGCGCCACGGGCCGCCGGTTCAGCTACCCGGAGCTCGTCGCCGAGGTGGACGCGACCGCCCTCGGCCTGGACGCCCTCGGCGTCGGCAAGGGCGACCGCGTCGGCATCTGGGCGCCCAACTGCGCCGAGTGGGTCTTCGTCCAGTACGGGACGGCGAAGCTCGGCGCGGTCCTGGTCAACATCAACCCGGCGTACCGCACGCACGAGCTGGCCTACGTCCTGCAGCAGGCGGGCATCTCCGTGCTGGTCAGCGCGCCGGAGTTCAAGACCAGCGACTACCGCGCGATGGTCGCCCAGGTGCGGGAGGACTGCCCCGACCTGCGCGAGGTGCTCTTCATCGGCGACCCGGAGTGGGAGCAGCTGCTCGGCACCGGCCGTGCGGCCGACCCCGGCCTGCTGGCCCGGCGTGCGGGGCAGCTGTCGGCCGACGACCCGATCAACATCCAGTACACCTCCGGGACGACGGGCTTCCCGAAGGGCGCCACGCTCACCCACCACAACCTGCTCAACAACGGGTTCTTCGTGGGCGAGGGCTGCGGCTACACCGAGGCCGACCGCGTCTGCATCCCGGTGCCCTACTACCACTGCTTCGGCATGGGGATGGGCAACCTCGCGGCCACCTCGCACGGCGCGACGATGGTCATCCCGGCACCCGGGTTCGACCCCGCGCTCACGCTGAAGGCCGTGCGGGACGAGCGCTGCACCTCGCTGTACGGCGTCCCGACGATGTTCATCGCCGAGCTGGGTCTGCCCGACTTCGCCGACTACGACCTCTCGTCGCTGCGCACCGGGATCATGGCCGGCTCGCCGTGCCCGGTGGAGGTGATGAAGCGGGTGGTCAGCGAGATGGGCATGACCGAGGTGACCATCTGCTACGGCATGACCGAGACCTCACCGGTGTCCACCCAGACCGGCGCCGACGACGACCTGGACCGGCGCACCTCGACCGTCGGCCGGGTGCACCCGCACCTGGAGGTGAAGGTGGTCGACCCGGAGACCGGCCTCACCGTTCCGCGCGGGACGCCGGGTGAGTTCTGCACCCGCGGCTACTCGGTGATGCTCGGCTACTGGGGGGATGCGGAGGCCACTGCCAAGGCGATCGACCCGGCCCGGTGGATGCACACCGGTGACCTCGCCGTGATGGACGACGCGGGGTACCTCAACATCGTCGGCCGGATCAAGGACATGGTCATCCGCGGCGGCGAGAACGTGTACCCGCGGGAGATCGAGGAGTTCCTCCACGGCCACCCCGACGTCGTCGACGCGCAGGTCATCGGCGTCCCCGACGAGCGGTACGGCGAGGAGCTGATGGCCTGGGTGCGGCTGCGCGAGGGGGCGCAGACGCTGACGACCGAGGCGCTGCGCGAGTTCTGCGCGGGCCGGCTGGCCCACTACAAGGTGCCGCGCTACGTCAAGGTCGTGGACGAGTTCCCCATGACGGTGACCGGCAAGGTCCGCAAGGTCGAGATGCGCGAGGTGTCGGTCGAGGAGCTGGGTCTGGGGTCCGCGGCGGCGGTGCGGAACGCTTAGGCCCTGGCCGTCGAGGTCGGGGTGAGGCGCACGACGAGCTTGGACAGCAGGCTGCCCACGACCACCCAGATCAGTGCGGCCAGCGCGTCGTTGATCGCCTCGGCGATCTTGGGGTCCGACGGCGTGAAGAGATCCTTCGTGAACCAGCCGAACGTGTCCCGCCACCCGGCGGTGAACGAGACGAGCCCGTTGGCCGGGTTGGCCTCGAACAGCACGAACACCGCGTGGATCACGATGACCGCGGCGATCACCGAGCACACCGTCCGCACGATCGTGGCGACGAGTGAGAGGACGCGGGCTGCACCGTTGCTGGCCATGCGGAGCATCGTGGCGTAGCGGCGCCGGGTGCGCGAGTCGTCGGGTAACAGTCAGACGGGTCCGCAGGGGACGACCAGCGCTCGGTGGTCGGACAGGGGCAGCTGCACCGCCTCGGCCGGTCCGGTGGCCCGGAGTCCGCCCCGCACGAGGACGTGGTCGAGCTGCCGGCGCGGGTGCGCCGCCGGGAAGGTCGGCGCCGAGGCGATGGGCTGCAGGCCGCTGACCTTCGCCGCCCGCGCCTGTTGCATGTTCAGGTCGCCCATGACCGCCAGGGGTTCACGCGTCCCGGTGAGCGACTGCACGAGCCGGCGGAGCTGGCTGCCGTTCCACCCCGGGATGAACGACAGGTGGGTGTTGCAGACGGTGAACTGGCCGAACGGACCGTCCAGGACGGCGGCCACCGCGACCCGCGGCTCGTCACGGGCCAGGAACGGACGGCGGGTGATCGGCGACCACAGGGGCACGCTCGCCCGCAGCGGGGGCAGCCGCACCACGCGCCAGGACACCACCGGGTACCGGGACAGCAGCGAGACGCCGTAGCTCGCCGAGCCGGGCTGCTCCTCCCCGGTGGCGGCCATCCAGGTGCCCCCGGGGGTGCCGGACAGCGCCGCGACGAACTGCGAGTCCACTGCCCCCATGGCCTCGGCGGCGACCGCGGTCAGGTCGGCGCCCAGGGACCGCGGCTGGTCCCGGTCGACCTCCTGCAGCCCGAGCACGTCGGCGTCCAGGCTCTTGACGGCGGCGGCGAGCCGGTCGACGTCGACACGGCCGTCGGTCAGCGAGCGTCCGTGCAGGATGTTGAAGGTGGCGAGGCGCACGCACCCCCTGTGCCCCGGGGGCGCCGGTTCTACCGCCCGGGTGCGTGGCCGGGGAGGTTGGGGGTAGCAGGACCGCCGTGCAGCCATCGGAGCGGGACGAGATCCGCGATCTGCTGAAGCGGACCGCCGTCGCACTCAAGCAGGCAGACGTGCCCTTCGCGCTCTGCGGCGGCTACGCCGCGTGGGTCCGCGGTGCGCCCGAGCCCGACCACGACGCCGACTTCCTCGTCCCGGAGCCCGAGGCGGAGCGGGTGGCGGAGGTGCTGGCCGACGCGGGCCTGGAGGTGTGCGACCCTCCGGAGGACTGGCTGACCAAGGTCGTCAGCGGGGGGTCGTTCGTCGACGTCCTGTGGCGGACCTGCGGCCATCCCGTCGAGTCCGACCTGGTCGAGCGGGCGCAGACCCTGCCCGTCCTGTCGATCCACATGCCGGTGCTGACCGCGACCGACATCCTGGTCACCAAGCTCGCGGCCCTCGACGAGCACTACTGCGACTTCTCCCGGATGCTGCCCGTCGCGCGGGCACTGCGTGAGCAGGTCGACTGGGCGCAGGTGCGCCGGTCGGTCGCGGACAACGACTTCGCCGTCGTCTTCCTCGAGCTGCTCGAACGGCTCGGCGTCGTCCCGAAGGTCGACGCCGCCTGAGTGGCGATGGGCTCAGCGGGGCAGGAGCACGGAGACGGCCGCCAGCGCGCCGACCAGCACGACGATCACGGTCACGCCGGCGGACGCCCGGGGCGCGACCACGTCCCGGGCGCCCGGGCCTCGCCGCACGCTGCGGTAGCGCGCCGGGGCCAGCCCTCCCAGGACGACCAGGCCCAGCAGGGCAGCAACCCCGGCCAGCACCAGCAGGACCGGCCGGCCGTCCCGGACGGCCCGGTGGCCCAGCAACCCCGCAACGCCCAGGACGCCGAGACCGGTGCGCTGCCAGGCCAGTGCCGTCCGTTCCGGCTGCGTCTCGACCGACGAGGTCACCGGCCCGTCACCTCCACGCCGACCAGCACGGCCACGACGAGGACGACCGCTGCGACGGCAGCGGACACGGTCGGCAGCAGCCGGCCGGCCGGCAGGGGCCTGCCCGCGCGGATGGCGGCCTCGTTGGCGCGCCAGCGCCGGTACCCGGCCGCGGCCGTCCCCAGGCCGGTCAGCACCAGCCCCAGGGCGACGGCCGCGCTGCCCCAGCGGACGCCCAGCTCGGGGGCGTAGGTGGCCACGGCCACGCCCCCGGCCGCCAGTGCCAGCGCGGTGCGCAGCCAGGCGAGGAGGGTGCGCTCGTTGGCGAGGGTGAACCGGTAGTCCGGGTGCGTGCCGGAGCGAGGGGGCGCAGCCACGCGGTCAGGCTAGGGCGGGGGACCCCGGGCCGGTGCGGAAACCCAGGTCCGGGGCGGTGCCGCGGGCGGCTAACCTGTCGGGCGAGCGGCTCTTCGCCGCCGTCGTCCCCCCGGCCAGCGTGCCGGACCCGGTAGCGAGCAAGACGAGGGATCCAACGTGCCCACCGGCAAGGTCAAGTGGTTCAACCCGGAGAAGGGGTTCGGCTTCCTCGCGCGCGAGGACGGTCCCGACGTGTTCGTGCACAAGGACGCCCTCCCCGCCGGGACGACGGAGCTCAAGCCCGGTCAGCGGGTGGAGTTCGGCATCGTGGCAGGCAAGCGGGGCGACCAGGCGCTGCAGGTGCGCATCCTCGACCCGCTGCCGTCGGTCGCGGCCACCGTCGCCGCGAAGAGCCGGAAGAAGCCCGACGAGCTGGTCCCGATCATCGAGGACCTGATCAAGCTGCTCGACGACGTCGGCGAGGGCCTGCGCCACGGCCGGCACCCCGACCGCGCGGACTCGCGCCGGATCGGCTCCGTGCTGCGGGCCGTCGCGACCGACCTGGAGAGCTGAGGACCGGCGCCTCAGCCGCCGGCGCGCAGGAAGCCGATCGGCCAGGCGCCGGAGAACTCGCCGCAGTCGCCGCCCTTGTCCTCGACGACCACGAGGTAGAAGCCCGGCGGGACGACGTCGTCGGAGGTGATCTCGTCGAAGGTGCGCTCGCCGGCGGGCACGTCGACCTCGCCGATGAGCTCCTCGAGCCCCTCGTCGAAGACCTGCACGGTCCAGCCGCGCTCGGCGACCGATTGCGGCACCGTCAGGGCGATGGTGGCGGCGGGGGAGACCTCGAGGACCGGCGGCGCGGTGTCGTAGCGCTGCCCCTCGCCGTCGAGGCAGAACTGCACCGGCCGCACGGCCACCTGCTGCGGGCCGACCTCGACGTCCACGTCCGGCGGCCCGGCCGGCTCGCCGGACCCGCAGCCGGCCAGGAGGACCAGGAGCAGGGCGGTGGACGCGGACCTGCTCACGACCACGAGGGTCCCACGGGGGTCGTGGGCGCATCGGGGGAGACCTCGGTCGGAGGGGCCGGCCGGCCCCCCCGGCGGAGGCTCCAGACGATCAGCCCGACGGCCAGGCCGAGCAGTGCGGCCGCCACGGTGAAGCCCAGCCAGCCGGTCGGGGGCAGGGCGATGCCGAGCGCCCCGCCGACCACCCACGCCATCTGCAGCCAGGTCTCCGAGCGGGCGAACGCCGACGCGCGGAGGCTCTCCGGGACCTCCCGCTGGATGATCGCGTCGAGAGACACCTTGCCGAGCGCGTTGGTCACCGCGGCCACACCGGCCACCACCGCGGCCATCGTGAAGCTGTAGAACACCGCGGCGAGCAGGGTGATCCCGGCCGCGCCGGCCGCCGAGATCAGCACGAGACGGTCGGGGGCGGCGGTGTGCATCCGCGAGCCGATCGCCGTCCCGACGAAGCTGCCCAGCCCCGCGGCAGCCGCGATCGCGCCCAGGGCGAGGGTGGCCGACCAGCCGTCGTCGAAGTTCGCCTGCACCAGGAACGCGCTGAAGATGGTGAGGAAGCCGCCGAGCCCGCGCAGCGCCGCGTTGGCGCGCAGCGCCAGCACGACGTGCGGGCTGACCCGGCGGCGGCCGCTGCCCACCGGGATCTCCGCGGTGCTGAGCACGTCCGCGGGGAGCTCACCGGTGGGGACGTCGACGTGCGGGGGCAGCCGGACCGCCAGTACCCCGGCCAGGGCGAACACGGCCGCCGTCGCGCCCAGCTCCCAGTCGAAGCCGAGGACGGCCGCGATCCCCGCGGCGAGCCCGCCGGCGACCCCCGCCGTCGCCAGCCCGAAGACCGACAACCGGGCGTTGGCCGAGGTGAGGGACATGGCGGCGGGCAGCACCCGGGGGACGACGGCGGCGCGCAGGACGTTGTGCGCCTTGGACAGCACGAGCACGCCCAGGGCGGCCGGGTAGAGCCAGAAGTCGTCGAAGTGCCGCATCATCACCAGGGCGAGCACGGCCCGGCCCAGGTGGCTCCCCGCGATCGCCCACCGCCGGCCCCGTTGCAGCCGGTCGAGCGCGGGGCCGATCACGGGGGCGAGGACGGCGAACGGGGCCATCGTCACCAGCAGGTACAGGGCCACGTTCCCGCGCTGGGCGTCCGCGGCGGCCGCGAAGAACAGCGTGCCGGCGAGCGAGACCGCGATCATGGCGTCCCCGGCCATGTGCAGGGCGTTCACCCACAGCAGCTGGGTCAGCCCGCTCTCGCCGGCGCCGTCGGCCCGGCTGGCGGCCCGGA
>CADCTN010000128.1 GCA_902805535.1 uncultured Blastococcus sp. | reverse complement strand
CTGCGCGACGACGCGCTCGTCGCCGTGGCCACGTGGACCGCACAGCAGCAGGCGCTCTGGTCGACCCGGCTGGACGCCCTCGGCACCCTCCTGGAGGACACGTGACCACCGCCCCGCTCCTCTCGTTCGACCTCGACCGCACCTACCCCGCGCCGCCCGAGCGGGTGTGGGCCGCCTTCACCCGCGCCGACCTGCTGGAGCGCTGGATCTGCCCCGACCCGGCCTGGCGCGTGGCGACCTGCCACGTCGACGCCCGCGCGGGCGGCGGCTACCGGCTGCGGTTCGGCCCCCGTCCGGCCGGCGACGCCTACAGCGAGACAGCCACCTTCGCCGTCTTCGAGCCCGTGCAGCGCCTCGTTCTCGACGTGGTCACCGAGGGCGATGACATGGCCGAGACCTCCCGCTGCACCGTGCTGCTCGTTCCGGTCGAGGGCGGCACCCGGCTCGAGCTCACCGTCGAAGGCCTGTCGGACGCGCAGACCGCCGAGCACATGCGGGTGGGCTGGCAGTGGTGCCTGGAGGGCATCGCCGCGCACCTGGACGTGGCGGCCTGACCACCCCTTTCCCCGTCCCGGCGGAGAATCGGCGGTGGACGCCCGGCTCGCAACGCCGGCCGCCGGTCCTCGACCGCCCCGGAGGGGGAAATCGCGACACGCCGGAACGTTGAAGGGGGTCCGGGCGTTGACCTGGACGAGTGGAGTGCAGCACCGTGAGCTCCACGGACCGACCAGTCACCTCAGGGAGATGACGATGCCCAGCAGCAACCCGGCCTTCAGCCGGTTTGGTGGCGCCGGCAACGGCCAGCAGTACGCCGGTTGGGGCAACCAGCCCCAGCAGTACGGCGCACCCGGCCAGTACGGTGCCCCCACCCAGAACGACCCCTACGCCGCGCCCTCGCCGTACGCGGCGACGACGACGCGGTACCTGACGATGGACGACGTCGTCGCCAAGACGGGCATCACGTTCCTGGTCACCGTCCTCGCGGCTGCGGCCGTCTGGGCGCTGCCGGGTCAGGCGGCGTGGGGCCTCGCGCTCCCGGCCGTC
Organism: uncultured Blastococcus sp.; assembly: GCA_902805535.1. Lineage (GTDB taxonomy): Bacteria > Actinomycetota > Actinomycetes > Mycobacteriales > Geodermatophilaceae > Blastococcus_B. The sequence goes on along the minus strand of CADCTN010000128.1, from coordinate 4,871 downwards.
CTCGTGGCGTTCGTCCTCGGCCTGGTGATCTCGATCAAGACGATCGCCAACCCGGCGGCGACGCTGGCCTACGGCGCGCTGTACGGCGTCGCGCTCGGCGCCATCAGCGAAGCCTTCAACACGGTCTACCCGGGCATCGTCATGCAGGCGTTGATCGGCACCTTCGGTGTCTTCGCCGGCATGCTCGTGGTCTACAAGACCGGTGCCATCCGGGTCACCCCCAAGCTGACCCGCTGGGTCCTGGCCGCCGGTGTCGGCGTCCTGGTGCTCATGCTGGCCAACCTGGTCGCCGGCTTCTTCGGCGCCAACCTGGGTCTGCGTGACGGCGGCCCGCTGGCGATCGCGTTCAGCCTCGCCGTGATCGGTGTCGCCGCGTTCTTCCTGCTGCTGGACTTCGACATGGCCGACGAGGCCATCCGTCGCGGCGCCCCGGCGAAGTTCGCCTGGTACATCGCCTTCGGCCTGCTCGTCACGGTCGTCTGGCTGTACCTGGAGATCCTGCGGCTGCTCAGCTACTTCCGCGAGTGATCTGACACGGAACGGACGAAGACCCGGTCCCCGCGAGGGGGCCGGGTCTTCGTCATTCTCCGGCCCCCTGCAGGGGGCCCTCGTTCAGGAGAGGCGCTCGAGGACCATCGCCATGCCCATGCCGCCACCGACGCACATGGTCTCCAGGCCGAAGGTCTCGTCCCTGGTCTGCAGGCCGTTGATCAGCGTCCCCGTGATGCGGGCACCGGTCATGCCGAACGGGTGGCCGACGGCGATCCCGCCACCGTGCACGTTGAGCTTGTCGATGTCGATGCCCAGGTCCCGGTAGCTCGGGATGACCTGGGCGGCGAATGCCTCGTTGATCTCCACGAGGTCCATGTCGCCGATGCTCATGCCGGCCCGCCGCAGGGCCAGCTTCGAGGCCTCGACCGGCCCGTAGCCCATGATCTCCGGCGAGAGGCCGGTGACCGCGGTCGAGACGATCCGGGCCAGCGGGGTCAGCCCGAGCTCGGCGGCCTTCGTGTCGCTCATGACCACGACGGCGGCGGCGCCGTCGTTGAGCGGGCAGGCGTTGCCCGCGGTCACCCGGCCGTCGGGACGGAACACCGGCTTGAGGCCGGAGATGCCCTCCAGCGTGGTGCCGGGGCGCGGACCGTCGTCCTTGCTGACGACGGTGCCGTCGGGCGTGGTGACCGGAGTGATCTCCCGCCCCCAGAACCCGTTGCCGATGGCCTCCTCGGCCAGGTTCTGGCTGCGGACGGCGAACTCGTCCATGTCCTGCCGGGAGACGTCCTTGAGCAGGGCGAGGTTCTCGGCGGTCTGCCCCATGGCGATGTAGACGTCCGGGATGTCGCCGTTCTCGCGCGGGTCGGTCCACGAGTCGGCGCCGCTCTCGGCGACCTTGGCCCCCCGGGCCTGCGCGTCGGCGAACACGGGGTTCTCGGTGTCGGGCAGGCCGTCGCTGTTGCCCTTCACGAAGCGGGACACCATCTCCACGCCCGCGGAGATGAACACGTCGCCCTCGCCGGCCTTGATCGCATGCATCGCCATGCGGGTGGTCTGCAGCGAGGAGGAGCAGTAGCGGGTGATCGTCGTGCCGGGCAGGTGGTCCATGCCGAGCAGCACGCTGACGACGCGGCCCAGGTTGTGGCCCTGCTCCCCGCCGGGGAGGCCGCAGCCGAGCATCAGGTCGTCGATGTCGTGCGGGTCGAGCGCGGGCACCTTGTCCAGCGCCGCACGGACGATGGTGGCGGCCAGGTCGTCGGGCCGCAGGTCCTTGAGCGATCCCTTGAAGGCGCGGCCGATGGGCGAGCGGGCGGTCGCGACGATGACGGCTTCGGGCATGGGTCCTCCGCGATGAGGTGGCGCGCCGACGGAGGTGCCGGCGACGGGACGACCCCGAAACTACCCCTGGGCAGGGGGCGCGCGGCGCCGCGCCGGTACCGCCCCGATCAGGCGGTGACCGACGCGTCCGCGGACTCCTGGGCCTCTTCCGGCGTCGGGATCTCCGGGGGACGGCGACGCCGCAGCAGGGCCCACGCGCCCCAGGGCCCGGTGTCGGAACCGCGGACCTCGGCCGGCTGCACCTCGGTACCGGTGCGGCTGGCCGCGCGGGCGGCAGCGCGGGCGACCGGCTTGACCGTGCCCCGCCGGATGGGGCGCACGCCCCGGTCGGCCGAGGCGGGCCAGACGCCGACGGCGTCGGCGACCGACGGCAGCAGGACGGCGGCGGCCTGGGCGTAGCCGTGGGCGCTCGGGTGGAACTCGTCGACGCTGAACATGCTGCGGTCGGAGGCGAATGCCGGACCGAGGACGGAGCCCAGCGACACGGTGCGGCCGCCGGCCTCGACGACGGCCACCGTCTGCGCGGCGGCCATCTGCCGGCTCCAGCGCCGGGCGAAGGTACGCAGCGGCTGCGCTATCGGCCGGATGGTCCCGAGGTCGGGGCAGGTGCCGACGACGACCTCGCACCCGGCCGCGGTGAGCCGCTGGACGGCGTCCGCGAGGTGCCGGACGGAGACGGCCGGGCGGGTCCGGCTGGTGACGTCGTTGGCGCCGATCATGATCAGGGCGACGTCGGGCTGCTCGACCAGCGCCTTGTCCACCTGGGCGTCCAGGTCGGGGGAGCGCGCACCGGAGACGGCGAGGCGGACCAGCCGGACGCGGCGCTCGGCCAGCTCGGTGAGGGCGGCCGCGATCAGGACGCCCGGGGTCTGGGAGGAGTGCGCCACACCCAGGCCGACGGCGCTGGAGTCGCCGAGCACCACGAACACGAGCGTCCTGCCCCGCCCGCGGCCGTAGACGCCGTCCCCCGACGGGGGGCCGGCCTTGTCGGTGCGCGACTGGATGTTCCGGCGGGCGGCGCGGGCCTGCTCGCGCAGCAGGGCGATCAGCGCGGTGCCGCCGAGGGCGACGCTGCCGCCGCCGTAGGCGGTGGCGGCGGCGAGCCGTCGTGTCGTTGCCGTGTACGCCACTGCTCCTCCGCTCCGCTCCCGATCCGTGCCTGTCACTGAGGTTATCGGCCCCCTACGGTGGTCCCTGTGGCCCACTCACTCGCAGGTGTGACCCATTCCACAGAGCCCGGCGACCGGGGGCGGCTGATCGTCGATGTCCTGGTGGAGGCGTTCTCGGACCTGATGGCCGCCGACACGGATGCCTTCCGGACCAAGTTCCGCAAGATGGCCGCCGATCCCTTCGCCTTCTACCGGGGCAGCGCCTGCCTGTTCTACGCCGACATGGCGACGACCGAGGACCGCTGGTGTGACGAGCGGACGTCGCGCGTGTGGATCCACGGTGACCTGCACGCCGAGAACTTCGGCACCTACATGGACTCCACGGGGCGGATCGTCTTCGACGTCAACGACTTCGACGAGGCCTACCTGGGCCACGTGAGCTGGGACCTGCGCCGGTTCGCGGCCAGCTTCGCGCTGATGTCCTGGCGCAAGGCCTTCTCCGACGACGTCATCGCCGAGCTCGTCGGGGTCTACCTGCACGCCTGGCTGGACCAGGTGGAGGCGTTTGCCCGGTCCGACGCGGACCGGGACTTCGCCCTCACCGTGCACAACACCGAGGGCGCGGTGCACGAGCTGATCAGGGAGACGGCCACCCGGACGCGGCAGGGGCTGCTCGACCGGATGACCGTCGTCGAGGACCACGAGCGGCACTTCGCCGACCGGGCGCGCAACCGGCGGCTGGACGACGCCGAGCGGGACGAGGTGCTCCAGGCGCTCGAGCGGTACAAGGCGACGCTCCCGCCACGACCGTGGCGGCGCGAGGTCGCCTACGACGTCAAGGACCTGATCGGCACCGGCGGCTTCGGGATCGGCAGCGCCGGGCTGCCCGCGTACAACGTGCTGCTCGAGGGCTACGACGAGGCGCTGGAGAACGACGTCGTGCTGTCGATCAAGCAGGGGAACGTCCCGGCGCCCTCCCGGATCGTCGACGACCCGGAGATCCGCGAGTACTTCGACCACGAGGGCCACCGGACCGCCACGAGCCAGCGGGCGCTCCAGTCGCACGCCTCTCAGTTCCTGGGCTACACCGACATCGGCGGGACGGGGTTCCTCGTCGCCGAGCTGTCCCCGTACGAGCAGGACCTGGACTGGGAGGACCTGACCGAGCCCGACGAGATCCGCCCGGTCATGGAACAGCTGGGTCGGGCGACGGCCAAGCTGCACTGCGTCGGTGACGCCGACAGCGACCACACCCTCGTGCCGTTCCAGACCGAGGAGGCGGTGATCGCCATGATCGGCGACCGGCGCGAGGACTTCGTGGCTGACCTGGTCGAGTTCGCGCACGGCTACGCCCGGCAGGCGCAGGAGGACCACCGGCTCTTCGTGGACGCCTTCCGGGCCGGGGCCATCCCCGGGATCAGCTCGAGCGGGTCGATGCCGAAGGCGTCCTCCGGCGGCTCACCCGGAGCCGGGGAGGGGTGAGGGGACGGCGACGAGCATGCCGACGTGCGGGCCGATGCCCGGCTTGTCGTACTCGTCGGTGACGACCGCGAACCCCAGCCGCGCGTAGAAGCCCGCGGCGGTGACCCGGGCGTCGCACCAGACGAGGTCGCCGCCCCGGGCGGCGACGGCGGCCAGCCCGGCGGCGACCATCGCCCGCCCGGCACCGCCTCCGCGCACGGTCGGATCGGTGGCCATCCCGCGCAGCTGCCACGGCGACCGGGCCGCCCGCCACGGGCACGCCGTGGGGGAGAACCGGACCACGCCGGCGACCCGCCCGGCAGGCGTCCGGGCGGCGAGGTGGAACGTCCGTCCGTCCTCGTCGCCAGCCCAGACGACGTCCCCGCCTCCCGGCCGCAGGACCGCGGCCCGGAGCGGGTAGGTCTCCGCGGCCGGCACCTCGACGACGGTTCCGGCGAAGGGAGCGGT
>CADCTN010000127.1 GCA_902805535.1 uncultured Blastococcus sp. | reverse complement strand
TGGACACTCGTCGCAGATGTAGACCCCGGGGCCCGCGATGAGCTTCTTGACCTGCTTCTGGCTCTTCCCGCAGAAGGAGCACTTGAGCAGGTCACCGCTCTCACCGATTCGTGCCACCTGCTGACCTCCACCTGTGAATCGCCGGTCCTGTGCCAGGAGCCTGCGTTGTGATTCTGACTGCTCGACGCCTGATCGGCCTCATGTTTCGGGCTCTTCGTCACGGCCATCGCCGCGAACCTGTCCTCCCGGCGTCACGTGCCGGGGATCGAGCGTCCGCTGACCGTAACCCTCGCTGCCGACGTCTCCGGGCAATGACTCACCCGGTTGCCGCGGCCGTTCCCCATGCGTCCCGGAAGCGCCGCCGGCCCCTCGGATCCCGACCCCGTCGACGGTACGGGCCGGGGGCGCGACACGCGCGTCCCCGGCCCGTCCCGATCGGTGTCAGACCGCGGGAAGCGCGTTGAGCTTCCGGCTCTGGATGACGTCGTCGACGATGCCGTAGGCCTTCGCCTCGGGCGCCGTCAGGATCTTGTCGCGCTCGATGTCGGTGCGGATCTGGTCGACCGACTGCCCCGTGTGCCGGGCCAGGATCGCCTCCATCTGCGACCGCACCCGCTGGATCTCGGCGGCGTGGATCTCCAGGTCGGAGACCTGCCCACCGGACTCGCCGGACGGCTGGTGGATCAGCACCCGCGAGTACGGCAGCGCCAGGCGCTTGCCCGGCGTGCCGGCCGCCAGCAGGACGGCGGCGGCGGAGGCTGCCTGGCCCATGCAGACGGTCATGATGTCGGGCCGGACGAACATCATCGTGTCGTAGATGGCCATCAGCGAGGTGAACGAGCCACCGGGTGAGTTGATGTAGATCGTGATGTCACGGTCGGGGTCGGCGGACTCCAGCGTGATCAGCTGGGCCATCACGTCGTTGGCCGAGGCGTCGTCGATCTGCACCCCGAGGAAGATGATCCGTTCCTCGAAGAGCTTGTTGTAGGGGTTGGACTCCTTCATGCCGTAGCTCGTGCGCTCCACGAAGGAGGGCAGGATGTAACGGCTTTCGGGCATCTGGAAGCTCATGTCAGTCCTCTAAACCGTCAGTTGTCCGCGACCGGGTTGCTGTTGTCGGTCATCGTGGCCCGGCTCACCACGTGGTCGACGAAGCCGTACTCGAGGGCCTCCTGCGCGGTGAACCAGCGGTCGCGGTCGGAGTCCTTCTCGATCTGCTCCGCCGTCTGCCCGGTGTGCAGCGCCTGCAGCTCGTTCAGCTCGCGCTTGGTGCGCTTGAACAGGTCTGCCTGGATGGCGATGTCGGACGCGGTGCCGCCGACGCCGGCCGACGGCTGGTGCATGAGGATGCGCGCGTGCGGCAGGGCGTAGCGCTTGCCGCTGGTGCCGGCGGTGAGCAGGAACTGCCCCATCGAGGCGGCCAGGCCCATGCCGTAGGTGGCGACGTCGCAGTCGATGAACTGCATCGTGTCGTAGATGGCCATGCCCGCGGTGAC
>CADCTN010000126.1:845-17535 GCA_902805535.1 uncultured Blastococcus sp. | reverse complement strand
CCCGCGCTGCGCCGCATGGCCGTGTTCGACGCGGTGGTGAACAACGCCGACCGCAAGGGCGGGCACATCATCCCGATGCCCGACGGCCACGTGTACGGCGTCGACCACGGCATCTGCTTCTCGGTGGACCCCAAGCTGCGCACGCTGCTGTGGCGCTGGGCCGACAAGCGGCTGACCGACGAGGCCGTGGCGGTCCTGGAGCGGCTGGGCGACCAGCTGCGCGGCGACCTGGGCGAGGAGCTGCACGAGCACCTGACCCGCGGCGAGGTCCGCGCCACCCAGCGACGCGTCGCCGAGCTGCTGCGCACCGGCCGGCACCCCGAACCCAGCGGGGAGTGGCCCGCGCTGCCCTGGCCGCCCTTTTAGCTGCGACTTCTGCGATCTCGTGGCCTTCGAGGCCCTGAAAGCCACGAGACCGCAGAACTCACTGCATGATCGCTGCCATGCCGCACCGCAGCCGCCTATCGGTCCTGTTGCTGGACCTGCCGCCCGAGCACCACGCCGCCGGCACGAACTTCTGGGCCGGGGCCACCGGTCGCCCGGCGGAGCCGGACCCGACCGACGAGGAGTGGGCGTCGCTCGGGTCCTTCGCCGACGGCTGGCACGTCGCGATCCAGCGGACCGGCGAGGGGACGCCGCCCCGGTGGCACGTCGACATCGAGACCGACGACGTCCCCGCCGAGGTCGCGCGCCTGGAGGCCCTGGGGGCGACCCGGCACCAGGACATGGGGTCGTTCTGGCAGCTGCTCGACCCGGCCGGCCTGGTGTTCTGCGTCATCGGCATCCAGACCGAGGAGTTCGACCGGCACGCGGTCATCTGGCCGTGACCGACCCGGTGTAGCTCGACGAGCTTGCTTCAGGCGAGGCGCGCCGCGATCCCGGGGTAGTCGACGATCAGCCCGGCGTCGTCGTACACGAGGGTGGCCCGGAACGCGCCGCCCTCCGACGTGTAGTCGAACGTCCGCCCGTCGAGCCGCCGGTAGGTCTGGTCCAGGCGCGCCACCGACAGGTCCAGCGCACGGACGTACACCGCCGGCGCCGCGACCACCTCGCCGGCCGGGAGCTCCAGCCGATGGATCGGCAGGGTGTTCGTGCAGGCCGACGACTCCAGGTCGACGTCCACCAGACCGTCGAGCCGCGGTGCCGGCACGCCGTCGACCGTCCAGTGCCCGTCCCCGTCGGCGGTCAGCACGAGCGAGCGCTGCCCCGCCACGGTGTCCGAGCTGACCCGCACCTCACGGGTCCGCCACCGGTCGTCGAGGGCGATGTCGTAGCGGACCACGTAGGGCCGTCCGTCCTCGACCGCCGAGGTGGAGCCGCGCAGCCGGCGGGCGCCGGGGTAGACGACCTCGAAGCCGTCGACGGCGCCGGCGAAGCGCCAGGCGGCGAAGGCCGGGAGCGGGACGTCCGGCACAACCGCTACCCGCCGTCCACGAGCGCGATCATGGCGGCGGCCTGGCGCCCGTCGCCGTCGACCGTGAGCACCTCCATGGGCACCCGCCGCCACAGCGCCAGCAGCAGGTCGCCCGCCGTGCCGGTCAGCGCGGCGATAGGGAAGGGCTGCGTGCCGGGGAAGAGGGTCCGCTCGGCGTCCGCGTCGACGGCGTGCAGGACGACCGGATGGGCGCCCGCGGGAGGTCCGCCGGGCAACGCGCGGGGGACCCGCACCTCCAGCCACTCGTCGATCCCGTCCAGGCCCACGTCGGCCGGGATGGGGCGCACGTCGCCCAGCACCTGCTCGACGTCGACGGTGTGCACGACCGCCTCCTGCAACTGGCGTCGGAGCACGAAGGCGACGTCCTGCCGGGGTGCCCAGGTCCAGACCCGCTGGGCGGGGTCGGCGCCGGCGAGCACGGTCTCCAGCTCGGCGTTCTGCGCGGCGATGAAGCCCAGCAGCTCGTCGTCGGGCCGGCGGGCCGGCCGCACGTAGGCGGCGGGGTCCGCTGCCCCCGTCCGGACGATCCAGGACCAGAAGTGCTGGACCTCCGACAGATGCCAGACCAGGTCGCCCAGCCGCCAGTCGGGACAGCCGGGGACCCGCGCGTGCCAGCCGTGCGCGAGCACCGCCTCGGCGGCCGCGGCGGTGAACCGCGCGTCGGCCTTCCCCAGCGCCGGCAGGTACTCGTCCAGCTGCATGCATCCTCCTCGTGCCGCCGTCCCCGGGCGCACCTCACGCTAGGGGAGCGGGCCGGTGAGCAGGGGGTGACCGGTGCGCGGCGCACGACCGTCGGCACCCCGAACTAGGCTCGCGTCGTGCTCTCCTGGCCCGCTCCGCTCCTGCCGACCCTGCCCGGGACCGGACCCGTCCTCAAGCTGCACGACACCTCCCGCGGCGAGGTGGTGGCCACCAACCCCGGTCCCACGGCCCGGATGTACGTCTGCGGCATCACCCCCTACGACGCCACCCACCTCGGGCACGCGGCCACCTACCTGGCCTTCGACCTGATCAACCGGGTCTGGCGCGACGCCGGGCACGCCGTGCACTACGTCCAGAACGTCACCGACATCGACGACCCGCTGCTCGAGCGCGCCGCCCGCGACCACGAGGACTGGGTGGTCCTGGCCATGCGCGAGACGGCGCTGTTCCGCGAGGACATGACCGCCCTGCGGGTGCTGCCGCCCGAGGACTACGTCGGCGCGGTCGAGACCATCCCGCGCATCGTCGGCCACATCGAGGACCTGCTGGCCGAGGGCCTGGCCTACGAGGTCGACGACGGCACCGGCGACCTCTACCACGACGTCTCCCAGGCGCCCGGCTTCGGGGCGGAGTCCCGCTACGACGAGGCCACCATGCTGGGATTCTTCGCCCAGCGCGGGGGAGACCCCGACCGCTCCGGCAAGCGCCAGCCGCTGGACCCCGTGCTGTGGCGCGGGGAGCGTCCCGGTGAGCCGGCCTGGGCCGGGCCGGGCGGCACGGCCGGCCGCCCCGGCTGGCACATCGAGTGCGCCGCGATCGCGCTGGACACCATCGGCATGGGCTTCGACGTGCAGGGCGGCGGCAGCGACCTGGTCTTCCCGCACCACGAGTACTCCGCCGTCCACGCCGAGGCCCTGACGGCGACCAAGCCGTTCGCCCGCGCCTACGTGCACGCGGGGATGATCGGGCTCGACGGCGAGAAGATGAGCAAGAGCCGGGGCAACCTGGTGTTCGTGTCCAAGCTCCGCGGCGAGGGCGTGGACCCCATGGCGATCCGGCTCGCCCTGCTGTCCGGGCACTACCGCTCCGACCGCCCCTGGACGGCGGATCTCCTGACCGCCGCAGAGGAGCGCCTGGTCACGTGGCGCCGGGCCGTCGCCCTGGACGCCGGGGCACCCGCGGCCCCGCTCCTGCTGGGCCTGCGCGAGCGGCTCACCGACGACCTCGACAGCCCCGGGGCGATCGCGCTGGTCGACGCGTGGGCCGAGCGCACCCTCGGGGGCGGCGGCGAGATCGAGGAGGGATCGCCGGGGATGGTCGGCGACGCGGTCGACGCGCTGCTCGGGATCTCCCTGGGCGACGGCGGATGAGCGCAGCGGGTCCCTTCCGGTTCACCGACCGGTCGGTACGGCAGGCCGCGGAGGAGCACCTGGCCCCCGCGGCCACGCGCGCCGCGGACAGCCGGGGGCGCGCCCGCCCGGAGCCCGAGGACCCGCTGCGCACGGCGTTCGAGCGGGACCGGGACCGGATCCTGCACGCCAAGGCCTTCCGGCGGCTCAAGCACAAGACGCAGGTCTTCCTCAACCCTGACGGCGACCACTTCGTCACCCGGCTCACCCACACCCTGCAGGTCACCCAGGTCGCCCGGTCCCTCGCCCGGGCGCTGGGCCTCAACGAGACGCTCGCGGAGGCCATCGCGCTCGCGCACGACGTCGGGCACTCACCGTTCGGGCACCTCGGCGAGGACGCGTTGGAGCCCTACGTGGCCGGCGGCTGGCACCACGCCGCCCAGGGCGTCCGGATCGTCGAGGTGCTCGAGCACCTGAACCTCACCTGGGAGGTGCGCGACGGCGTCCGGTCGCACAGCTGGAAGATCGAGCCGCCGCCGTCGACCCGCGAGGGCGAGTGCGTCCGGTACGCCGACCGGATCGGTTACCTGTCCCACGACGCGCTGGACGCGATCCGCGCGGGCGTGATCGCGCTGGAGGACCTCCCGGCCCGCACCCGCGACGTGTTCGGCGTGCCCGGCAGCCAGATGGTGGGCACGATGATCGACGCCGTCGTCGAGGGCTCGCTGTCACCGGACAACGCGGCCGGTGAGGTGGTCATGGCCCCCGGGCCGCTCGCGGCGATGCACGAGCTGCGCGCGTTCATGTTCGAGCGGGTCTACGCCTCCGAGACCGCCGCCGGGCAGAAGCACGTGGCCATCGACGTCATCCGCCGGTTGGTGGACCACCACCTGGCCCACCCCGAGCTCATCCCGGTGACCTACCGCGACACCGAGGCCGGGGCGGTCACCCAGGTCGTGGACTACGTGTCCGGGATGACCGACCGGTTCGCGCTGGCGATGCACGACCGGCTCTTCGACGCCGACGCGACGTCGCGCATGACCCCGCTGCTCCGCGCGCAGTAGCGACCGCCTCAGGCAAGGAGACGGTCCTCCGTCAGCCCCCGGACGCGCCCCGGCGGCGGAGGTAGCGCTCGAACTCCTTGGCGATGCTGTCGCCGTTGGCCTGCGACAGGTCGACCTCGGTGGCCCGCTCCTCGAGCGAGCGCACGTACTCGACCACCTCGTCGTCCTCGTTGGCCATCTCGTCGACGGTCTTCACCCAGTCCTCGGCCTGCTGCGGCAGGGCACCCAGCGGCACGGCGAGCTCGAGGACCTCCTCGACCCGCTGCAGCAGCGCGACCGTGGCCCGCGGCGACGGCGGCTGGGAGACGTAGTGCGGCACGGCCGCCCAGAAGCTGATCGCGGGCAGCCCGGCCTGCACGCAGGCGTCCTGGAAGACGCCCAGGATGCCGGTCGGGCCTTCGTAGCGGGAGGTCTCCAGGCCGAAGCTCCGCGCCGAGTCGGCGTCGTAGGCGGAGCCGGTGACCGGGGTGGGCCGCGTGTGCGGCGTGTCGGCGAGCAGCGCGCCCAGGGCCACCACGATCGAGACGTCGAGCTCGGCCAGGATGGCGATGAGCTCGTCGCAGAACCCGCGCCAGCGCATGTTCGGCTCGATGCCACGGATGAGGACGACGTCCCGCTCGCTGCCCGGCGGCCGGGCCACCGAGATCCGCGTCGTCGGCCACTCGATGCGGCGGCTCACCCCGTCGATGAGGGAGACCGTGGGCCGGTTCACCTGGAAGTCGTAGTAGTCCTCGGGGTCCAGCGCGGCCAGCGGCTTGGCGTCCCAGATGAGCTCGAGATGCTCAACGGCTCCGGTCGCGGCGTCCCCGGCGTCGTTCCAGCCCTCGAACGCCACGACCACGAGCGGGTCGGTCAGCTGGGGCAGGTCGTCCGCGGGCGACTGGGGATCGGTCACCCGTGTCAGCCTACGTCGGTACCGCTGTCCCGCCTCCCCGGACGACCCGGTGAGGTGACCGCGCGCCCGTCCGGCTCGGACCTGGCGGCGAAGTGAGAGAATGGCCGGGACATCGGGAGCGCCCAAGCCTGGGCCAGCCCGCCGGGGTGCCGGAGCGCCTAGGTCCAGAGCCGCCGCCCGCACACCCACAGCCAAGCACCACTGGGGTCCGCCTGTGTCCGAGTCACCCATCCTCCGCCCAGACGCCACCGCCGAGCTGACCGCGCTGCTGCGGGAACGCATCCTCGTGCTCGACGGCGCGATGGGCACGGCGATCCAGCGCGACCGCCCGGACGAGGCGGGCTACCGGGGCGCGCGGTTCGCCGACTGGCCCAGCGACGTGCAGGGCAACAACGACCTGCTGAGCATCACCGCTCCGGAGATCATCGCCGCGATCCACCGCGAGTACCTCGAGGCCGGCGCGGACCTGATCGAGACCAACACCTTCAACGCCACGACGATCTCCCTGTCGGACTACGGCATGGAGGAGCTCGCCTACGAGCTCAACGTCGCCTCCGCCCGGCTGGCCCGCGCCGCGTGCGACGCGATGACCGCCCGGACGCCGGACCGGCCGCGCTACGTCGTCGGCGCGCTCGGCCCGACCAGCCGGACCGCGTCCATCTCGCCCGACGTGAACGACCCCGGCGCCCGCAACGTCACCTACGACCAGCTCGTCGAGGCCTACCTGGAGCAGGCCAACGGACTGGTGGACGGCGGCGCCGACGTCCTCCTGATCGAGACGATCTTCGACACCCTCAACGCCAAGGCGGCCATCTTCGCGCTGGAGACGCTGTTCGAGGAGCGCGGGCGTCGCTGGCCGGTGATGATCTCGGGCACGATCACCGACGCCTCGGGGCGCACGCTGTCCGGCCAGGTGACCGAGGCCTTCTGGCACTCGGTGCGGCACGTGAACCCGCTGCTGGTGGGGCTGAACTGTGCCCTGGGCGCCAAGGAGATGCGGCCCTACATCGCCGAGATCTCGCGCATCGCCGACACGTTCGTCTCCTGCTACCCGAACGCCGGCCTGCCCAACGCCTTCGGCGAGTACGACGAAGCGCCCGGCGAGACCGCCGCCATCGTGGCCGAGTTCGCCGCGAGCGGGTTCGTCAACCTCGTCGGCGGCTGCTGCGGCACCACCCCGGCCCACGTCGCCGCGATCGCCCGCGAGGTGCAGGGTTCGGCACCGCGGACCCCGGCCCCGTCGACGCCGGCGCTCCGGCTGTCCGGGCTGGAGCCGGTCACCGTCACCGGGGACACGCTGTTCGTCAACGTCGGCGAGCGGACCAACATCACCGGCTCCGCGCGCTTCCGGAACCTGATCAAGGCCGGCGACTACACCGCCGCCCTCGCCGTGGCGCGCCAGCAGGTCGAGGCCGGGGCGCAGGTCATCGACATCAACATGGACGAGGGGATGATCGACGGCGTCGAGGCGATGGACCGCTTCACGAAGCTGATCGCCACCGAGCCCGACATCTGCCGCGTTCCGGCGATGATCGACTCCTCCAAGTGGGAGGTCATCGAGGCCGGCCTGAAGACGGTCCAGGGCAAGTCGATCGTCAACTCCATCTCCCTCAAGGAGGGCGAGGAGAAGTTCGTCCGCGAGGCGCGGCTGTGCCGCAAGTACGGTGCCGCGGTCGTCGTCATGGCCTTCGACGAGGACGGGCAGGCCGACAACCTCGAGCGCCGCAAGCAGATCTGCCGCCGCGCCTACGACATCCTGACGCAGGACGTCGGCTTCCCGGCCGAGGACATCATCTTCGACCCGAACGTCTTCGCCGTCGCCACCGGCATCGAGGAGCACGCCAACTACGGGCTGGACTTCATCGAGGCCACCCGCTGGATCAAGCAGAACCTGCCCGGGGCGCTGGTCTCCGGCGGCGTGTCCAACGTCTCCTTCTCCTTCCGGGGCAACAACCCCGTGCGGGAGGCCATCCACGCGGTCTTCCTCTACCACGCGATCGCGGCCGGCATGGACATGGGCATCGTGAACGCCGGCGCCCTCGAGGTCTACGACCAGGTGCCCGAGCTGCTGCGCGAGCGCATCGAGGACGTCGTCCTCAACCGCCGCCCCGACAGCACCGAGCGCCTGCTGGAGATCGCCGGGGACTTCGCCGGCGACGGCTCGGTCAAGGAGGTCGCCTCCGAGGAGTGGCGCTCACTGCCGGTGGGGGAGCGGATCACCCATGCGCTGGTCAAGGGCATCGACCAGTTCGTCGAGGACGACACCGAGGAGCTCCGCGCGCTCATCAGCGAGCGGGGCGGGCGGCCGATCGAGGTCATCGAGGGCCCGCTGATGGACGGCATGAACGTCGTCGGCGACCTCTTCGGCGCCGGCAAGATGTTCCTGCCCCAGGTCGTGAAGTCCGCGCGGGTCATGAAGAAGGCCGTCGCCTACCTGATCCCGTTCATCGAGGCCGAGAAGCAGCCGGGCGACGTCGAGCGCAGCAACGGCAAGGTCCTCATGGCCACCGTGAAGGGCGACGTCCACGACATCGGCAAGAACATCGTCGGCGTCGTGCTGCAGTGCAACAACTACTCGGTCGTCGACCTCGGCGTCATGGTGCCTGCCCAGCGGGTGCTGGACGCCGCCAAGGAGGAGGGTGCCGACATCATCGGGCTCTCCGGCCTGATCACGCCGTCCCTGGACGAGATGGTCAACCTGGCCACCGAGATGGAGCGCCAGGGCTTCGACATCCCGCTGCTGATCGGCGGCGCCACCACCTCCCGCGCGCACACCGCCGTCAAGGTGGCGCAGAAGTACCACGGCCCGGTCCTGTGGGTGAAGGACGCCTCTCGCTCGGTTCCGGTCGTCGCCGCCCTGCTGTCGGACGAGCAACGCCCCAAGCTGCTGGCCGAGACCGACGCCGACTACGAGGCCCTCCGCGAGCGGCACGCCGCCCGGCAGGACACCCGCTCGCTGCTGCCCATCGCCGCCGCCCGCGCCGCCGCGCCGCCGATCGACTGGAGCAGCTACCACCCACCGCGGCCGCGGATGCTGATGCAGCAGGCCAAGGACGTCTGCTCGGGCCCGGCCTGCAACCACGGGCACCCCGTCGCGACCCAGTTCGTCCGCACCTTTGCCGACTACCCGTTGGCGGAGCTTCGCCGCTACATCGACTGGCAGCCGTTCTTCAGCGCGTGGGAGATGCGGGGGCGGTTCCCCGACATCCTGCACAACCCGACGACCGGCGAGGCGGCCCGCCGGCTCTACGAGGACGCGCAGGTGATGCTCGACCAGATCATCGGCGAGAAGTGGCTGACCGCCAACGGCGCCCTCGGCCTGTTCCCGGCCAACCAGGTCGACGGCGACGACATCGAGGTCTACACCGACGAGTCCCGCCGCGACGTCCTGACGACCCTGCACCAGCTCCGGCAGCAGACCGAGGGCCGCGAGGGATCGCCCCGGAAGTCGCTGGCGGATTTCGTCGCGCCCAGGGCGACCGGCCTGCGCGACTACGTCGGGGCGTTCGCGGTGACGGCCGGGCTCGGCTCGGCCGAGCGGGTGGCGGCATTCAAGAAGGGCAACGACGACTACAGCGCGATCCTGCTGGAGTCGCTGGCCGACCGCCTGGCCGAGGCCTTCGCCGAGCGGCTGCACGAGCGGGTGCGCAAGGAGTTCTGGGCCTACGCGCCCGACGAGCACCTGGACGCCGACGGGCTGATCGCCGAGAAGTACGACGGCATCCGCCCGGCGCCGGGCTACCCCGCCTGCCCGGAGCACACCGAGAAGCAGACGATCTGGCAGCTGCTCGACGCCGAGGCCACCACCGGGATCGAGCTGACCGAGAGCATGGCCATGTGGCCCGGCGCAGCGGTGAGCGGGCTGTACTTCTCCCACCCCGACTCGCAGTACTTCGTCCTCGGTCGCATCGGCCGCGACCAGGTCGAGGACTACGCGCGGCGAAAGGGCTGGACGGTCGACGAGGCCGAGAAGTGGCTCTCACCGAACCTCGGGTACCGCACCGAGAACGAGTGAGCCTTCGTCGGAACACCACTGTCGGACGCCTCACGCTTTGGCACGTTTCGCTCGCGTGTCGTCTGGGTTCGTAGTAGCTTCGGCGTCTGTCCGTCGAACCCTGCTCCTCGACCGAGGACCTCGACCGGACACCGCCGAACTGTGCGCGACGAGCGTCGTGCCAGACCGGGGACCCACGGTTCCTCTGGGGTGAATCCTGCGGGCGTCCAGTCGCCGCAGGTAGGGCGACTTCCGGCCCGAACCCGTCAGCTAACTCGGTAGGCGGCTGAGGAAGAACGGAGAGCCGCCCCCGGGCGCCCTTGAACATGCTCAATGCGCAATCGCACGCTGCACGGCACGACCCCGCCGCGGACGCCCACGACGCGCTCGCTGCGGAGCCCCGTCACCGCCTCCGCCGGAGGAACCGGATCAGCGCGCCGCACTCCCGCATCGCCTACTCCCTCGGCATCTCCATGGTCTGCGCCCTGGCGGCCATCGACCTGGTGACCGGCGGTCCCGCACCGGCCACGGCGGACGAGCAGTCCTCGGTCTCGGTGGCCGACGCCCTGGGCATCGAAGGAGCCGGCATCGAGGTGTCCCCGGTGGAGGACGCCGCGATGCTCGAGCAGCTGGCCGCCAGCCGGGCGCAGCGCGACGGCGAGCAGGCGCAGGCCGCGGCGGCGCAGGCGCAGGCCGAGCAGGCCGCCCTCGAGGCGAAGGCCGCCGAGGAGGCCCGGCTGGCCGCGGAGGCCGCTGCCGCCGTCGAGGCCGCAGCCGCAGCCGAAGCCGCGAAGGCAGCGGCGGAGGCGGCGAAGCAGGCCGAGGCGCCGGAAACGGCCACGGGCGTGGCAGCCGCTGCCTCGACGGCGGTCAGCGCCATCGCCAGGATCAGCAACAGCTCCGGAGCCGTCCGCCCGCAGACGCAGGCGGCCGCCGATGCGGTGGTCTCGAACGTGCCGGGAGCCGACAGCATCACCATCGGCGGCACCCGTTCCAGTGCGGCCGATCCCGGCGGGCACCCCTCCGGCCTCGCGCTGGACCACATGCGCAACCCGTCGCGCGGCGACGCGATCGCCGAGTACCACATCGCCCACTGGGACGAGCCGGGCGTGGAGTACATCGTCTGGCAGCAGCGGATGCTGAACTCCCCGGGCGGCGTCTGGAAGACGATGGAGAACCGGGGCAGCCCCACGGCCAACCACCACGACGACGTCCACCTGAACTACCGCTGACCCGGTCGGGCGGGTGCCGGCAAGGGCACCCGCCCGACGACGTCGTCCGGCCGATGACCTCTCAGCTGCTCGACGCGACGTTCTTGTCGTAGAACTCGCCGATCTGGGTCGCGATCTCGGTGAGGTGGTCCTCGACCGCGAAGTGCCCGGAGTCCAGGCGCACGATGGTCGCGTCGGGGAGGTCGCGCAGGTACGCCTCCCCGCCGGCCGGGGTGAAGAAGATGTCGCCCTGCCCCCAGAAGATCAGCGTCTTCGGCTGCTTGTCCCGCAGCCACGCCTGCCAGGTCGGGTACAGCTCGGAGTTGGTCCGGTAGTCGTAGAACAGGTCCAGCTGGACGCGGTGGGCGTGCGGCCGGGACAGGAAGAACAGGTCCATGTTCCAGTTGTCCGGGCTGATCCGGGCCGGGTCGGGATGGCCGGTCAGGTAGATCGCCTTGACCGTGTCGGGCTGCAGGAACGCCACCAGGGGAGCCTCGGTCTCGGGGTTGCGGTCGGCCCAGAGCACGTGGCGGATCCCGTCCCAGACCTCGGTGAAGCCCTCGTCGTAGGTGTTGGCGTTCTGGATGACCTGCCAGGTCAGCCAGTCGGGGTGCTTGGCGATCAGGCGGTTGCCGATCGGACCGCCGTAGTCCTGCATGTACATGCCCATCCGGCCGGTGAACCCGATGGCGTGCAGGGCGCCGTCGACGACCTCGGCGAGGTGGTCGAACGTGTAGTCCCAGCTCGCCGGGTCGGGCATGTCGGTGTTGCCGAACCCCGGGTAGTCCAGCGCGACGAGATGGAACCGGTCCGCCAGCGCGGGAAGCAGGTCGCGGAACTGGTGGGAGGACGACGGGAAGCCCCCCAGCAACAGGAGCTTCGGGTTCGCCGGGTCACCCGCCTGGCGGTAGAAGACGTTCAGGCCGTCGACGGAGACTGTGTGCGATGTGGTCAAGGTGCTCTCCCTCTCAGAGTGCGTGACGCGCGGACCGGGCCCCGTGGTCCCGTCGGGGTGGTCCCGTCGGGGTGGTCACAGACCCGAGGTCGCACGGGACTGCCCGACTCAGTGCCGCGGCTCTGCCGTCGCGTTACGGCGGCCCGGTCGGCGGAGACGGAGACCGCGCGCCGCGACGTGCCGGAGGTGTACCCAGGGGGTACCAGGGAAGGGCTTGCCCGATGACTTCAGACGATGGCGCCCCACGCAGGCTGTGCGCGGTCCTGTTCGACATGGACGGCACGCTGGTGGAGACCGAGCAGTACTGGGGTGAGGCGATGTTCGAGCTCGCCGCGCAGCTGGGCGGAGAGATGTCGGCGCAGGCGCGGGCGGCGACCGTGGGCTCCAGCATGGCGCGCTCGATGCGGGTCCTGCACGCCGATCTCGGTCTGGTGCGCAGCGAGGAGCAACTGCAGGCCGACGCCCGCTGGGTGGAGGACCGGACCGCGCAGCTGATGGCCGGCGGGATCTCCTGGCGGCGGGGTGCCCGGGAACTGCTGGTCGCCGTCCGCGCGGCCGGACTCGCCTGCGCTCTGGTGACGACGACGCAGCGGCGCGTGGCCGAGATCGTCCTCGGCACGATCCGCGAGGACCTCGGCACCGACCCGTTCGACCTGACCATCTGCGGGGACGAGGTGCCGGCACGCAAGCCGGACCCCGCGCCGTACCTGCAGGCGATGGAGAGGCTCGGGGTCGACCCGGCCGAGTGCGTGGTGATCGAGGACTCCGCCGCCGGCATCGCGTCCGGACTGGCCGCCGGGGTCGCCGTCCTCGGCGTCCCGGCGCTGCAGGCGGTGGAGCCGGCGCCCGGGCTCACGCTGCGCGACGGCCTGGCCGGTGCCGACGTCCCCGAGCTGGAGCGGGTCCTGGCGGCGGGGTTCCTCAGCAGCAGCGTCGCCTGATCAGAAACGCACCGTCCGGGCCCGGTGGACCCCCGACGGTGCTCTGATCCCGGTCCTGGTCGTGGTCAACCACCTCACCTGCGTGGAGTGGCGGTGGATCGACGGCGCGATGCTCGGAGCCGAGACCTCGCGCAGCGAGGCGGAGTTCCGACCCGGCCCGGAGCTCACGGTGGCCGAGGCCTGCGCCGGCTACCGGGCCCGGGGCCTGCAGACGGCCCGAGCCGTCCGCACCCTGCCGGTGACCGAACCGTGCCGGGACGGCGGCGGCCGTGACCTCCGCTGGGTGCTGTTGCACCTGATCGAGGAGACCGCGCGGCACGCCGGACACGTCGACGCGACCCGCGAGCTGCTGGACGGCACCACCGGCTCGTGATCGGCTCTACTGCAGGGCGCCGGGTGCTCCGTCAGTCGCGCTCGACCACGGGGAGCACCGTGTGCCAGCCGGCCGCCGCGGCCGCCTCGGCCGGGAAGGGTGGGGGAGTGCCGCCCCACTCCGGGCACACCGCCTGGTGGTCGCACCACCCGCAGAGGCGGTTCTTGTTCGGCCGGAAATCGCCGGTGGACACCGCCCGCTCGATCGCGGCCCAGATCGCCTGCAGGGTGCGCTCGAAGCGGAGCAGCTCTGCCTCGTCGGGGGCGTAGGTGAGCGTGTCGCCGTCACCCAGGTAGATCAGCTTCAGCTGGGCGGCGACCACGCCCCGGGTGCGCCAGAGCACCAGCGCGTAGAACTTCATCTGGAACAGCGCCTTGGCCTCGAAGGCCTCGCGCGGCATCGAGCCGGTCTTGTAGTCCACCACCCGGATCGCGCCGTTGGGCGCGACGTCGACCCGGTCGACGAATCCGCGCAGGAGCAGACCGTCGGGGAGGGTGACCTCGACCAGCTGCTCCCGCCCGTCGGGCTGGATGCGGGTGGGGTCCTCCAGCGCGAAGTACTTCTCCACCAGCTTGCCGGCCGAGGCCAGCCACGCCTCGACGGACTCGGGGGCGTTCGCGTCGGTCTCGGCGCCGTCGTCCTGGGCGACCTGGAACAGGTCGGCGATCCCGGGGTCGTCGCGCAGGTCGGCCCAGGCCGGCTCGATGAGCTGCTGCGCCGCCTCGACCGTCCGGCCGGCCGGCGGGAGGTCGTAGAGCCGATCGAGGACCGAGTGCACGAGCGTGCCGCGGACGGCGGCGAGGCTCTTGCGCTCGGGCAGCCGGTCGATGGTGCGGAAGCGGTAGAGCAGCGGGCAGGTCTTGAAGTCCGCCGCGCGGCTCGGGGACAGCGAGGGGCGGCGGGGCGCGGTCTCCGCGGCGCCGTCCCCGGGGACCTTCTCCTCAGGGACCTTCTCCTCAGGAACTTCGGGCGCCGGTTCCGTGTGCAGGATCGCCGTCATGCACCCGAGGCTAGGTGGCGCCTCCGACACTTCCAGGTCCCCGCGCCGCACCGGGGACAGGGGTCACAGTTCTCCCGTCCGTACCCTCGTCGTACGTGGAGACCCAGCACGAGCCGACCGAGCCCGCCGTCCTCGAGCTGGAGACGCCCGCCGAGCCCCGGGAGCCCGTGCCCGGCGCGTTCGTCGCCGGCGACCGGGTGCAGCTGACCGATCCGAAGGGCCGGCTGCACACCGTCGTCCTGGAGCCGGGCAAGCAGTTCCACACCCACCGGGGTGCGATCGAGCACGACCACCTCATCGGCGCCCCCGAGGGGTCCGTGGTCATGTCCACGGCGAACACCGGCTACCTGGCGCTGCGCCCGCTGCTGGCCGATTTCGTGCTGTCGATGCCCCGGGGCGCCCAGGTCATCTACCCCAAGGACGCCGCGCAGATCGTCGGCTTCGGCGACGTCGGCCCGGGGATGCGCGTGCTGGAGGCAGGGGCCGGGTCCGGGGCGCTGAGCTGCTCGCTGCTGCGGGCGGTGGGCTCCGGCGGCTCGTTGACCAGCTACGAGCGCCGGGAGGACTTCGCCGACGTCGCCCGTGGGAACGTCGGGGCCTTCTTCGGCGAGGTCCCGTCGAACTGGTCGCTGCGGCTGGGCGACCTCGCCGACCACCCCGCCGAGGAGGTCGTCGACCGCGTCGTCCTCGACATGCTGGAGCCCTGGGCGGTCCTGCCGACCGTCGCTGCGGCGCTGCGGCCCGGCGGGGTGCTGGTCGGCTACGTGGCCACCGTGACGCAGCTGTCCACCTACGTGGAGGCCCTGCGTGCCCAGGGGGTCTGGACCGAGCCGCACGCGTGGGAGTCGCTGCTGCGGCCGTGGCACGCGGTCGGCCTGGCCGTCCGCCCGGAGCACCGCATGGTCGCCCACACCGCGTTCCTGGTCACCTGCCGCCGGCTGGCGGAGGGGACCGTCGCGCCGATCCGCCAGCGGCGCGCGCAGAAGCACTAGCAGGAACCTCGTCCCTCGCAGGCTCGGGGCGGGCCTCCGGACGAGCTCACGTGGAGTTCGTGTGACAGGCCGGTGACAGCCTGCGCGAGCCCACGGCGAAGTGTCCGGGCGCGTGTATAGATTTGCGTCTTGAACTCCCTCGGAGTGTGTGGAGGTGCGCGATGAGTCTGGGTCCCGACGAGATTCGAGCGCGGCGTGAACGAGACGTCGCGGCACTGCTCAGCCAGATCTCCTACCTCGAGGAAGAGATCGGCCTCCTCCGGCGGAAGGTGGCCGACAGCCCGCGGCAGGTCCGCCTGCTCGAGGAGCGGATCGCCGAGGCCGAGGGCCGCGCGGCGTTCCTGTCGGAGCGGAACGACAAGCTGGCCGGTACCCTGCGCGATGCCCGCGAGCAGCTGATCTCCCTCAAGGAGGAGGTCGACCGGCTCGGCCAGCCGCCGTCGGGGTACGGCGTCTTCCTGAACCGGTTCGACGACGGCACCGTCGACGTCTTCACCAGTGGCCGCAAGCTGCGGGTGTCGGTCTCGCCGAACGTCGAGGTGGAGAGCCTGCGCACCGGCCAGGAGGTCATGCTCAACGAGGCGATGAACGTCGTCGAGGCGCGCGACTTCGAGCGCTCCGGCGACGTCGTCATGCTCAAGGAGCTGCTCGAGCCGATCGACGGCGTGACACCCCGGGCCCTGGTCATCGGGCACACCGACGAGGAGCGGGTGGTGTTCCTCGCCGACTCCCTGACCGGTCAGCCGCTGCGGGTGGGCGACTCGCTGCTCCTGGAGTCGCGCTCGGGCTACGTCTACGAGCGCATCCCGAAGAGCGAGGTCGAGGAGCTCGTCCTCGAAGAGGTCCCCGACATCGACTACACCGACATCGGTGGGCTGGCGCGCCAGATCGAGCAGATCCGCGACGCCGTCGAGCTGCCGTTCCTGCACGCAGACCTGTTCCGCACCTACGAGCTGCGCCCGCCCAAGGGCATCCTGCTGTACGGCCCACCCGGGTGCGGCAAGACGCTGATCGCCAAGGCGGTGGCCAATTCGCTGGCCAAGAAGGTCGCGGCCGTCCGCGGGGACGGCGACACGAGCCAGGGGAAGTCCTACTTCCTCAACATCAAGGGCCCCGAGCTGCTGAACAAGTACGTCGGCGAGACCGAGCGGCACATCCGCCTGGTCTTCCAGCGGGCTCGGGAGAAGGCCAGCGAGGGCACGCCGGTCATCGTGTTCTTCGACGAGATGGACTCGATCTTCCGCACCCGCGGGTCGGGCGTCTCCTCCGACGTCGAGTCGACGATCGTCCCGCAGCTGCTGAGCGAGATCGACGGCGTCGAGGGCTTGGAGAACGTCATCGTCATCGGTGCCTCCAACCGCGAGGACATGATCGACCCGGCGATCCTGAGGCCCGGCCGGCTCGACGTCAAGATCAAGATCGAGCGCCCGGACGCCGAGGCCGCGCGCGACATCTTCACCAAGTACCTGACGACGTCGCTGCCGATCAATCCCGAGGACCTCGCCGAGCACGGCAACAGCCGCGAGGCCACGATCGCCGGGATGATCCAGCGGACCGTGGAGCGCATGTACACCGAGAGCGAGGAGAACCGATTCCTCGAGGTCACCTACGCCAACGGTGACAAGGAGGTCCTGTACTTCAAGGACTTCAACTCCGGTGCCATGCTGCAGAACATCGTCGACCGGGCCAAGAAGATGGCGATCAAGGAGCACCTCGAGACCGGCACGTCGGGTCTCCGGGTCAGCCACCTGATGGCCGCCTGCCTCGACGAGTTCAAGG
>CADCTN010000126.1:0-835 GCA_902805535.1 uncultured Blastococcus sp. | reverse complement strand
GGACCTGCCCAACACGACCAACCCCGACGACTGGGCGCGGATCTCGGGCAAGAAGGGCGAGCGGATCGTCTACATCCGCACGCTCATCAGCGGCAAGGGCAACGAGTCCGGCCGCGCCATCGACACGGCCACGAACACCGGCCAGTACCTCTAGGACGACGCACGCGGCGGCCGGAGCCCTACCAGGGCCCCGGCCGCCGGCAGGTCCATGGCCTACAGCCCGCCCGTTCGACGTGCGATCTCGGCCAGCACCTCGTCCCGGCGGGCACGTTGGTCGCCCGCGTAGAGACGGCTGCGCAGAAGTTCCTTCCGGGCCGTGCTTCGAGTGGCAGCCTAGGGTTGGCCCATGAGCGTCCGGCGGGTCATGGGCACCGAGGTCGAGTACGGCATCTCGGTGCCCGGGCAGCCGACGGCGAACCCGACGACGCTCTCCAGCCAGGTGGTCAACGCCTGGGCGGTGGCCGAGGCCCCGACGCCCCGCCGTCCCCGCTGGGACTTCGAGGAGGAGTCGCCGCTGCGCGACGCCCGCGGCTTCGACCTGTCGCCGGCGCAGGCGCTGGACCACAACGACCTCGACGAGGACACCGGGATGGCGAACGTCATCCTGACCAACGGCGCACGCCTGTACGTCGACCACGCGCACCCGGAGTACTCGACGCCGGAGGTCACCAACCCGCGCGACATCGTGCTCTGGGACAAGGCGGGGGAGCGGGTCATGGCCGAGGCCTCCCGTCGCGCGGCGCGCATCACCGGTCAGCCGGCGATCCAGCTCTACAAGAACAACACCGACGGCAAGGGCGCCTCGTACGGGTCGCACGAGAACTACCTGATGGAC
>CADCTN010000125.1 GCA_902805535.1 uncultured Blastococcus sp. | reverse complement strand
TCGCGGCGGCGTGCAGGTAGGCGCTGACCGGGGTGGGCGCCTCCATGGCGGCCGGCAGCCAGAAGTGGAACGGGATCATCGCGGACTTCGTCACGGCACCGGCGAGGACCAGCATCGTCCCGGCGACGAGGAGCGGGCCGCTGCCCGGGTCCGCGACGACCTCCGACAGCCGGTGGCTCCCGCTGGTCTGGCCCAGCATGATCAGCCCGAGCAGCATGGCCAGGCCGCCCGCGGTGGTGAGGATGAGCGCCTGGCTGGCGGCCCGGCGTGCCGCGAGCCTTCTCCCTGCCCCACCGATGAGCAGGTAGGAGAAGACGGTGGTGAGCTCCCAGAACACGTAGAGCAGCAGCAGGTCGTCGGCGAGGACCAGACCCAGCATGGAGCCGGCGAACGCGGTGAGGGTGCCGGCGAACCGGGCGGTGCCCTCGTCGTCCGGCTCGACGTAGCGGGCGCAGTAGAGGAGCACCAGCGCACCGACGCCGGTGACCAGCAGGGCGAAGGTGAGCGAGAGGGCGTCCAGCCGCAGGGCGACGTCCAGGTCGAGGGCAGGAACCCACGGGATCGTCTCCGTGACCTCGCCGCCGTCGGTCACCGTGGCCAGCCGGGTCAGCGCCCAGCCGAACCCGGCCGCGGGCACGAGAGCGAGCAGCAGGAAGGCGGTGCGACCCCGCCACCGCACGAGGACGGGCGCCAGGACGGCGGCCACCAGGTGGAGGAGCAGGACAGCGAGCACGGGTCTCCGGGAGTCATGGGCGGGCTCGGGGACGACCACAGACGTCGGACGGACACCGGCGGTGCCGCCCAGATTACCGGCCCTGCGTCATCGCCCGCCCGGCGTCACCAGTCCGCTCTCGTAGGCGAATGCGACGGCCTGCACCATCCGCGGCCCGGTGCGCACCGTCGCCGGCGCCGGCTGCGTGGCAACCGCGCCGAGGCGACTGCCGCCTGACCCTTCCCGCACAGTTGTGCTCTGCCCGCCACGGCGGGCAGAGCACAACTGTCGTCAGGGACTGTTCGCCGATCAGCCGTCGGCTGTCTGCGAGGCGGCCAGCCAGGCCTCCTCGACCTCGTCCTTCTCCGCCCGCAACGCCTTGAGCCGCGCGTCCAGCTCGGCGGCCTTCGCATAGTCGGCCGCGGCCGCGGCGAGCTGCTCGTGCAGCTGCTTCTCGTCGGCGTCCAGCTTGAGCATCCGCCGCTCGAGCCGGCCGGCCTCCTTCCTCGCCGCCCGTGCCTCGGCCGCGGACACCGCCGGAGCCGCCGTCGAGGGGGACCCGACGGCACGCGGACCACCGTCGCCGGTCGCGGTGGTCAGCGGCGCCCCGCCCGCGGCGCGTCGCCGCAGGTACTCGTCCACCCCGCCGGGCAGCTCGGCCAGCGTGCCGTCGCCGAGCAGCGCGACCACCTTGTCGCAGACCCGGTCGACGAAGTAGCGGTCGTGGCTGACCACCAGGACGGTGCCGGGGAAGCTGTCGAGCAGGTCCTCCAGCGCGGTCAGGGTGTCGATGTCGAGGTCGTTGGTCGGCTCGTCGAGCACCAGCACGTTCGGCTCGGCCATCAGCAGGCGCAACAACTGCAGCCGCCGGCGCTCACCGCCCGAGAGGTCGCCGACCGGCGTCCACTGCCGGTTGGCGGCGAACCCGAACCGCTCGGCCAGCGTCGACGCCGAGATCTCCTGGTTGCCGATCCGGGCGATGCGGGCGACGTCCTGCACCGCCTCCAGCACCCGGGCTCGTGGAGGCAGCTCGGTGACGTGCTGGGAGAGGTAGGCCGGAGCCACGGTCTGGCCGACGACGACGGTTCCGGCGTCGGACCTCGCCTCCCCGACCAGCAGCTTGAGCAGCGAGGTCTTGCCCGCGCCGTTGACGCCGACGATGCCGATCCGGTCGCCCGGGCCCACGTGCCAGGTGAGGTCGCGGAACAGGGTGCGCGGCCCGTCGTCGGTCGGGACGGCGTAGTCGACGCCCTCGACGTCGTAGACCGTCCTGCCGAGCCTGCGGGCGGCGAACCCCTTGAGTGCCATGGAGTCGCGGGCCGGCGGCTCGTCGGCGATCAGCGCCTGGGCCGCGTCGATTCGGAATTTCGGCTTGCTGGTCCGGGCCGGCGGGCCGCGCCGCAGCCAGGCGAGCTCCTTGCGGACCAGGTTCATCCGGCGCTCCTCGGTCACCGCCGAGATCCGCGCCCGCTCCGCCCGGGCCAGCGTGTAGGCCGAGTAGCCGCCGTCGTAGGCGTGCACGTCGCCGTCGGCGACCTCCCAGGTCGTCGTGCAGACCTCGTCGAGGAACCAGCGGTCGTGGGTCACGACCACCAGCCCGCCGGCACGGGCGCGCACGTACTCGGCCAGCCAGGCCACGCCCTCGACGTCCAGGTGGTTGGTGGGCTCGTCGAGGACGAGGAGGTCCAGCGGCCGGATGAGCTGGGCGGCCAGCGCCACCCGGCGGCGCTCGCCCCCGGACATCGGCGCCACTGGGGCGTCCAGGCCGAGCCGGTCGAGCTCGAGACCGGTGAGCACGGAGCGGACGGCCGGGTCACCGGCCCACTCGTGCTCGGCGGCGAACATCGACGGCGGGAGGACGACGTCGCGCACCGTCGTCCCGGCCGGGAGGGTGCCGGACTGGTCCAGCACGCCCATCGCCAGGTCGCCGCGCCGGGTGACCCGCCCGGAATCAGGCTCGTCGGAGCCGGTCAGCAGCGAGAGCAGCGTGCTCTTGCCGCCGCCGTTGCGGCCGACGACACCGATCCGTTCGCCGGCCGCGACGCCCAGGGAGACGTCGTCGAGGATCACGGTCGTGCCGTGCGCCTTGTGCACCCGCTCGAGGTTGACCAGGTTCAGGGGTGCGCTCATCTCCCCCAGTATCCCCGGCCGCGGCCGGTCGCCGGTCAGCGGGCGACGGCGATGCCCAGCCAGGGGCGCAGCGCGCCGTCGGACAGCAGCCTGCCCACCCGGCCGGACTGCTCCCGAGCCTGCCCGAAGGCGGGGTCCTCGCCGTGCCGTCGCTCGATCTCGGCGTCGACGGCGTCCGCGCGCCGCGTCCACTCGGCGGGGCTGTCGCCGAGGTCGGCCTCGGCCGCGTCCGCCACGTCGAACCCGGCGTCGGCCAGCAGCTGCCGGATCCCTGCCACCGAGGGGAACTCGTTGCCCTCGGGCGCCGGTGAGGTGAGCGGGCCGTCGGCGGCGAAGACGAGCAGCCCGAGCCGGGCGCCCGGCACCAGCACGCGGCGCAGCTCGGCGAGCAGTCCAGCCTTGTCCGATGTCGTGCACAGGACGCCGAGGCACCAGGCGGCGTCGAAGGCGGCGTCGGCGAAGGGCAGCTGCTGGGACATCGCGACCACCGAGGGAACGCCGAACAGCCGCCGGCCAGCCCTGACCGCGGCGACCATGGGCTCGGCGCAGACCGCACGGATCCCCCGGTCGGCGGCCAGCCACCCCGCCGGACCGCCCACCCCGGCACCGGAGTCGAGCAGCCGCATCCCCGGGCGAAGCTCCAGCCGGTCGGCCAGCCAGCGCAGCGCGCCCTCGCTGCCGCTGCCGCGGCAACCGGCCGGGACCGCGTACTCCGGGCCGAGCGCGCGGACGGCCTCCTCGGTCCAGCCGGCGACGGTGTCGAACTCCGCCTCCATGGACTCGCTCTCGAGCGGACTCATGCCGCCTCCCGCAGCCGGTCGGCCACCTCGGCCTTGACCCGCGCCCCGTCGTCCTCGCCCCGGCCCGAGCCCATGCCGGACAGGTTCACCCCGACGACGCCCGGAACCGCCAGCAGCGCCCGCCCCTCGTCCACCGCGGCGGCGATGCCGGCCTCCCGCGGATCGGGTGCGGTCAGCACCCGCGCGACCACGTCGTCGTCGAGGCTCAGGCCGGGGAAGCGCTGCAGCAGGCGCGCGGAGCGCTCGTCGGTGTAGACGGCGACGCCGGCGAGGAAGGGCAGCGTGGCCCCCGCGGTGCGGGCCGCGGCCACGAACGCCGCCACCCGGGCCGGGCTGCTCACGTGGTTGAGCACGCACAGCTGCGCGCCCGCCCGCTGCTTCTCGCCCACCCTGGCCGGGCGCAGGTCCACCGGCGGTGCCTGCGGCGACTCGGGGACGGCGACCTGCAGGCCACGCTCTGCGGCCAGCGCGGCCAGCCGCACCCCGTCGAGGTCGAACACCTGGCTGGCTCCTGGCCGGACACCGGGCCCGCGCCCGTCGCCGGTGACGCAGAGGACGCCGTCGACGCCGAGCGCGGCCAGACCCGCCAGCTCCTGCTCCAGGACGACGCGGTTGCGGTCACGGCAGGCCAGCGTCGTCCAGAGCCGGCCGCCCGCGGCGAGCGCCTCGGCGGCGAGCATCGTCGGCGGGAAGTCCGGGCGGTTGGCGTGCTCGCCGAGCAGCAGCGCGTCCGACCGCGGGCCGAGGACGGCGACCGCCCGGCGCACCGCGGCGGCGTCGAAGGCCGGCACGGAGAGATCGGCCAGCACAACGGGGCCGTGCCGCGCCCGCTCGAGGAGCCCGGTCGGCGGAGCCGGTCGGCGGACCGGTCCGGGCCAGCGCACGAGCGGCTCGCCGAGGAAGACGCAGCGGTGCTCGGCGAGCTCGCACCGCTCGTCGGCCCGGACCCCGCCGCACGGGCCGAACACCATCCGCTTCGGGCAGCCGGGCCGGCGGGCGGCGGACGACTCGGGCTCCATCGACCGGGTCCTGCCCCCACGCACGGGCAGCGCAAACCCGCCCGCGCCTGCGCCCCGGTTCCGCCCGGCCGCGTTCAGGGCCAGACTGGTCGGACGCCGGACGCCGGACGTGTGGCCAGGAAGGGAGCGCAGATGAGCGACCTCGACCGCTTCTCGGCCTCGCGGCAGGTTCCCGCCGTGAGCGTGCCGACGGTGGGGGGCAAGGGGGTCCTCGAGCTGCTCCCCGGCAGGGAGGTGCTGCTGGGCGAGAGCACCCGCGTCCGGCGGCTGCTGCCCACCCTCGGCCGCCGGATGGTCGGCGCCTGGGCGTTCGTCGACCACTACGGCCCGGACGACGTCAGCACCACGACCGGCATGCAGGTCGCGCCGCATCCGCACACGGGTCTGCAGACCGTCTCCTGGCTGCTGGAGGGCGAGGTGCGCCACCGCGACTCGGTCGGCAGCGACGTCGTCTTCGGTCCCGGGCAGCTGGCGCTCATGACCGCCGGACACGGCATTGCGCACTCCGAGATGTCGCCGGCCGCGCACCCGCGCCTCCTGCACGGCGCCCAGCTCTGGGTCGCGCTGCCGGACGCGCACCGCGAGGTGGCACCGCACTTCGAGCACCACGCGACCCTTCCGGGCTTCACCTCCGACGGGCTGACGACGACGGTGCTCATGGGCTCGCTCGGCGGTGCCACCTCGCCCGGCACCGCGTACAGCCCACTGGTGGGCGCCGACCTGAAGCTGGCCGCCGGGGCCGACGTGGAGCTGCCGCTGGAACCGGACTTCGAGTACGCGGTGCTGGCCGCCGGCGGCTCGGCGACCGTCGCAGATGCCCCGGTCGAACACGGCTCGATGCTCTACCTGGGCACCGGCCGGCGGACCGTCCGCCTGCGAGCCGAGGAAGCCGCGAGCCTGCTGCTGCTCGGCGGGGAGCCGTTCGAGGAGCAACTGGTCATGTGGTGGAACTTCATCGGCCGCTCCGGCGAGGAGATCGCCGAGTACGCCGAGCGCTGGAATGCCCAGGACGAGCGGTTCGGGGTCGTCGAGGGATCCGACGGCGACCGGCTGCCCGCTCCCGCGCTCCCTGCGATGCCGCTCAGGTCCCGCGGCCGGGTGCGGTGATGGCCACCGATCCGCGGATGCTGGCGTTCCTCGCGGAGAACCGGTGGGGCGTGCTGGCCACCGTCAAGCGCGACGGGCGGCCCCAGCTGTCCAACGTCGGGTATGCCTACGACGCCGCGGAGGGCCTGGTGCGGGTCTCGGTGACCGCCGACCGCGCCAAGACGCGCAACCTCGAGCGCGACCCGCGGGTGACGCTGCACGTCGCCTCGCGGGATTTCTGGACGTGGGTCGCGGTGGAGGGCACCGCCGAGCTCACCCCGGTCGCCGCGGACCCGCACGACGCCACCGTCGAGGACCTGATCACCTACTACCGCGGCGTCTCCGGCGAGCACGAGAACTGGGACGAGTACCGCGCGGCGATGGTCGCCGACCGGCGGCTCGTCGTCCGCTTGCGCCCCGAGCACGCCTACGGACAGCTACCCGGCTGAGGCGGTTCAGCCGGTCGTGTCCTGGAGCACCTCGAACGACGCACCCCACGGGTCCCGGACGACGGCGAACCGGCCGAACGGCGTGTCCTCCGGCGGCGTGACGACCGTGCCGCCCTTCGCTTCGACGAGGGCCACCGTGTCGTCGGTGGACGCCACGGCGAAGCAGGTCAGCCAGCCCTTCGGCAGTCTCGGGTCGGCCGCGCCCAGCCCGCCGAGCGGGTGGCCGCCGGTGCCGAAGGTGGCGTAGTCCATGCCGGCGCCGTCGTCGGCACCCAGCTGGTCGAAGCCGAACCCGAAGACGGCGGCGTAGAACTCCTTCGCCGCGGCGGTGTCGTCGACCATCGCCTCGTTCCAGGCCAGGGCGCCGGGCTGGTTGTGGATCTGGCAGCCGGTGTGCATCCCGGACTGCCACAGACCGAAGGCGTGCCCCTGCGGGTCGCGCGCGATGACCATCGTCCCCATGGGGCCGACCTCCATCGGCTCGACGACGACCGTGCCTCCGGCTGCCCGGATGCGTTCGGCACCGGCCGCGGCGTCGGCCGAGGCGAAGTACGTGGTCCAGCGGCTGGGGTCCGCGGGGTCCTGCTGCGGCCCCAGGCCGGCGACCATCCGGCCGCCGAGCTGCGCATTGCAGTACCCGCCGTACTCCTCGTCCCCGCCGATGTACTCCCAGCCGAACAGCGCGGTGTAGAACGCCTTCGCGTCGTCCATGTCCGGGGTGCCGATGTCGACCCAGCACGGCGTCCCGTCGGGCCAGGTGGTGTCTCGAGTGGGCATCGCTCCTCCTCCACGGTTGTGGGGAGGGTCACGGTGCCATCGAGGTCCGACAGTTCCCAGAGGTCGGCGAGCGGCTCAGAAGTCGCCGCCGCCGAAGTCCCCGCCGAAGCCACCGCCGAAGTCACCGGCGTTCCAGTCGCCGCCGCCGCCGTCGCCGCCGCCTCCTCCGCCGAAGATGAGCCCGCCGAGCAGCAGCCCGCCCAGCCCGGCGCCGACCGGCCCGATGCCGCCGCGCTGCCGGCCGTAGCCGCCGCCCCCGAAGCCGCCCCCGTAACCACCGCCGCCGTAGCCGCCGTACTGGTTCTGCTGCGACCACTGCTGGACGTCGGCCTCGGCCACCTGCAGCGCGTACTGCGCGAGCCGGTCGGCCGCCTGCGCCTCGGCGAGCGCCTCCGCGGGCTGCCGTCGCGCCAGCGACTCGGCCGCGTCCAGGTGCCGTTCCGCCTCGGCCAGCCGGGTGCGGGCGGTGCTGCCGACGGCGCCGCGCCGGGTGCTGATGAAGTCCCCGGCCGCGGCCACCGCCGAGCGGGCGGTGAGCATCGCCTGGCCGAGCGCCTCCTGGGCGCGGCGGGTGCGGGTCTGCTCGTCGCGAGCGCTGCGCAGCGCCTCCTCCAGCGCCGCGTCGGCCTCCTCGAGCCGGCGCAGGGCGCCCAGCGGATCCGGCCGGCCGCCGTCACGGGGCCGCAGTGCCTCCTCGGCTCCCGACAGCGCGGCCTCCGCGCGCGCGATCCGCTGCCGCAGGCCGGTCCCGGGTGTGGCCGGGTCGAGCGAGCGGGCCTCGGCGAGGTCCTCCTCGATGTCGGCGCGCGCGGCGGGGATGCGCTGCTCGGCGGCGGTGAGGTCGGTGCTCAGCCGGGAGATGGCGTCGAGCAGGGTCGCGCTCTGGCCGACGGCGTTCTCGGCGCCACGCAGCCGACCGACCGAGCGTCCGCTGAGGCCTTGGGCCTGGTCGGCCCGGGCCAGTTCCAGCTCCTGGGCGGCTGCGGCCAGCCGCACATCGGCCTCGGCGACGTTCTGCACGACCGGCGCCACCGCGCCCGCGGCGTACCGCTCCTGCAGCTGGGCCAGCCGCCGCTGCTCCTCGGGCAACCGGCCGCGGAGGTCGTCGATCCGCTGCTGCAGCGCCTCCACCGCCTGCGGCACCGTGCGCTCCTGCTCGCGCAGCGCGTCGAGCGCCTGCTCCTGGGCCTGCAGCCGTTCCCCGGCGGAGGCGGTGAGGGCGAGCAGCTCGGTGAGCATCACCCGCTGGGTCGGCTCGTCCTCGGGGATCTCGTCGTCGAGCTCCTGGCGGATGGTGAAGGCCCGGCCCAGCTCCGACCGCGACTCCGCGAGCGCCTCGGCCAGTCCGGGCACCGCCTGCTCGCCGAAGTGGGACCGCGCGTAGTCGAGGTTGACCTGGGCGGTGCGGACCCGCTCGTCGAGGTCGAGCAGCTCGGTGCTGGCCCGGAAGTTCAGCTTGTCGGTCGGGGTGCCCGCGTGCGGGTCCGGCGCCGGCAGCGGCTGCGCCTTCCCGCCGTCGATCGCCGGACGGCGGTTGCGCCGCCGGATCGCCCAGTACGCGCCACCGGCGAGCGCGAAGAGCAGGAGGAGGGCGACCAGCGCTCCGCCGCCACCCCCGCCGGAGGACCCCTCCGCGGCGGCGGACTGGCCGCCACCGGAGAGCCCCTCGGCCAGTGCCACGGAGGCAGCCGCCCAGTCACCCTGCGAGAGGGACGCCTCGACGTCGCCGCCGAGCACGTCCTGCAGCTCACCGCGGTCGATCTCGGCACCCGGGGCGACGCCGTACTCGCGGTCGCCGACGGCCACGGCCATCAGCACGTCGTCGGCGTCGAGCCCGCTCTGCTGAGCGCTGGTCTCGGCCCACTCGACCCGGTCGACGCCGTCGAAGGTGTCGACGAAGACGACGTAGGCCTCGGTGCCGGTCTCGGCGCTCAGCTCGTCCAGCGCCTGCCCGACCTCCGCCTCCTCCGCGGCGTCCAGGACGTCGGCCTGGTCACTGACCTGGGTGGTCACGCCCGTGGGCGGCTCGGCCAGGGCGGGGGCGGCGCCGCCCACGAGCAGGGCGGCCGCGAGGGGCGCCACGATGGTCAGCCGGCGCACGGAGAACCTCTTTCGTACGAGGGCGATCAGGAAGTCCGCCCGGACTGTAGGCACGCCTGGGAGCGCGTCGGAGTTCCCGGCGGACCCGCGGGTCCGCGACCGCGCGGCCGATCAGCAGCGTCCGCCGGTGCACGGCGGCGCCCGAGATGGGTCAGGATCGGGTGCCGACCCCATCCAGGAGGACCCGTGAGCGAACCCGACCGCCTGCCCGCCGCCGAGCTGCCACCCGGGACCGTGCGCCGTGCCGGCGACTGGGCGGTCGGCAACCGCGGGGAGGACCGGTACTTCGCGGTGTCCCGCCGCTGCCGGCACCAGCTCGCCGACCTGGCCGAGGGCAGCATCGACGCCGACGGCTGCCTGGTCTGCCCGTGGCACCAGAGCCGTTACGACGTCCGGACCGGCGAGATGGTCGAGGGGCCGAAAGGCTTCCTCGGCTACCACGGGCCCACCCCGCTCTACACCCAGCTCGTCCAGGTGCTGGGCCGCATCGCGCGGCTCCGCGTCCGCCGCGCGACCCGGGAGGGCACCGACGTCGTCCTCGAGTAGTTGCCGGTTCGTCCGTCAGGTGCGCTCGATGGGCTGGTCGACGCCCTGGACGAGGGCGTCGGTCTCGAACGCCTCCGCCCCGGTCGCCCGGACGGAGACGCCCATCGTCGCCGCCACCTCATCGGGGGACTTCGGGTGGAGGACGCCGTCGCGGATCTCCTCGGCCCAGTGACAACTGACCAGTCGCCCGGGCGCGAGCTCGCGCAGGAGCGGGACCTCGTCGTCGCACCGGGTCTCCTGCCGCCACGGACAGCGGGTGTGGAACCGGCAGCCGCTGGGCGGGTTCGCCGGCGACGGCAGGTCACCGGCCAGCAGGATGCGCTCGCGGCTCTCCTCCACCACGGGGTCGGGCACGGGGACCGCGCTCATCAACGACCGCGTGTAGGGGTGCAGCGGCTGCTCGTACAGATCGTCGGCGGGCGCCTGCTCCACCAGCGAGCCGAGGTACATGACCCCGACGACGTCGCTGATGTGCCGGACGACGGCGAGGTCGTGGGCGATGACCAGGAAAGTGAGTCCCAGCCGCTGCTGCAGCTCCTCGAGGAGATTGAGGACCTGGGCCTGCACGGAGACGTCCAGTGCCGACACCGGCTCGTCGGCGATCAGGAGGTCCGGCTCCAGGGTGAGCGCGCGGGCGATGCCGATGCGCTGCCGCTGGCCGCCGGAGAACTCGTGCGGGTAGCGGCGCAGCGCAGCCGAGGGCAGCCCGACGGCGTCCAGCAGACCGCGGACCTTCTCGGCGATGCCCGCCGTCCCGCCCCCGAGACCGTGCGCGCGCAGCGGCTCCGACAACAGCGACTCGACGTTCTGCCGCGGGTCGAGACTGCCCAGTGGGTCCTGGAAGACCATCTGCATGCGTTGGCGCATGTGCCGCAACGGCTCGCCCTTGAGCGCCGCGACGTCGGTGCCGTCGAACAGCACCCGGCCCTCGGTCGGCTCGACCAGCCGCAGGATCGCCCGCCCCAGCGTCGACTTCCCGCAGCCGGACTCGCCGACCAGCCCATAGGTGGAGCCGCGCGGGACGGCGAGGTCGACGCCGTCGACGGCCTTGACGTGGCCGATGGTGCGGTCGAAGAAGATCCCGCGCTTGATCGGGAAGTGCACCTTCAGGCCCTCGACCCGCAGCAGGTCGTCCGTCGCCGGGGTCTCGGCGGGGACGGCCGTCATCGGACAGCTCCGAGGGCGGTGGCCCCGGCCGGCGCCGCCGGGTACGTCAGCGGGTGCCGGCAGCGCAGCTCACGGCCGGGCCCGTCGTACTCCAGGGGCACGATGGCGCCGGACACCTCGGTGAGGCAGTCGTCCTGCGCGTTGTCGCAGCGCGGGGCGAAGGCGCACCCCTGCTCCCACGGGATGGTGTCGCGGGCCGAGCCCCGGATCGGCGTGAGCGGCGTGCCGCGGCCGGTGTCCAGGCGGGGCACGGAGGCCAGCAGGCCGCCGGTGTAGGGCTGCCGGGGCCGGGCGAAGAGGTCGTACCGGTCGGCGGTCTCGATGATCTTGCCGGCGTACATGACGTGCACGCGGTCGCAGAGCCCGGCCACGACGCCCAGGTCGTGGGTGATCATCACCAGCGCCGTCCCCGTGTCGACGACGAGCTCGCGCAACAGCTCGAGGATCTGTGCCTGGATAGTGACGTCGAGGGCGGTGGTCGGCTCGTCCGCGATGAGCAACCGCGGCGAGCAGGCCAGCGACATCGCGATCAGCGCGCGCTGCCGCATCCCGCCCGAGAGCTGGTGCGGGTACTCGTCCAGCCGGCGCCGGGGATCGGGGATGCCCACCCGGTCGAGCAGGCTGACCGCCTCCTCGACGGCCTCCTTCTTGGAGATCTCGCGGTGCTCCAGGAGCACCTCGGTGACCTGGGTGCCGATCCGCACCGTGGGGTTCAGCGACGACAGCGGGTCCTGGAAGACCATCGCCATGTCGGCGCCACGCAGCCGGCGCAGCATGCCGTCGCGCGCGCCGAGCAGCTCCTGGCCGTTGAACCGGACCGAGCCCGTCACCTCGACACCGCGCCGCGGGAGCAGGCCCATGACGGCCAGGGACGTGACCGACTTCCCGCAGCCGGACTCGCCGACCAGGCCGATCGTCTCCCCCGGCGCGACGGCGAAGCTGACCCCGTCGACGGCGCGGGTGGACTGCTCGCCCCGCCTCGTGAAGGTGACGGCGAGGTCGTCGACCTCCAGCACGGGGGCGCCCGCCGGACCGCCCTGGAATGAGTTCATCGCGCAGTCACCTCCGGAATTTCGGATCGAGGGCCTCGCGCAGCGACTCGCCGAGGAGCGTGAAGCCCAGCGCGACCACGATGATGCACAACGCCGGGTAGACGGCCAGCTCCGGGCGGATCGACAGGAAGCCCTGCGCGTTGGCCAGCATCGCGCCCCACTCCGGGCGCGCCAGGTCCGGGTCGCCGAGCCCGAGGAACGACAGCGCCGCCGCCTCGATGATGGCGGTGGCCAGCGACAGCGTGGCCTGCACGATGACCGGGCTGAGGGAGTTCGGGAGCACGTGGCCGAAGACGATCCGGCTCTTGCGGATGCCGAGCGCCTGGGCCGCGACGGCGTAGTCGCTCCCGCGCTGGGCCAGCATCGACCCGCGCAGCAGCCGGGCGAAGATCGGCACCTGGGTGACCGCGATGGCGATCATCAGCGCGTACTGGTTCTGACCCAGCAGCACCGAGATGCTGATCGCCATGAGCAGGCTCGGGATGGACAGCACGATGTCCACGAACCGCATGACCAGGGTGTCGACCCAGCCGCCGAAGGCACCGGCCAGGACGCCGAGCGCCATGCCCACGACCACGCCGAGCACGGTCGAGACGACACCGATCAGCAGCGACTGGCGCGATCCGTAG
Source organism: uncultured Blastococcus sp. (assembly GCA_902805535.1). Classification (GTDB taxonomy): domain Bacteria; phylum Actinomycetota; class Actinomycetes; order Mycobacteriales; family Geodermatophilaceae; genus Blastococcus_B. Next base: position 5,083 of record CADCTN010000125.1, on the reverse strand, counting down.
ATGAGCCGGGACAGCAGGTCGCGGCCGAGGTTGTCCACGCCCAGCGGGAAGCCCTCCCGGCCGCCGGGGATGGATCCCGGCCGGATCTCGGACAGCAGCGTCTGGGCCAGGGGGTCACGAGGTGCGAGGAACGGCGCGAAGGCGGCCACCACGAGGAACACCACGACGATGACGGCGCCGATGATGGCCACCGGGTCCCGGCGCAGCCGCCGGATGGCGCTCCTGGTCAGCGAGACGCCGCCCTCGCCCTCGGGCACCTGCCCGGCCCGCGCGGCGAGTTCGTCGATCCGTCGCCGGCGGACGTCACCCAGGGCGGTCATCGGGCTCCCCCCACTGATCCGGTTCGTTCCCTCATCGGCTCCACCACCGGTCCGATCCGCACGCTCATCGGCTCCACCACCGGTCCGATCCGCACGCTCATCGGACGCGCACCCTCGGGTCGAGCAGGCCGTAGGAGATGTCGACCAGCAGGTTCACCAGCACGTAGACGATCGCCAGCATGAGGATGAAGCCCTGCAGGATCGCGAAGTCACGGGCGAACAGGGCGTCGTAGAGCGCCGAGCCCACGCCACCGAAGGAGAAGACGGACTCGGTGAGCACGGCACCGGACAGCAGCAGGCCCGTCTGCAGGCCGATTGTCGTCGACACCGGGAGCAGGGCGTTGCGGATGATGTGCCGGCGGCGCACGGTCGACGTCGCCAGGCCCTTCGCGTTCGCCGTCCGGACGTAGTCCTCGTTGACCACGTCGAGGACCGAGGCGCGAGTGATCCGCACGATGATCGCCAGCGGGATCGTGCCGAGCGCGATCGCGGGCAGGATCAGGTGCAGGACGGCGTCCCAGGCCGCGTCCCACTCCCGCGTCAGCAGCCCGTCGAGCACGTAGAAGTTGGTGATGCGGGTGGCGTCCATGCGCACGTCCTGGCGACCGGAGCCGGGGAGCCAGCCCAGCTCGACCGCGAACAGCAGGCGCAGCAGGTAGGCGAGGAAGAAGACCGGGATGGCGACGCCGAGCAGCGAGCCGATGACCGACGTCGAGTCCAGCCAGCTGCCGTGCTTGCGGGCGGCGAGGTAGCCCAGCGGGATGCCCACACCGATCGCGAAGACCATCGCGAAGACGGTCAGCTCGATGGTGCCGGGCATGCGCTCGAGGAACTCGGTGGTCACCGGCCGTCCGGTGCGCGCCGAGGTGCCGAAGTCCAGCCGGACGGCCCGGCCGAGGAAGCGCAGGTACTGCACGATCAGCGGTTCGTCGAGGCCGAACAGTTCGTTGTAGCGGGCGATGGCCTCAGGTGTGGCGCGCTCCCCCAGCGCCGCCTGAGCGGGTCCGCCGGGGAGTGCGCGGAGCCAGGCGAACAGCAGGACCGAGAGCCCGAGCAGGATCGGGATCAGCTGCAGGAGCCGCCGGACGATGAAGCGGAGCACGCGCTCGGGTCACCTTTCCGGAGCCGGGCGGCCGACCGCGCCGGTGGCAGGTCGCCACCGGCGCGGTCAGGATGAGCGGCGATCAGTTGGTGAGGGACACCGTGTGGAACACCTCGGCGGTCAGCGGGCTGGGCTCGAGACCCTGCACGTTCTCCGCGACGACCAGCGCCGGCGGGGAGTGCGAGATCGGGACGGCCGGCAGGTAGTCCATGATCAGCCGGTTGGCCTCCTGGTACATCTCCGTCCGGTTGGCCGGGTCGGGCTCGGCGTCGGCCTCGGCCAGTGCCGCGAAGACCTCCGGTGCGCTGAAGGCACCGAACTCGGCCGATGCCTGGTTGTTGGACGCCTCGGCGAAGAACGTGCCGATGAAGTTGTAGGCGTCGTTGTAGTCGCCGGTCCAGCCGAGCAGGTGGATGTCCGCCTGGCCCGCCTGGACGGCGTTCAGGTAGTCCGGGTTCCACGGCAGCGCCGTGGGCTGGACGGTGAAGCCGGCGTCGGTCAGGTTCTGGCTGATGACCTGGAACATCGCGGCGGGGTCCGGCAGGTAGGGGCGGCTGACGTCGGTCGGGTAGAAGAACCGCAGCGTCGTGCCGGTGGCCCCGGCCTCCGCGAGCAGTGACTTCGACTTCTCCACGTCGTAGTCGTAGGTCGTCACGTCGTCGGCCCAGCCGTCGACCGTCGGTGGCATGAACTGGGTGGCCTGCTCGGCACCATCGGGGAGCAGCGAGTTCACGATCGTCTCGCGGTCGATCGCGTGGGCGATCGCCTGGCGGACCCGCGGGTCCTGCAGCGCCGGGTTGGCACCCGAGTCGGGCACGTTCCCGCCGTTCATGCCCAGGTACAGGATGTTGAACGGGTCGCGGACGAGGACCTGCGCCCCGGTGTCCTCGAGCGTCTCGTAGTCGGCCGGGGAGACGAAGTCGTAGCCGTCGATCGAGCCGGACTCGAGCTCCTGCCGGCGGGTGTTCCCGTCGGAGATCGTCCGGATGATGATCTCGTCCAGCTTCGCGGCCTCACCCCAGTAGTCCTCGTTGCGGACGATGGTGACCTCACCGTTGCCGCGGTCCCAGCTGTCGAACGTGAAGGGGCCCGTGCCGACCGGGTGCTCCAGGGCGTACTCGGAGTAGGTCAGCGCGTCCTCGCTGCCCGACAGCTCGTCGGCGTTGTACTCCTGCAGCGCCGTCGGGCTCTGGATGGAGAAGGCCGGCAGCGCGAGGGCGGCGGGGAACTTCGAGGTCACACTGGTGAGCCGGATGACCGCGGTGTTCTCGTCCGTCGCCTCGCAGCTCTCGTAGATGCTGGGGGTGTCAGGCGTGCTGGCGAAGCCGCCGAAGACCGCCTGGTAGTAGTACGAGGCGCTCGGGCTCTGGGCCAGGCCCTCGAAGTTGTACCAGCGGTCGAAGTTGAAGCAGACCGCCTCGGCGTTGAAGTCGGTGCCGTCGTGGAACTTCACGTCCTGCTGCAGGTTGAAGGTGTACTCGAGGCCGTCGTCGCTGACCTCCCAGTCCTCGGCCAGCTCGGGCACCGGGTCGGTGCCGCCGAGCTCGTTCCCCAGCAACCCCTCGAAGATCTGCCGGGAGACGCGGAACGTCTCGCCGTCACTGCCGAACGCGGGGTCGAGCATGGCGGGGTCGCCGGTGGCGCCGAACACGAACGTTCCACCGGACTGCGCCTCACCGCCCTCGCCCTCACCGGAGTCCCGGTCACTGGAGGCGCAGGCGGACAGGGTCACGGCGACGAGCGCTGCCGCGGAGGCGGCCAGAGCTCGGGTATGGCGACGGGTCATCGCGGAAAACCTGCCTTCTCGGCCTTTGCTGGCCGGATGAGGTCCGGGCGGGACAGCCGTGGACGTGAGGAGTTCCACAGACGTATCGCGGACCCTAGGACGCCGTCCTCGCCGCTGGTGAGGCTGCCGTCGGCATCGACACCATCTCGTGACCTTGGGGTCCTTCAGGCGTCGATGCGGCGGCGGCCTTCGAACGCCCGGCCGAGCGTGACCTCGTCGGCGTACTCCAGGTCTCCGCCGACGGGCAGGCCGCTGGCCAGCCGGGAGACCGCCAGACCCATGGGCGACACCAGGCGGGCCAGGTAGGCCGCCGTCGCCTCCCCCTCGAGGTTCGGGTCGGTCGCGATGATCAGCTCGGTGATCGCGCCGTTCATCAGGCGGGTCATGAGCTCCTTGACCCGCAGGTCGTCGGGGCCGACGCCGTCGATGGGGCTGATCGCCCCGCCGAGCACGTGGTACCGGCCCCGGAACTCACGGGTGCGCTCGATCGCCACGACGTCCTTGGGCTCCTCGACCACGCACAGGACGTCGTCGCCGCGGCGCGGGTCGCGGCAGATCCTGCACTGCTCGGCCTCGGCGACGTTGTAGCAGGTGATGCAGAAGCGGACCTCCTCCTGCACGCGGGTGAGCGCGGCCACCAGGCGGCTGACGTCGGCGGACTCCGCCGACAGCAGGTGGAAGGCGATGCGCTGCGCGCTCTTCGGACCGACGCCGGGCAACCGGCCCAGCTCGTCGATCAGGTCCTGGACGGCGCCTTCGTACACGGGTGTTCCTCGGGGTCTCGGGAGTGGCGGTCAGAAGCCGGGGAGGCCGAGGCCCCCGCCACCGCCGAGGCCACCCGCCAGGGGTCCCATGGTGCTCGCGGCCAGCTCGTCGGCGGCACGCTTGGCGTCGTGCAGGGCGGCGACCACGAGGTCCTGCAGCGTCTCGAGGTCGTCGGGGTCCACCGCGGCCGGCGCGATGGTGATCGCCGTGACCTCGAAGCCGCCGGTCATGGTCGCGGTCACCAGGCCACCGCCGGCCGATCCGGTGACCTCGGTGCGCGCCAGCTCCTCCTGGGCGGCCACCAGCTGCTGCTGCATCTGCTGGGCCTGCTGGAGGAGCTGGGCCATGTCTGGCTGACCACCGGGGAACATGCCACGAGAGTAGGCCGCGCATCCGACGTGCACCGGCACGCCGGCGCGGGTGTGGTGCGCGGCGGGCGGTCCGCGCCGCCGACGCTCAGCTGTCGACGGGCCGGGCGCCCAGCTGCGCTCGCAGCAGCGAGAGCGCCGCCTGCTCGGCGTCGACCACCGGCTCCGGTTCACCGTCGGCCGCGGCCGAGACGTCGGCGGCCCGCTCGGCCATGAGCTCCCGGGCCTCGGCGGCCTCGGCGGCGCGCACGGCCTCCCGCGCCTGCTCGGGCGGAACCGGCGGCCCCGACGCCGCGGCAGCCCCCTCGACGAGGGCGTCCACCCGCCAGCGGACGCCGAGCAGCTCGTTGAGCGCCTCGCGGATGACGTCCTTGTTGAGGTCGTCGCCGAGCCGCCGGGCCAGCGCCGGGGACGACGTCGACAGGGTGAGCACGCCGTTGGTCAGCTGGTGGACCTGGGCGTTCTTGAGCAGCGCCTCGGTCGTGCGCTTGTGTCGCTTGACGACGGCGAGCAGCTCCGGCCACATCCGGCGGACGTCGGTGGTGGTCAGCTCTCCGTCGCCACCGGCCGGCTCGGGGTTCGCGGAGACGACCGGGGTCGGCTCGCCGCCCCGCGGCGTGGGCGAGGACTCGGCGGCCGCGCGCGGCGGTCCGGCAGCCGCGGGAGTGCCGTTCGCGGCCCCGTCGGTGCGTGCGGCTGCGGCCCGGCCGGCGGCCAGATCGGAAGAGCACACGTCTGAACT
>CADCTN010000124.1:39271-39648 GCA_902805535.1 uncultured Blastococcus sp. | reverse complement strand
TGCCGGCCTGAAGCCGGCTACTCGAAGGAGTGCTCGGGCCCCGGGAAGACGCCGCCGCGGACCTCGTCGGCGAACTCCTGGGCCGCGCGCAGCAGCTCCCCGCGCAGGTCGGCGTACTTCTTCACGAACTTCGGCACCCGGCCGCCGTTGAGCCCGGCCATGTCCGGCCACACGAGCACCTGCGCGTCGCAGTCGACACCGGCGCCGATGCCGACCGTGGGGATGGTCAGTTCCTTGGTGACCTCGGCGGCGATCGCCGCGGGCACCATCTCCAGGACGACGGCGAACGCGCCCGCCTCCTGCACCGCGCGGGCGTCGGCGAGCAGCTGCTCGGCCCCCGCGCCGCGGCCCTGCACCCGGAAGCCGCCGAGGGCGTT
>CADCTN010000124.1:0-39261 GCA_902805535.1 uncultured Blastococcus sp. | reverse complement strand
TACGACGGCGGCTTCCTCGGCCACTACTTCTTCGGCCCGCTGGGGCTCGACGAGCACGCGACCGGGACGCAGCTGGCCGTCTACGCGACCGCGTTCGGGCTCAACGCGCTGGGCTACGGGCTGCTGCTCCGAGCGACGTCTCGCGGGTCGCGCCGAGTGGGGCCCGGAGGGTCCCGGGATGGCGTGACGAAGGAGCTCCGCGCAGCCGGGGGACGGTGATTGGCCGCGGTCGATCGGCCGGAGGTCGATCAGTCGAAGGAGTGCTCGGGCCCCGGGAAGACGCCGCCGCGGACCTCGTCGGCGAACTCCTGGGCCGCGCGCAGCAGCTCCCCGCGCAGGTCGGCGTACTTCTTCACGAACTTCGGCACCCGGCCGCCGTTGAGCCCGGCCATGTCCGGCCACACGAGCACCTGCGCGTCGCAGTCGACACCGGCGCCGATGCCGACCGTGGGGATGGTCAGTTCCTTGGTGACCTCGGCGGCGATCGCCGCGGGCACCATCTCCAGGACGACGGCGAACGCGCCCGCCTCCTGCACCGCGCGGGCGTCGGCGAGCAGCTGCTCGGCCCCCGCGCCGCGGCCCTGCACCCGGAAGCCGCCGAGGGCGTGGTCGAGCGGGTGACCGCCTTGGTCATCAGCAGCAGGTCCTCGACCGTCACCGGCACCGTGCTGCTGTGCCCGAGGACGACGTTGCCCGAGGAGTCGCCGACGAGCATGACCGGGATGCCGGCCTCCTCGAAGATGGCCGCGCTGTAGGTGTCGTAGGCGGTGAGCATCGCCCACTTCTCGCCCCGCTCCTTGGCCTGCTGCAGGTGGTGGATCCGCACCCGCGTGCTCGACGTCCCGCCGTACAGGACCGACTCCGTCATGACTGGGCTCCTTCGCGCACGGTGGGCAGGGTCTCCCGCCACCGGTTGGTCACGGGCAGCCGGCGGTCGCGGCCGAACGCCTTGAGGCTGATCTTGGTGCCGGGAGCGGACTGCCGGCGCTTGAACTCCGCGGTGTCGACCAGCCGCAGCACCCGGGCCACGATCTCCGGGTCGTGCCCGCGCTCCAGCAGCTCGGCCATGCCGAGGTCGCGGTCGACGTAGTCGGCGATGACGGCGTCGAGCACCTCGTAGGAGGGCAGCGAGTCGCTGTCCTGCTGGCCGGGTGCGAGCTCGGCCGACGGCGGCTTGTCGATCGAGTTCTGCGGGATCGGCTCGGTCTCGCCGCGGTCGCGGGCGGAGGCGTTGCGCCAGCGGGCGAGGTCCCACACCAACGTCTTGGGCACGTCCTTGATCGGGGCGAACCCGCCGGCCGCGTCGCCGTAGAGCGTCGAGTAGCCGACGGCCACCTCGCTCTTGTTCGACGTCGCCAGCAGCAGGTGCCCGTGCTGGTTGGACAGGCCCATGAGCAGCGTGCCGCGCACGCGGGCCTGCAGGTTCTCCGCGGCCACCCCGGAGAGCTCGACCGAGGCCTCGTACGCGTCGACCATCGGTGCGATGGGGACGACGGAGTAGTGCATCCCCAGGCGGCGGGCGGAGTCCTCGGCGTCGGACAGCGAGTGCTCGCTGGACCACTTCGACGGCAGGCCCACCCCGTGCACCCGGTCGGCGCCCAGCGCCTCGACGGCGAGTGCGGCGACCAGCGCCGAGTCGATGCCGCCGGACATGCCGAGCACGACCGACGGCATGCCGTTCTTGTCGATGAAGTCCCTGAGCCCCAGGACCAGCGCGCGCCACACCTCCTCGCTGTCGCCGAGCGGCTCGGCGACGGTCGAGGGGCGCCGGTCGAACCCGGCCACCGGCTCCTCGGACACCACGTGCCGGGTGACCGTCATCGGCCCGATCCGGCCCTCGCGGCGCTCGGGCACCGACGACGGGTCGAGGTCCAGGTCGACGGTGGCCAGGTGCTCGACGAACTGGGGGGAGCGGGCCAGCAGCGTGCCGTCGGCGGCGACGGCCATCGAGTCGCCGTCGAAGACCAGCTCGTCCTGGCCGCCCACCTGGTTGCAGTAGAGGATCGTCGCGCCCGCCTCGGCGGCCCGGCGGCGGACCAGCGGCAGCCGCAGGTCGTCCTTGGCCCGCTCGTAGGGGGAGGCGTTGGGGGAGACGACCAGGTCGACCCCGGCCTGCCCGGCGACCCCGCACGGGCCGCCCTCCACCCACAGGTCCTCGCAGACGGTCAGCGCGACGTCGATGCCGTGCAGCCGCACGATCGGCAGCTCGGTGCCGGGCACGAAGTACCGGGCCTCGTCGAAGACGCCGTAGTTGGGCAGGTGCCGCTTGTAGTAGCGGACGACGACCTCGCCGCCGAAGAGCAGTGCCGCGGCGTTGCGGGGCGCGCCGCGGCGCGGATTGGCGTCGCCCGGGCGGTCGTCGTCGGCGGGCGTCGAGTCGACCGGCGCCGGGCCGGCGCCCCGGGTGTGCGCGAGGTACCCGACGACGACGGCGATGCCGCCGAGCCCCTGGTCGGCGAGGGTGGCCGCGAGCTCGACCAGCGAGCGCTCGCTGGCGCGGGCGAAGGACTCCCGCAGCACGAGGTCCTCGGGCGGGTAGCCGGTCAGCGTCATCTCGGGGAAGACCACGAGGTGCGCGTTCTCCTGCGCCGCCCGCGCGGTCCACCGCACCACGAGCTCGCTGTTGCCCTCGATGTCCCCGACCCGGGTGTCCACCTGGGCCATCGCCACCCGCAGCTGCACAGATCCTCGATCGCTCACGCCGCACAGTCTGGTCTCGGACCGGCGCGCGCGGCGAGGCGGGCACCCGTCCGGACGGCGACCGGCAGGAGAAGAAGCCGCCCGGTTCCGTGACGAGCTCACCCCGACGGGGCAGGGTGGGGACCGAACGGCAGGGCTGTCACATCCCGGAAACGAGCGGACGCGATCATGGCGAGCATGGACCGACAGCAGGAGTTCGTCCTGCGCACCCTGGAAGAGCGCGACATCCGGTTCGTCCGGCTGTGGTTCACCGACGTCTCGGGCTACCTCAAGGCCGTGGCGGTCGCGCCGGCCGAGATCGAGGCCGCCTTCGCCGAGGGCATCGGCTTCGACGGCTCGGCCATCGAGGGCTTCGCCCGCGTCTACGAGTCCGACATGCTCGCCAAGCCCGACCCCGGCACCTTCCAGGTGATGCCGGGCCGGGAGGGGCGCGCCAGCGACACCGCGCGGATGTTCTGCGACATCACGCTGCCCGACGGATCGCCCTCGTGGGCCGACCCGCGGCACGTGCTGCGGCGCACCCTGGCGAAGGCCGCCGACATGGGCTTCACCTTCTACACCCACCCCGAGATCGAGTTCTTCCTGCTCAAGGACCTGCCCACCGACGGCCGGCCGCCGGAGCCCGCCGACACCGGCGGCTACTTCGACCTGTCCACGCACAACGTGGCGCACGACTTCCGCCGGGAGGCGGTCTTCGCGCTCGAGGCCATGGGCATCTCGGTGGAGTTCAGCCACCACGAGGTCGCGCCCGGGCAGCAGGAGATCGACCTGCGCTACGCCGACGCCCTGTCGATGGCGGACAACATCATGACGCTGCGGCACGTGGTGCGGGAGGTCGCGCTCGCCCAGGGCGTCTACGCCACCTTCATGCCCAAGCCGTTCACCGACCTGGCCGGCTCGGCGATGCACACGCACGTGTCGCTCTTCGAGGGCGACCGCAACGCCTTCCACGACGCCGGGGACCCGATGCGGCTGTCCACGACCGGCAAGCAGTTCATCGCCGGGCTGCTCACCCACGCCCGCGAGTACACCGCCGTCACCAACCAGACGGTGAACTCCTACCGCCGGCTGCTGGCCGGCACCGAGGCGCCGACCGCCGCCACGTGGGGACGCGCGAACCGTTCCGCGCTGGTACGGCTGCCCTCGTACAAGCCGAGCAAGGCGCAGTCGGCCCGCGTCGAGATCCGCTCGCCGGACTCCGCCTGCAACCCCTACCTCACCTTCGCCGTCCTGCTGGCCGCCGGGCTGCGCGGGATCGAGAAGGGCTACGAGCTGCCGCCCGAGGCCGAGGACGACGTCTGGTCCCTCACCGACACCGAGCGGCGCGCGGCCGGGTACGAGGACCTCCCGGTGTCGCTGGGGGAGGCGCTGACCGCGATGCAGGGCAGCGAGCTGGTCGCCGGGACGCTGGGCGAGCACGTGTTCGAGCACTTCCTGCGGAACAAGTGGGAGGAGTTCAACTCCTACCGGCGCAACGTCACCCCCTTCGAGCTGCGCCGCTACCTGCCCGGCCTCTGAAGGATCCCCTCGCCCGAGACGCGCAGCGCACGCCGCGGGTCCCGGCGAGCGGGCCGTTCCATAAGCTCACCTCCGTGGAACGCCTGCTCGTCGTCGTCGTGCACGAGACCGACCCGCCCGCCCGGCTGGGCCAGTGGCTCCGGGACGCGGGGGCCGAGCTGGACGAGCGTCGTGCCGGCCCCGGCGACCAGCTGCCGGACTCACTCGACGGGTTCGACGGGATGGTCGTCCTGGGCGGTCCGCAGTCGGCCCTGGACGACGACGCGACCAGCCCCGAGCTCGCCGGTGTGCGCGAGCTGCTGAGGCAGGCGCTGGGGGCGGACTTCCCCACGCTGGCGATCTGCCTCGGCGCCCAGCTGCTGGCCCAGGCCGGGGGCGGACGCGTGCGCGTGGGCATCGAGGGGCCGGAGGTGGGCGCGTCGCTGGTCGCCAAGCGGGACGCGGCCGACCGTGACCCGGTGTTCGCCCCGCTGCCGCTCACCCCGGACGTGCTCCAGTTCCACCACGACGAGATCTCCGAGCTGCCTTCCGGCGCCACGCTGCTGGCCAGCAGCCCGATGTACCCCCACCAGGCCTTCCGGGTGGGCCGCCACGTGTACGGGCTGCAGTTCCACATCGAGACGGCGCCGGAGATCATCCACGAGTGGGCGGCGCGGGACGCGGTCGGCGTCGCCGCCAGCCCGCACGACCGCGAGACGATCTGCCGCCTCTCCGACGCGGCCCATCCGCACGTCGAGGAGACCTGGCGCCCCTTCGCCGGCCGGTTCGTCGACCTGGTCCGTACCCGCGCCCAGCAGCCGGCATGACCGCTGCGGAGGTCCCACGGCCGGCGGTCGTGCGGCTGGTCCGCTTCGGCTTCGAGGACGGCGCCCGCGCGGCCGTGCTCCTCTCGGACCCGGCGCTGGGGCTGTGGGACCTGGAACGCAACGAGCCCGCCGACCCCGAGGCCGGTCCGGTGGTCGCGGCCCTCGCCCGCGCCGGTGATCCCGACCTCGCTCTCCGGTCCCTGCACCGGCTGGTCGAGGCGCTGGACACGACCGACGCCTCCGGTGAGGCGGCCGCGGCGCTGCTCGCCCGCCTGCGCGGGTCGGGCCTGCTGCGCAGCCGCCTGCTGTCGGTGCTGGGCGCCAGCTCGGGTCTGGCCGACCACCTCGCCGCCCACCCCACCGACTGGACCGTGCTCGAGGAGGACGGGGAGGGCATCTTCCTCGGCGCGTCCGGGCCGTCGGCCGAGGAGCTGCGGAGCCGGATGCTGGCGGCGGTGGGCGCCGACCCCGACGACCCGCCCTGGGGCGTCCGGCTGGGGAAGGCGGCGCCGGACGCCTCGCCGCAGCGCGTCCGGCAGCTCCGGCTGGCCCACCGCCGGGCCATCCTCTCCCTGGCCGGCCGGGACCTGGGGGAGGGGCTGCCCGCGGAGGACGCGGCCGCCGAGCTGGCCGACATCGCCGCCGCCGTCCTGACCGCCGGGCTCGCGCTCGCCGTCGCCGAGCAGCCGGCCTCGGCCGCCCCCTGCCGCTTCGCGGTCATCGCGCTGGGCAAGACCGGCGGCCGGGAGCTCAACTACGTCAGCGACGTCGACGTCGTCTTCGTCGCCGAGCCCGTCGATCCGGTGGACCGCGTGGTGGACGGGCAGACGGAGAGCGCGGCCCTGTCCAGCGCGACGCGGGTGGCCGTCGCTCTCATGCGCATCTGCCGCGAGGCGGCGTGGGAGGTCGACGCGGCGCTGCGTCCGGAGGGCAAGGCCGGCGCGCTGGTCCGCACGGTCGCCGGGCACGAGGCGTACTACCAGCAGTGGGCCAGCACGTGGGAGTTCCAGGCGCTGCTCAAGATGCGCCCGGTGGCCGGCGACCCCGACCTCGGGCTGGCCTACGTCGGGGCCCTCTGGCCGCTGGTGTGGAAGGCCGGTGACCGGCCCGGCTTCGTCGGCGAGGTGCAGGCCATGCGCCGGCGGGTGGAGGCCAACATCCCGCCCGCGCAGGCCGAGCGCGAGCTCAAGCTCGGCCGCGGCGGGTTGCGGGACGTGGAGTTCGCCGTCCAGCTGCTGCAGATGGTGCACGGCCGCGTCGATCCCACGCTGCGTCTCGGTGGCACGCTGCCGGCGCTGCAGGCGCTCGCGGCCGGCGGCTACGTGGGCCGGGAGGACGCCGGGACGCTGATCGCCTCCTACCGGTTCCTGCGCACCGTCGAGCACCGCCTCCAGCTCATGCGCCTGCGGCGCACCCACCTGCTGCCCACCGACGAGCAGCAGCTGCGCTGGCTGGCGCGCTCCCTGGGCTACAAGCCCGACCACCGGGGGGAGGCCGCCGACGTCCTGGCCGCCGAGCTGTCGCTGCACACCCGTGAGGTGCGGCGGCTGCACGAGAAGCTCTTCTACCGGCCGCTGCTCTCGGCGGTGGCCCGGGTGCCGGGCGAGCACCTCGCCCTGGGGTCGAAGGCCGCGGGGGACTGGCTGCGCGCCCTGGGCTTCGCCGACCCCGACGGCGCCCTGCGGCACCTGGGGGCGCTGACCGGCGGGGTCTCGCGCTCCGCGTCCATGCAGAAGTACCTCCTGCCGGTCCTGCTGCAGACCTTCGCCTCGTGCCCGAACCCCGACGCCGGCCTGCTGGCCTACCGGCAGGTCAGCGAGGCGCTCGGCGGCAACCAGTGGTTCCTGCGGCTGCTGCGCGACGAGGGTCAGGTAGCCGAGCGGCTCGCCCAGCTCCTGGGCTCCAGCCAGTACGTCGCCTCGCTGCTGACGCGCACCCCCGAGGCGCTGCGGCTGCTCGCCGACGACGCGGAGCTGGAGCCGCGTCCGGCCGTCGTCCTGGCCAAGGCCTGGCGGGCGGCCGCCGGACGTGCGCCGGACCCCCAGGAGGGCATCCGCGTGCTGCGCGGCCTCCGCCGGCAGGAGCTGCTGCGGGTGGCCGCGGCCGACCTGCTCGGGCGGCTGGACGTCGTCCGGCTCGGCCAGGCGCTCACCGGCATCGCCACCGCCACGCTGCAGGTCGGCCTGGACGTCGCGACGAAGGCGCACGCCCTGGACTCCGGCCTCGACGCCGCGGACATGCCCATGGATCTCGCCGTCATCGGGATGGGCCGTCTCGGCGGGGGGGAGATGGGCTTCGGCTCGGACGCCGACGTGCTGTTCGTCCACCGCGCGCGGGACGCCGCGGACGAGGGCAAGGCCACCGCGGCGGCCAACGCCGTCGCCCACACGCTGCGGCGCCTGCTGGCCGAGCCGGCGCCGGATCCGGCCTTCGAGGTGGACGCGGACCTCCGGCCGGAGGGCCGGCAGGGGGCGCTGGTCCGGAGCCTGTCGGCCTTCCGCGAGTACTACGAGCGGTGGGTCTCGGTGTGGGAGATCCAGGCACTGGTGCGCGCCGTGCCGGTGGCCGGCGACCAGCGGCTCGGCGAGGACTTCGTCGCGATGATCGACCCGATCCGCTACCCGGAGGCCGGTGTCAGCGACGAGCAGGTCGCCGAGATCCGCCGGATCAAGGCCCGCGTGGAGCGCGAGCGGCTGCCCCGGGGCGCCGACCCCGCGACGCACACGAAGCTGGGACGCGGTGGCCTGGCCGACGTGGAATGGACGGTGCAGCTGCTCCAGCTTCAGCACGCCGCCAAGGTCCGGGAGCTCCGGGTGCAGCCGACGGTCGAGGCGCTCGGCGCCCTCGACGACGCCGGTCTGCTCACCCGCGGTCAGGCAGACGCGCTGCGCTCGGCGTGGGAGCTGGCCACCCGGGCCCGCAACGCGATCTTCCTGGTGCGGGGACGCCCCAGCGACCAGCTGCCCCGCCCCGGCCTCGAGCTGGCCGGTGTCGCGCACGCGTGCGGCTACGGGCCCGACACCGGTCCGGGGCAGTTCCTCGACGACTACCGGCGGGCCACCCGACGCGCCCGGGCCATCGTCGAGCAGGTCTTCTACGGCCGGGCGGCGGACGGCTGAACCCACCGGCACACCGACAGCGACCGACCGGGCCGGCGTGTGCCGACGCGGAGCCCGGGGCAGTGCAGGAGCGTGTCGCGCTTCCTGTCCACCGAGCCCGAGCCGCCCGACGACGCCGAGGCCGGCCCCGCCGAGAGCCCGGGCGCGACGATCACGCCCTACCGGGACGGTCCGCTCATCGTGCGCGGGGACTTCCGGCTGCTGGACCAGGACGGCGACGAGATCGACCCGGGCCGCGACACGATCGCGCTGTGCCGCTGCGGCAAGTCCGGCATCAAGCCGTTCTGCGACGGGTCCCACAAGCGCTCCGGCTTCTCCGCGCCCAGCGCCCCGAGCCGGCCGCGGCCGGCCGCCCAGACCCTCCGCGAGGCCCGCCGCTCCGGGAACTGACCAGCATGACGCAGGATGCACCGGACATCCCGCCCGACGGCCCGCCGGGGCCGTTCCCGTGATCGGAGCGCCCCGTGGACTCCCCGCTCGCCACCGTCCTGCTGCCTGCAGCCCTGGCCATCGTGATGCTCGGCCTGGGCCTGTCGCTCACGCCGGGCGACTTCGGCCGGGTGGGCCGGCAGCCGAAGGCGGTGGTCATCGCGCTGCTGCTGCAGCTGCTGGTCCTGCCGGCGATCTGCTTCGGGCTGGTCCTCGCCTTCGACCTGCCGCCGATCCTGGCGGTCGGGATGCTGCTGCTCGCCGCCTCGCCCGGCGGCACGACCGCCAACCTGTTCAGCCACCTCTTCCGCGGCGACGTCGCCCTCAACATCACGCTGACGGCGGTGAACTCGCTGATCGCCGTCGGAACGCTGCCGGTGATCACCAACCTGGCGATCCAGTGGTTCGACCCCGCCGACGCCGGCTCCCTGGGGCTGCAGTTCGGCAAGACCGTGCAGGTCTTCGCCGTGGTGCTGGTGCCCGTGGCCGTCGGCATGCTCGTCCGGCAGCGCGCCCCGGAGTTCGCCGACCGCATGGACAAGCCGGTGCGGATCCTGTCGGCGGTGGTCCTCGCCCTGGTGATCGTCGGCACGATGGTGGCCGAGCGGGAGAACATCGCCGGTTACCTGCGCGACATCGGCCTGCCGGCCGTGCTGTTCTGCGTGCTCAGCCTGACGGTGGGCCTGCTGGTGCCGCGCCTGCTCGGCGTGACCGAATGGCAGGCCATCGCCAGCGCCTTCGAGATCGGCATCCACAACAGCACCCTCGCCATCGCGGTCGCGATCAGCGTGCTGGGCAGCGTCGAGCTCGCGGTGCCCGCCGCGGTCTACGGCGTGCTGATGTTCCCGGTGGCCGCGGTGTTCGGCTGGGCCATCACCCGCTCGTCGCGCCGGGCCGAGGTGGGGACGCGCCGGTGAGCTGACGCCGGGGCCGGCGCCCAGGGGACCGGAGCCGGTCAGGCGGCGAGCGGACGCTCCCCGCGCAGCGCCGAGCGGCCGGCCTCCCAGGCCCCCAGCAGGTGGGTGGCGGCCAGGCCGTCCATCGCCAGCGAGCAGGCGGCGCCGAACAGCACGTCGGCGGCCAGGTGCGGCTCGCCGGCGACGAGCGAGCCGCACATGTCCACCGAGGCGATCTGCTCGTGCACGGCGTCGGCCTCCACGTGCTCGTCGTAGAAGACGGTCACCCGCGCGTCGTAGCCCAGCCGGCGCAGTCCGGCCGAGTAGCGCCGGCTGGGCTCCGACGACGTCATCTCGACCGCCGTCAGGTGGCCCAGGGCCGCGCCGCGCCAGCGCCGGTGCAGGCCGAAGAGGGACATCGTGTTGACCGAGGCGAACGCCGGGGCCGGGGCGTCGTCCCACAGCGCCCCGTAGGCGTCGTCGAGGCCGAGGGCGTCCAGCAGCCCGGCGAAGAGCTCGCTGTGCATCCGGGCGGCGGAGCCGCCGCCGTACTCGTCGGCCTGGATCTCCACCATCGCGGCCTTCGTCCGGCCGGAGAGCCGGGGGATGGCGAAGGTGTGCGGGTCGGCCTCCTTGAGGTGGTAGACCGACCGCAGCGTGAGGTACTCCCGCCACTGCTCGAGCGTGCCCTGCTTGGCCATGAACGAGGACAGCGACGGGCCGTCGTCGGCGTCGACGAGCGAGACCAGCTGCCGGTCGATCGACTCCTCGCCGACCTGGATCGGACCGACGGCCTGCCGCAGCGCGTCGAGGTGACGGCGCTCGAGCCCGGCGCGCAGGCGCAGGAGGTCGGGGTCCCACTCCCGGTCCTCCGAGACGCCGTCGAAGCCGCGGTAGTGCAGCTCGTAGAGGACGGCGAGGCTGATCTGCAGGTCCTCGTCGGTGAGCGCGCCGGCGCCGGCCGCGGCCAGGCGGTCGGCGCGCTGGACGGTGGTGGCGGAGGGCGAGGTGCGGGTGAGCAGGTCGCGGCAGAGCGATTCGCTCAGCGGTCCACGGGGCGCGGGCAGACGCATGGTCCCGATCATGCCCCGCGATCGGGATTCGATGCCCGCGGGCATGTGATGTCCCCCGCGGGTAGTAGCCGGCCATGGCCGCCATGGAGCAACGGGTCGTGCTGGTCACCGGCGGCAGCGCGGGCATCGGTCGGGCGACCGTGCAGCGGCTCGCGGCGCAGGGCATCCGGGTCGCCACCTGCGCCCGGCACGGGGACCGGCTGGACGAGGCCATCGGGGGCCTCCCGGGCGTCACCGGGGTGGTGGCCGACGCCGCGGACGCGGCCGACCGCGCCCGGCTGGTCGGCCGGGTCCTCGAGGAGCACGGCCGTCTCGACGGGATCGTCCTCAACGCCGGGCTCGGCTGGGCCGGGCTGCTCGAGGACATGCCCGGCGAGGTGGTCGAGGGGATGGTGGCCCTGAACCTCACCGGGGTCATCGAGCTGACCAGGCTGGCGCTCCCGCACCTGCTGGCCTCGGCCCGCGAGCACGGCCGGGCCGACGTGGTGGCCGTGTCCTCGGTGGCGGCCTGGTCCCAGGTCCCGCCGCTGACGGTCTACTCGGCGACCAAGGCCGGCGTGCACGGGTTCGTCAAGGGTCTCCGGCGGGAGGTGACCGCCCGCGGCGTCCGCGTGCACACGGTCAATCCGTTCTTCGTGGAGACCGAGTGGCTGGCCCGCGGGCACGGGCACGCGCCGGAGTCCGACGCCGATGCCGCCGGCCGGCTCTCCCGGGGGATGGCTCCGGACCGGGTCGGCGCGCAGATCGCGCGTTGCCTGGCTGCCCGGGGCTCGCGCACCGTCGCCGTCCCGCGGTGGGCCGGGCTCGCCCGCCTCGCTGAGCTGCCGCCGGTCGGCCGGACGATGGACCGCGTCCTGTCCGGTCAGGCCGACCGCGTCCGCCGCGTCGCGGCCCGTGCGGTGGCCCGGCGCACCGGCTGAGGGCGGGCCGGCCCGGCTCATCTCGTCCGGCGGTCGGGTAACGGAGATCGTGGCGCCCTTGCCACACCCGGCCCGGCACGGTTGTCTCCCGGGAAGACTTCCGGTCTACGGCGAGGGGCATCGATGGACTTCCTGCAACCGACGTCGTGGGCCGACGCCCTCGCGGCCCGAGCCGAGCGGCCCGATGCCGTCGCCATCGCGGGCGGCACCGACGTCATGGTCGACCTGAACTTCGACCGGCGGCGTCCGGGCGCCCTGCTCGACCTGGGCCGGGTGACCGGGCTGCGGGAGTGGGCCGTCGAGGACGGCGCCGGTGGGGTGGGTGGGGGCAGCACGGTCCGGCTGGGCGCCGGCGTGCCCTACGCCCGGATCATCGACGACCTGGGCGCGCAGCTGCCGGGGCTGGCGATGGCCGCCCGCACGGTGGGCTCCCCGCAGATCCGCAACCGCGGCACCGTCGGCGGCAACCTCGGCTCGGCGTCGCCGGCCGGTGACGCCCACCCGCCGCTGCTGGCCGCCGGCGCGGTGATCGAGGTGGAGTCGGCCGCCCGTGGCACCCGGCGCATCCCGGCAACGGAGTTCTTCACCGGGGTCAAGCGCAACGCCCTGGCCGGCGACGAGCTCATCGCGGCGGTCCTGGTGCCCGTGGCCGCGGGGCCCCAGCAGTACTGCAAGGTCGGCACCCGGAACGCCATGGTGATCGCGGTGTCGGCGTTCGCCTGCGCGCTGCACCCGGACCGGAAGGCGGTCGGGACGGGGATCGGCTCCGCTGCCCCCACGCCGCGCCGGGCGCCGGAGGCGGAGGAGTTCCTCGCCGGCGAGCTCGAGTCCGCGGGCCTGTGGGAGTCGCGCGGAGAGCTGCCCGACGGCCTGGCGCGTGCCTTCGGGGAGCGGGTGGCCGCCGCGGCGTCCCCCATCGACGACGTCCGGGGGAGCGCGGCCTACCGGCGGCACTCCCTGTCGGTGATGGCGCGACGCGCCGCCACCTGGGCGTGGGCCCAGTACCGGAACGATCCGCGGAAGGCGGCCTGACCGTGCGCATCACCACCACCGTCAACGGGACCCAGCACGAGGTCGACGACGTCTGGGCCGGCGAGAGCCTGCTCTACGTGCTGCGCGAGCGCATGGGCCTGCCCGGGTCGAAGAACGCCTGCGAGCAGGGCGAGTGCGGGTCCTGCACCGTCTACCTGGACGGCGAGCCGGTCTGCGCCTGCCTGGTGGCGGCCGGGCAGGCGATCGGCCGGGAGGTGACCACCGTGGAGGGCCTGGCCACCGAGGGCGAGCTGCACCCCGTGCAGCAGGCGTTCGTCGAGGCCGGCGCCGTCCAGTGCGGCTTCTGCACCCCTGGGCTGCTCGTGGCCGCCCACGACCTGATCGAGCGGGTGCCCGACCCGTCCGACCTCGAGATCCGCGAGGCCCTGGCGGGCAATCTCTGCCGCTGCACCGGCTACGAGAAGATCCTCGACGCGGTCCGGCTGGCCGCCTCACGGCAGGCGCAGGCATGAGCACCGACGTCGGCACCCGGACGACCACCACGCCTGCGGGACGGATCGGGGACAGCGCACTGCGCCCCGACGGGACGCTCAAGGTCACCGGCGAGTTCGCCTACGCCAGCGACCTCTGGCACGACGACATGGTGTGGGGGGTGACGCTGCGCAGCCCGCACCCGCACGCCCGCATCCGCGGCATCGACATCACCGAGGCGCTCACCGTTCCCGGCGTCACGGCGGTGCTCACCGCCGACGACGTCCCCGGCGAGAACGCCGTCGGCCTGGAGCACGCCGACCAGCCGGTGCTGGCCTCGGAGTTCGTCCGCTACGAGGGCGAGCCGGTGGCGCTCGTGGCGGCCGACCACCCGGAGACCGCCCGCCGGGCGGCCGCCCGGATCCGGGTCGACTACGAGGTGCTGCCCGCCGTCACCGACCCGCTGCGGGCCATGGACGAGGACGCCCCGCCGGTGCACCGGCCCGGCAACCTCGTCCGGCACCTGCAGCTGCGGCGGGGGGACCCGTCGGTCACCGCGCCGGTCGTCGTGTCGCTGGACTTCGAGGTCGGCATGCAGGACCAGGCCTTCCTGGGGCCGGAGTCCGGGCTCGCCGTCCCGGCCGAGGACGGCGGGGTCGACCTGTACGTCGCCACCCAGTGGCTGCACGTGGACCAGCGGCAGATGTGCCTGGCGCTCGGCATGCCGAGTGAGAAGGTGCGGCTGCACCTGGCCGGCGTCGGCGGCGCGTTCGGCGGGCGGGAGGACCTCTCCGTCCACGTGCACGCCTGCCTGCTGGCCCTGCGCACCGGCCGGCCGGTGAAGATGTCCTACGGCCGCGAGGAGTCGTTCTTCGGGCACGTGCACCGGCACCCCGCGTGGCTGACCTACGAGTTCGGCGCCGAGCGCGACGGCACCCTGGTGTACGCCCGGGCCCGCACGGTGCTCGACGGCGGCGCGTACGCCTCCTCCACCGCCGCGGTCGTGGGCAACGCCGGCACCCTCGGGCTGGGCCCGTACCGGATCCCGAACGTGGCGGTCGACGCCTACGGGGTGTTCACCAACAACCCGCCGTGCGGCGCGATGCGCGGCTTCGGCTGCGTCCAGGCCGCGTTCGCCCACGAGGCGCTGATGGACGAGCTGGCCGACGTCGTCGGCGTGGACCGGATCGCGATCCGGCAGCTCAACGGCATGCGGGAGGGCGACCGCAACATCACCGGGCAGGTCATCGACTCCGCGGCGCCGGTGGCCGAGCTGCTGCAGATCGTGTCCGACCTCCCGCTGCCGGCAGAGCGCGAGGACGAGCCGGACCTGCGCTCGCTGCCCGGCGCGGTCGGCAACACCACGCACGGCGAGGGCGTGGTCCGGGGGATCGGCTACGCGGTCACCTACAAGAACGTCGGCTTCTCCGAGGGCTTCGACGACTACTCGACCGCCCGCGTCCGGCTGGAGATGACCGGCGGCGAGGCCGTGGCCACCGTGCACACCGCGGCGGCCGAGGTCGGGCAGGGGCTGATCACCGTCGAGCAGCAGATCTGCCGCACCGAGCTGGGCGTGGAGCGCGTCGTCGTCCACCCGAAGAACACCGCGGTGGGGTCCGGCGGGTCGACGTCGGCGTCGCGGCAGACCTACGTCACCGGGGGCGCGGTGAAGGCGGCCTGCGAGGCGGTGCGGGCCGTCGTCCTGGAGCGGGCGGCGCTGTCGCTCGGTCGGGAGGTCGCGGGGCTGCGGCTCGACGGCGAGAAGATCGTCGGCGGCTCGGGGGAGGTCCTGGCCGGGCTCGCCGACGTCCTGGGTGAGGACGCCGTCGAGGAGACCGTCGAGTACCGGCACCGGCCCACCCACGCGATCGACCCCGAGACCGGTCAGGGCGACGCCCACGTGCAGTTCGCCTTCTCCGCGCACCGCGCCGTGGTGGACGTGGACGTGGAGCTCGGGCTGGTGAAGGTGGTCGCGCTGGACACCGCGCAGGACGTCGGCAAGGCGATCAACCCCGACGCCGTCGTCGGCCAGATCCACGGCGGCTCGGCGCAGGGCATGGGCCTCGCGCTGATGGAGGAGGTCGTGGTGACCGACGGCCACGTGCGCAATCCGTCGTTCACCGACTACCTCATCCCGACGATCCTCGACATGCCACCGATGCAGGTGAAGGTCCTGGAGTACGCCGATCCGCACGCGCCGTACGGCGTGCGCGGGGTGGGGGAGCCGCCGACCATCTCCTCGGGTCCTGCCGTCGCCGCGGCCGTCCGAGCCGCGTGCGGCAGGGCGCTGCGCCGGGTGCCCATCCGCCCGGAGCACATCACCGGCACCTGAGCTGCGGATCGGCGCCGGGTGACGCAGGGTGGGCCGTGCCTTTCGAACCCGGTTCCCTGACCGTCCGCCGCGTCGACGCCAGCACGTGGGCGCTGGTCGACGCACTGGTCTACCGGGGCCGCCGGGACCGGTTCGTCGTGCCGGCCGGGTTCCGCACCGACTTCGCGACGGTGCCGCGCCCGGTCACCTGGCTGGTCCCGCGGTTCGGCGCGTACACGCTCGCGGCGATCCTGCACGACTGGCTGATCACCGAGGGCTTGCGCACCGGGCTGGTGACCTCGCGGGATGCGGACGGCATCTTCCGCCGGGTCATGCGGGAGAGCGGCGTCCCGGTCCTGCGGCGCTGGCTGATGTGGACCGGGGTCCGGTGGGGGGCGTTGACCGACGAGCGGCGTCGCCGGGGCTGGCTGATCAGCGCGCCGGGTGTGCTGGTGCTGTCGGTGCTGGCCGCCCCGCTGGTGCTCCCGCCCGGCCTCGCCATCCTGCCGGCACTGGCCGTCTACTCGGCGGCGGAGTGGCTGGTCGCCCGCTGGTTCCCGGCCCGTGCGCAGGAGCTGGTGCTGGAGACCTCCGTGGGATGAGTGAGGGCCGCGCGATGCCAGCCGGCGTTGAAGACGTCGAGGGTGTAGCGGTCGAACCGCCGCAGGGACCTGCGGGTCAACCGGCCCAGGCGGGTGAGCCGGCCGTCCTGGCCGCGGCTGGGCGCCCCTCGGCCGGCGCCACCGCGGCCGGCATGGTGGGCGTGGTCGGTGGCGGAGGACTCGGCGGCGAAGGCGTCGGCCATTCCGGCCGCCAGCTCATCGCGGTCGGCCTCGACCAGGGAGTTGGCCTTGGCGACGTACGCCGAGTGCATGCGCACCAGCCGCTGATCCGCGCCGCGGGTGTGCGCAGCGGGCGCTGCGGGGAGAGCGCCGGGGAACCGGTCGCCGTGGTCGTCGATGCGCGTGGGTCGTACTGACGTCATGATGTCTGTCCTCCGTGTGTGGCGTGCAGTCAGGTCTGAGGGGTGGACGCCGGTTGCGGCGCACGTGCGGGTGGTCGCCACGATGCGAGCCGGCGTCATCGCCGGTACCGGACCTCGCGCGCCTCGCCGTCGGCGGGACGCGGTCCTCGGCCGGTCCGTGCCCCTCGGGGCACGCCTCCACTGTACGAGCGCTCCGGTTACCGGCCGGTGTCCACGCCGGGAAGATGCCGTGACGCTCCTCGCCGTCGGGTGACCCGTCACCGGGAATCCGCCCGGCCGTGGTGTCAGCTGCAGTTTCATCCGCTGGCGTGCGTCGATGGCGGGCCGGTCCAATCGTTGCGACGGTTCCCCACCGCAGACGTGGGCCCAGCTCCGTGGACCCGGGTCAGCTCGAACGCGTCCTCCGGTGGGGGACCGAGGACCAGTCCGAGGTCGGCGACGTGCGCAGCCCGGCTCCGCTCGACCGCGCCATGGCGGTCAGGCGCTTCCAGCTGCACCTGTAATGCACCCCCACCTCCACGGCACAGATGGCAACGACTCCGTTGCCACGAGTCGACGAGGGCGGGAGGGCCACGTACCCGTCACCTGAGGCCGACCACCCGTGGACGCCGGTGCGTCTTCTCGATCCCGGTGCCCAGGACTTGCCGCACCGATCGCCCCCGCAGCACCCACCTGGACCCGCCCGACCGGCCCGCCCGCCTGAAGGAGAACCATGAAGGTACTGATGGTCATGACCTCGCACGACACGCTCGGTGACACCGGCCGCAAGACCGGCTTCTGGCTGGAGGAGTTCGCCGCGCCGTACTACACCTTCCGCGACGCGGGCGTCGAGACCGTGCTCGCCTCGCCCCAGGGCGGCCAGCCCCCGGTCGACCCCAAGAGCGCCGAACCGAAGGCCCAGACCGACATGACGCGCCGCTTCGACGCCGACCCTGAGGCGCAGGCCGCGCTGGCCAACACCGTGCGCCTGGACTCGGTGTCCGCCGCGGACTTCGACGCGGTCTTCTACCCGGGTGGGCACGGTCCGCTGTGGGACCTCGCCGAGGACAAGAACTCGGTGCAGCTGATCGAGGACACGGTGCGTTCGGGCAAGCCCGTCGCGCTGGTGTGCCACGCCCCCGGTGTGCTGCGCCACGTCACCAACGAGGACGGGACGCCGCTGGTCCAGGGCCGGGCCGTCACCGGCTTCACCAACACCGAGGAGGAGGCCGTCGGCCTGACCGACGTGGTTCCTTTCCTGGTCGAGGACGAGCTGACGAAGCTCGGCGGGAACTACAGCAAGACCGCCGACTGGGGTACGCACGTCGTCGAGAACGACCTGCTGATCACCGGTCAGAACCCGGGGTCGTCGACGGCCGCCGCGACCGCGCTGATCGCCCGCCACGGCCTGACGCAGGCCTGACGCAGGCCTGACCCGGGGCGACCTGTCCGGGGGTGGGCCCCACGGCCGCACCCGGACGGGTCTGCCCCACGCCGCCGGACCCACAGCCAGGGCGGATGACCGGCCCCGCACCTGCGGGGTGCTCTCTCGATCGGTAGGTACCGGACCGCTGGTCCAGGCCGAGCAGTGCGCCGCGGCCTGGTCTTCGATGCCCTCGGCTGCCGCACGCCAGCGAAGCCCGCATACCGGCACGGTCCAGTCTCACCGCGCTCCAGATCTGGACGACGAACTCGATGACACGTGCCCGGCACATCGAGCCCATGCAGCCTCCGAACAAGCCACACACCCCGCCCAGTGATCGAGAACATCGACGAGGAGCACTACATGACGGCATCCACGCACACCGGCGTTGGCAGTGTCTTCCTCATCGGCGCGACAGGCGGTGTGGGCCAGCACGTCGTGCGCCTCCTGCGGGAGCAGGAACACCGGGTCAGCGGGCTGCACCGTCAGCCGTCGCAGGCGACCGCGATCGAGGCCACCGGGGCGATGGCTGTGCGTGGCGACCTGGTCGACGACTCGGCGCAGACCCTCGCCGCGGCCATGGCAGGTCACGATGCCGTGGTCTTCACTGCCGGCGCCGGCGGCAACCCCGACATGGTGACCGCGATCGACGAGCGCGGCGCCATGAAGGCAGCCGACGCCGCCGCCCTGGCGGGGGTCCGCCGGTTCGTGCTGGTGTCGGTGTTCATGGACGCCTGGCGGGGCGAGAAGTCACCCGGCCCGGGCTTCGAGCGGTACATGGAGGCCAAGCGAGCCGCTGACGTCCACCTGTCCGGCACCGAACTCGACTGGTTGATCATCCGGCCCGGCACCCTCACCGACGACCCCGGCACAGGGCGGGTCGACGCCGGAGTGGCCATCACCTACGGCGACATCCCGCGAGCCGACGTCGCCGCCGCCATCGCGCACGCCGTCTTCGCACCCCAGCTCAACCGACTCGCCATCGAGATCACCACAGGCTCGCAGCCCATCGACGCGGCGCTGTCAGCGATCAGGTCCGGCCCTTGGCAGCCGGGTCTCTAGGGGCCGGTCGGGTCCAGCCGACCCGTTCGGCCGGGGTTGCGGTCCGGTCGTGCCACCAGCCCGACCAGGGAGCGGGCAACTCGCACTCGCGGGCCGGCACAGCAACAGCTGCAGGTGTGGGGCCGGCGCCACCGTGAGCGCAGCCCTGCGGAACTCCACCATCGCCCCGCACACGCTGTCGAGTGCGACGTCACCGATTACCTCCCGCACGATCCCCCATGCCATTTCGACGAATCGAGCACCGCAGTGGACAAGGACCCGTACTTCAGGATCTCCGATACATCGTCGACTGAGGCCCGAACGCTTCGGATGGACGATGTCGAGTCCGGGCTACCTGTCTCGGGCCATGACCCCGCGCCATCCGGACCGGCCGCCGTCGGGTCGATCAACCTCCTGAACGGCCACTCGTGAGCGCCTACGTCGTCATGATCCGGAAAGGAACCAGCGACGACCACGAGATGGCGACGTATCGCACGATGGCAAAGCTGGCTCGAGAGGGGCACGAAGTCACGCCGATCGCGGCGTACGGGGAGCTCGATGTCCTCGAAGGAGATGACCTGGACGGTGTCGCAATCAATCGCTTCCCATCCATGGACGCAGCGAGGGAGTGGTACAACAGCGACCGGTATCAGCAGGCGATGATTCACCGCCATCGAGGAGCTGACTACCAGGTCTTCGTGATCGACGGAGTCGATCAGCCGTAAGCGGGGAGACGAGAATGACCAGTGAATACACAGGTCAGAAAAGTGGAGTGACGTCACCTCGGAACAGCGCGTCCCGTTCCTGGGTGAGCGCAGCTCTGGCAATGTTCGTCGTCGCCTGGGGTGCCAACATGTTCGCCGCACTCCTGCACGTGTACCGCGCATCGCTCAGTTCGGTCGAGGTGGCGGCCCTGTTCGGCGCCTACGCCCTCGGCCTGATGCCGGCATTGTTGCTCCTGGCTCCGGTATCGGATCGCTGGGGTCGCCGAGTCGTCGTCATCCCGGCGTTGTTGCTGTCGGCGGTCGGTTCCGGGATTCTCCTGCTCGCAGGCGACTCGTTCATGGGCCTCCTCCTCGGTCGCATCCTCGTAGGAATCGCCGCCGGCGCGACGTTCGGGCCCGGAACCGCCTGGGTGAAGGAGCTCTCCGATCGAGCGGGAGCACAATCGTCCGGAGTGACCCGTGCAGCGGTCGCCCTCAGCGCCGGATTCGCCGCGGGTCCGCTCATTGCAGGGATGACTGCGCAATGGTTGCCCGGGCCGGAGTCGACCTCATACATCGTGCACCTCGTGCTCGTCGCCCTGCTGCTGCCCTTCATGTGGAAAGCGCCGGAGACCATGACGTCACCGCGAGGCGGAAGCGACGAGGCAACCTCTGGGATCGGAGATGCCTTGCGAAGCGGTGTCTTCCTCAAAGTCATCCTCCCCACCGCGCCCTGGGTATTCGGCGCTGCCACGACGCCTTTCGCCGTACTTCCGGGATTGGTCGGGCTCGGAGAATTCCGGGTGGTTGCCAGCGGTATCGCCGCCGCGGTGACCCTGGGCGTTGGCGTGCTCGTTCAACCGTGGGCGCGTGGTCTCGCGGCCCGTGCGCCTGCCGTGCCCTACCGGGTCG
Organism: uncultured Blastococcus sp.; assembly: GCA_902805535.1. Lineage (GTDB taxonomy): Bacteria > Actinomycetota > Actinomycetes > Mycobacteriales > Geodermatophilaceae > Blastococcus_B. The sequence goes on along the minus strand of CADCTN010000124.1, from coordinate 18,981 downwards.
GACTCGGTGCACTCGTGGCGGGGATGCTCATGGCGGCGGCGACCGCACATACGCACTACGCCGTACTGCTCATCCCGACTTCGATCACTCTCGGCGGGGCATACGGGTTGTTGCTCGTCAGTGGATTGAGGTGCGTCGAGGCATTGGCGTCATCGAGAGACCTGGCCACTCTGACCAGCATCTTCTACGTCCTCACATATATCGGCTTCGCGTTCCCGCTGGTCGTCAGCTCGCTGACCCCCGTTCTGCCGGCGCCACAACTGCTCGTCGCCGCCGCGCTCGTCGGCGCAGCCGGATCAGTGGGCACGTTCATCGTCTGGCCGGCGCGATCGGTGCGGGCCGTCACGTAGCCGGGCCGTCTCGACGGGTGGGAGAACACACGACGGCCATCGCTGAAAGGTTCGCCCGCTGCGGTGGCGCGTCTCGGCTCACGCCCCGGTAACGACGCTCGGCGACTGCACCGAGACGTCGGAACGCGGTCTGCCCACGACGACGAGTCCGCACGGGCCGCCGTTGGTGCTGTGCTGGCGGCCCGTGCGAACTCATCGGGACTGCTACCGCGTCTCAGATGTCGTAGTACATCGCGAACTCGTGCGGGTGCGGGCGGAGGCGGATCGGGTCGATCTCGTGCTCGCGCTTGTACTCGATCCACGTCTCGATCAGGTCGGGCGTGAACACCCCACCGTCGATGAGGTAGTCGTGGTCGACCTCGAGCCGGTCGAGGACGGCGTCCAGCGACGCGGGCACCTTCTCGATGCCCAGGGCCTCCTCGGGCGGCAGCTCGTAGAGGTCCTTGTCGACCGGGGCCGGCGGCTCGATCTTGTTCTTCACGCCGTCGAGGCCGGCCATGAGCATCGCCGAGAAGGCGAGGTAGGGGTTGGCCGACGGGTCGGGGACGCGGAACTCGATGCGCTTGGCCTTGGGGCTGTCGCCCGAGATCGGGATGCGCAGGCACGCCGAGCGGTTGCGCGCGGAGTAGACCAGGTTGATCGGGGCCTCGTAGCCGGGCACCAGGCGGTGGTAGCTGTTCACCGTCGGGTTGGTGAAGGCCAGCAGGGACGGCGCGTGGGCCAGCAGGCCCCCGATGTAGTGGCGGGCCATGTCCGACAGGCCCGCGTAGCCGGTCTCGGCGTGGAAGAGCGGCTCGCCGTCCTTCCAGAGGCTCTGGTGGCAGTGCATGCCGGAGCCGTTGTCACCGAACAGCGGCTTGGGCATGAAGGTGGCGCTCTTGCCGGCGGCCCAGGCGGTGTTCTTCACGATGTACTTGAAGAGCATGAGGCTGTCGGCCGACCGCAGCAGCGTGTCGAACTTGTAGTTGATCTCGGCCTGACCGCCGGTGCCGACCTCGTGGTGACCGCGCTCGAGCTGCAGCCCGGCGTTGGTCAGGTTGGTCATCATGTCCGACCGCAGGTCGCTGAAGTGGTCGTAGGGCTCGACCGGGAAGTAGCCGCCCTTGGCGCGGGTCTTGTACCCCAGGTTGGGGCCGCCGTTCTCGCCGGTCACGGAGCCGGAGTTCCACGAACCCTCGACCGAGTCGATGTGGTAGTAGCCCTCGTTGATCCCCGTCGAGTGCCGGATCGAGTCGAAGACGTAGAACTCGGCCTCGGGGCCGAAGTACGCGGTGTCGGCGATGCCGCTGCTGGCCAGGTACGCCTCGGCCTTCTTCGCCACGTTGCGCGGGTCGCGGCTGTAGGCCTCGCGCGTGATCGGGTCGTGGATGAAGAAGTTGACGTTCAGCGTCTTGTGCGTCCGGAACGGGTCCAGGAACGCGCTGTTGGCGTCGGGCAGCAGCAGCATGTCGGACTCGTTGATCGCCTGGAAACCGCGGATCGACGAACCGTCGAAGCCCAGGCCCTCGGAGAACGTGTCCTCGCCGAACGTCGACGCCGGGATGGTGAAGTGCTGCATGACGCCGGGGAGGTCGCAGAAGCGGACGTCGACGTACTCGACGTCGTTGTCGCGGATGTAGGCGGCGACCTCGTCGGGACTGGTGAACATCGATCCTCCGGGAGTGGGCGGACTGCCGAACCGAAAGTTACGAGCGGGGAGTTGCCCTCCCGTGTCCCGAGTGTTTCGGGGCGGTAACAACGCTCCCCGCGTGTCGCCGGGGCGACCGGTCCGGGGCTCCCGGGCACGGCTCGGAACTCGTCCTACGCTGACGTGCATGGTGAGTGATGTGCAGCCACCCTCTCAGGACCGCGTGCGCGGCGCCTCCTTGGGGTTGCCGGCCGACGGTCCGGGCTCGCTGGCGTCCTTCAGCACGCGCGCCGTCGCCTTCGTGGTCGATGCCCTCGGCTCCGCGCTGGTGGCCGGCCTGTTCACCGCACCCGCTCTGCCGGGCAACTGGGCCCTGGTCGCCTTCGCCGTCGTCACCGTCCTCACGCTCGCACTCCTCGGGCAGACCCCGGGCATGCGGTTGCTCGGCCTCCGGCTGGCCCACCCGCGGCCGGGTCAGCGGCTGGCTCCGTGGCGCGCCGTCGTCCGCACCGGGCTGCTCTGCCTGCTGGTGCCGGCCCTGCTGGTCGACGCCGACGGGCGCGGACTGCACGACCGGCTCACCGGGACCGCCGTCGTCAAGGACTGAACGGGCGGCGGGTGTGATCAGCACGCACCCATGGCTGCCCGCGGCGCCGACCGGTCGGCCCTCGACGCGTGCTGAACACGTGCTCGTTCGCCATCGGCGGCTCGAGGCTCAGCCGCGGCGGCGGACCTGACGCTGGCTGATCGACATCTGCTTGCCGCCCGGCAGCGGGCCGCCCGGCACCGGCATCCGGGCCCCGCCCAGAGCGCTCATCCGCTTGCCCAGGGCGTTGACCTCGGCCGCGGACAGGTTGCGGGGGAGCTTCATGACGTGCGTGCTCAGCTTGCGCAGCGGGATCTGGCCCTCGTCGTCACCGACGACGATGTCGTAGATGGGGGCGTCGCCGACGACCCGGGCGACCTTCTTCTTCTCCTGGGCGAGCAGTCCACGGACGCGGGCCGGCACGCCCTCGGCCACCAGGATCACGCCGGGACGGCCGAGCACCCGGTGGACGGCGTCCATCTGCTGGGTCCCGGCGACGCCGGAGGTGACCCGCCAGTCACCGCGCATGCCCTCGAGGACCCACGCGGCAGCGCCTGGCTGACCCTCCACCTGGCGGTACGCCGAGCCCTGGGCCCGTCGGCCGAAGATGACGAGCGCGGCCAGGCCACCGGAGACCAGGGCCAGCGGCAGGACGATGAACGGCGAGCTGAGCAGGATGCCGATCAGCTCGACGACGGCGGCCACCGCGACGAACCAGATGAGCATGATCCAGGGCAGCTTGGGGTCGTTCTTGCGCGTGAGCGTGTAGGCCTGCTTGATCATGCGGGCCTGGCTGCCGAGCTTCTTGAGCCGCTGCTTCTTCGGCTTGCCCTTCCGGTTCAGCGGAACCGACTCGGCGCCGACGGCGGTGGAGCCGGAGGAACGCCCGCGCCCACCGTTCTGGGGACCGCGGCCGGCCTTGCCGCTCGGAGCGGTCGCGTCTGTGGGCTTGCTGCGTGCCATGCCCCCACGATAGTCGGAGGACCCGCCGCCCCTCGTCAGTCGCGAGCTCGCGGCGGGCCCTACCGCGGCCTCACACCGTGCGGGTCAGACCCCGGGCCTCGACGGCCTGCTGGTAGAGCCGGCCGGCGCGGTAGGAGCTGCGCACCAGGGGGCCGGCCAGCACGCCCGGAAAACCGATCCGCTCCGCCTCGGCCTGGAAGCCGACGAACTCGTCGGGCTTCACCCAGCGGACGACGGGGTGGTGCCGCGGCGAGGGGCGCAGGTACTGCGTGATGGTGAGCAGGTCGCAGCCGGCCTCGTGCAGGGCCTGCATGGTCTCGACGACCTCGTGCGGCTCCTCGCCCATCCCGAGGATGAGGTTGGACTTGGTCACCAGGCCGGCCTCGCGGGCGGCGGTGATGACGGCGAGGGAGCGATCGAACCGGAACCCGGGGCGGATGCGCTTGAAGATCCGCGGCACGGTCTCGACGTTGTGCGCCAGCACCTCCGGGCGGGAGGAGAAGACCTCGGCCAGCTGATCGGGCTCGGCGTTGAAGTCGGGGATGAGCAGCTCGACGCCGCACCCGGGCAGCTGGGCGTGGATCTGGCGCACGGTCTCGGCGTAGAGCCAGGCGCCGCCGTCGGGCAGGTCGTCGCGGGCGACGCCGGTGATCGTGGCGTACCGCAGGCCCATGGTGGCGACGCTCTCGGCGACCCGGCGCGGCTCGTCGGCGTCGAAGTCGGCGGGCTTGCCGGTGTCGATCTGGCAGAAGTCGCAGCGCCGGGTGCACTGGTCGCCACCGATGAGGAACGTGGCCTCCCGGTCCTCCCAGCACTCGTAGATGTTGGGGCACCCGGCCTCTTCGCAGACGGTGTGCAGACCCTCGCGGCGCACCAGCGACTTGAGCTCGGTGTACTCCGGGCCGGTCTTCAGCCGGGTCTTGATCCACTCGGGCTTGCGCTCGATCGGCACCTGGCTGTTGCGGACCTCGAGGCGGAGGAGTTTCCGGCCCGCCGGCTCGATCGTCGATGCCGCTGAGGACGTCGGAACGGCGGTCTCACTCATGATCTGCACGGTACTCCGGGACGCACGACGCCCCCGTCGCCAGCGGCGACGGGGGCGTCGGATGTGATGAGGCGCTCAGACCTGCCGGTCGTCCGGCCCGGCGGTCGGTCCCGCGCCCGCGCCGCCACCTGAGGTGAAGGGCTCGGGGGCGTCGGAGCCGTTGACGGTCGCGCTGTCGGGGCCGTCCCCGTCGACGAGCTGCGCGTCGCGCACGCCCATGTCGGACTCGGCGGGAGACGAGTCGCCGGTGGTGTCGGCGGTGGACACGGTCTTGCCGGAGGTGCTGTCGGAGCTGGGCACGGGGTCCTCTCGGTAGCTGGGCACCGGACCGTCGCCCGCCGGGGCGGGGGTCCACGCGTCGTCCTGCTTGCGACGGAGCAACGCGAAGACGGCCGTACCCACGGCGAGGGCCAGGAACACCCACGGCCAGCGGCGCCGCGGCTCGGGCTCGATGCCGGCCTTCCGCCGCACCGTCCTCGCCGTGGCCAGCGCCGACTTCTCGAACTCCCGGTGCTTCTTGCCGGCCTGCTTGCGCGCCTTCTTCGCGACCTTGCGCGCCCTGCGGGTGGAGGCGACAGCCGCCGCGGCCACCTCCGCCCGGCGGGCCTCCAGCTCGCTGCGGGCGCTGTCCACTCCGGCGGCCAGCGTCTCGCGGGCGCTGTCCAGCGCCGGTGTCACGGCACCGCGGGCAGCGGCCACGCGGGGGGTGGCGTAGGCGAGCGCCGCGATCTGCGCTGCCTCGAGCCGGGGGACGACGTCGTCCTTGAGCGCCCTCTGGGCGGCCTTCTGGGCCGCCTCGATGCGCGGCCCGAGATCTGCGGCCGCCTTGGCGGCAGCCACCTGCGCGGCCGTGACCCGGGGAGCGGCGGCCCCGCGGGCCGCCTCCACCCGGGGCGTGATGGCGTCGCGAGCTGCGTCGAACGCCGGTGCGGCGGCCGCCACGGCGGCCGCGACCTTGGGGGCCACCTTCACCGCTGCGGCCTTCTGCGCTGCGTCGAACGCCGGCACGGCGGCCTCCCGGGCAGCGGCGACGCGCGGCCCGAGCTGCTCGGCAGCGAGGCGGCCGGCCTCGGTGGCCGCCACCCCGATGTGGGCGAAACCCTCCTGGAGCTCGGCGCCGATGACCTGACCACGCGTCTTCTTGCGGAACACGAGCTGCACCTCCGAGTTTGATCGTCTCGCATCATCCTGCCCGGTCCGGGCGAGGAGCACACCCCGGAGCAGCCGGGACGGCGGCGGAGGGCGGGGCTCGATAGCGTCCAGGCGTGCTGCTGCGGATCTTCACCGAGCCCCAGATGGGCGCCACGTACGACGACCTGCTGGCCGTCGCCCGGCGCACCGAGGAGACCGGCTTCGACGCGTTCTTCCGGTCCGACCACTACCTGACGATGGGTGGCGACGGGCTCCCCGGCCCGACCGACGCGTGGGTCACGCTGGCCGGGCTGGCCCGGGAGACCAGCCGCATCCGGCTGGGCACCCTGATGACGGCGGGGACCTTCCGGCTGCCCGGCCCGCTGGCCATCTCCGTCGCGCAGGTCGACCAGATGAGCGGCGGCCGGGTGGAGCTGGGCATCGGCTCGGGCTGGTTCGAGGACGAGCACACCGCCTACGGCATCCCGTTCCCGTCGCTGGGCGAGCGCTTCGACCGCTACGAGGAGCAGCTGGCCGTCGTCTCCGGGCTGTGGAGCACCCCGCCGGGGCAGACCTTCGATTTCGCCGGGCGGCACTACCGGCTGTCCCGGTCCCCGGCCCTGCCCAAGCCCGTCCAGGAGGGCGGCATCCCGATCCTGGTGGGCGGCCGGGGAGAGAAGCGGACGCCACGGCTGGCGGCCCGTTACGCAGCCGAGTTCAACGTGCCTTTCGCGTCGGTAGGGGACAACCAGCGGCTGTTCGCCGCCGTGCGGAACGCCTGCGAGGAGGCCGACCGGGATCCGTCGTCCCTGGTCTGCAGCTCGGCGCTGGTCCTCTGCGTCGGGAAGGACGAGGCCCAGATCGCCCGGCGCGCGGCCGCGATCGGCCGGGACGTCGACGATCTGCGCGCGCACGGCGTCGCGGGCACGCCCGCGCAGGCCGTCGACGTCCTCGGCCGCTACGCGGAGGCGGGCGCCGAGCGGGTCTACCTGCAGGTGCTCGACCTCGCCGACCTCGACCACCTCGATCTGGTCGCCGCCGAGGTGGCGCCCCAGCTGCGCTGAGCGGGGCGACGTCAGAGGCGGGAGCCGGCCAGCGGTCGGATGGGACGGTCCAGCCAGGTGAGGAAGTCCGCCACCGGCATCGGACGGGCGATGGCGAAGCCCTGGGCGACGTCGCAGCCGAGGTCGCGCAGGACGAGGCCGGTCGCGTCGTCCTCGACACCTTCGGCGACGAGGGAGATGCCGAGGTCGTGGACCAGGGCCACGGTGTGCCGGACGATCGCGGCGGCGCGGGGATCGGTGCCGACGTCGAAGGTGAGACTGCGGTCGAGCTTGAGCTCGTCGGCCGGGAGGTTCCGGAGGTAGGCCAGCGAGCTGTAGCCGGTGCCGTAGTCGTCGATGGAGGTGCGGACTCCCAGCCGACGCAGCTCCCCGAGGACCTGGCGACCGCGCTCCGGGTCCGACATCAGGGTGTCCTCGACGAGCTCGAGGGTGAGCGCCCGGGCGGGAAGGCCGTGGCGGACCAGTGCCTGGGCGACCTTCCCGGGGAGGTCGAGGTCGGTGACGTTGGCGGCCGACAGGTTGACCGACACGGGCACGGGTCGGGTGGGCCACCAACCGGCGGCGGCCGTGAGCGCCAGCTCCAGCACCGCATCCGCCAGCGGTCGCAGCAGGCCGGCCTGCTCGGCGGCGGGCAGCAGGTCCGACGGGTTCAGCAGGCCCCGGACGGGATGCCGCCATCGCACGAGGGCCTCCGCCCCCACGACCGCGCCGTCGAGGAGGTCGACCTGCGGTTGCAGGTAGACCGCAAGCTGGTCGTCTCGCGCCAGCGCCGTCCGCAGGTCCTCCATGGTCCGCAACCGGTCACCGGTGCCCCCGCGCGGGTCCGGGACGTAGACGAGGACCCCGGACCGGGCGTTCTTGGCGGCGTACATCGCGACGTCCGCGCACCGCAGCAGTTCCTCCACCGTGGCAGCCGGAACGGGCGCGCCGGCCACCCCCACGCTGACGCCGATGTGCAGTCGGATGCCCTCCACCGTGACGGGCTCCTGGATCAGCTCCCGGAGGCGGAGGGCGAGCGCCTCGGCCTCGTCCAGCGCCGCGTCCGGCAGGAGGACGGCGAACTCGTCGCCGCCCAGCCGGGCGAGCAGGTCACCCGTGCGCAGGGCCGGCCGCAGCCGTGGGCCGACCTGGCGCAGCAGGTGGTCGCCGGCATGGTGCCCCAGGCTGTCGTTGACCTCCTTGAAACCGTCGAGGTCGAGCAGCAGCAGGGCGGCCGGACGCTGGGCCGACGCCGTGTCGAGCACCGCGGTCATCTGCTCGAACAGGGCGCGGCGGTTCGGCAGCCCGGTCAGCTCGTCGGTGCGCGCCTGCTCCCTGACCTCGTTGAAGGCCCGCACCTCGCGGAACGTGATCGCCACGCGGGCCAGCGCCGCCAGCACGCAGCCGACGGCCAGCCAGGCCGCGGCCGGATTGAAGCGGCTGCCGCTGTCGACGCCGAGCACGACCAGGCTCCCGACGTTGCACACCAGCGGAACGGCCAGCACGCGCCAGCCGACCCGCGTGGTGGCGGTGCGCACCGCGGGGTGGGGATCGCTGCAGTGGGCGGCGACCGCCATGAGGGTGACCGCGATCAGCCAGGTGAGGTCCAGCGGACCCCCCTCGACGTAGATGCCCTGGGTGCCCAGGTCGAGGAAGACGATGTCGCCGACGAGGTTGGCCACGATGGCGGCGCCGAGCAGGAGCAGGGTCCGGTCGCGCCGCACGCCCAGGATGGCGCCGACGGCCACGAGCAGGGCGAGGAGGACGACGTCGGCGATGGGGTAGGCCAGGCTGGTGACGACCGCTGCGATCGTCCCGTCGCTCACCTCCAGGGCCGGCCCGAGCAGGACCGCGACCGAGAGGGCGCCGGCGCCGAGCGCGCCGACCACGCCGTCGAGCCACATGCTGGCGTGGAACCGCGACACCCGGGTGCGGATGAGGCAGATCAGGGCGACGTAGAGCGGCAGGTAGTACCCGAGGTAGAACAGGTCGGCGATCGACGGGAACGGCTCGTCGTCCATCGGCGCGATCGCCAGCGTGTAGACGAGGTTGCCCAGGACGCCGAGCAGGATCGCGACTCCGAGGGCGGCCCAGGCGAGGCGGTCGGGACCCGGACGGCGCACGGCGAGCAGGCACACGAGGGCTGCGCCGGCATAGACGGTGTTGTAGAGGCCGAGGTCGTACACGGCTGCCCACGAGTCGCCGGCCGGCCGGAGCCCGACCCCGGTGGCGAACAGCCCGAGGGCGAGCACCGTGCCGATCAGGACGGTCCGGGACCACGCCAGCCGAGTCGTCGGCACGACATCCTCTTGCACACAACTCGTATCGGTCGCGATCGCGCCGGTCTGCACTCCAGCCGCGGAGACCACGCCCGTACGGATGACATCCCGGTCCCCGGAAGCCGGTCGCCGTCAGCGACTCCGAGGGCGACCGGCCCCGGGCGGCGTAGCGGTAGGCTCGCGGGGTGACCAGGCGGCTCCTGCTCCACCGGCCGTGCTGACCTGAGACGCTCAGACAGCACGGCGACCCCTCCTGAGTGAGGGGTTTATTTGTGTCCGCCGTCGGTAGCGCACCACTGCTTGGAACCCGGGAGCACCAGCGATGAGCCAGACCGCCGACCAGCCGAACGCCGAGCCGACGTCGGGCGACGTCCCCCCGCACCGCTACACCCCGGCGCTGGCCCAGCAGATCGAGCTGGCCTGGCAGGACCGCTGGGAGGCCGGCGGCACGTTCCACACGCCCAACCCGACCGGTCGGCTGAGCGCGGGCTTCGACCGGGTCGCCGACCGGCCCAAGTACTTCGTGATGGACATGTTCCCGTACCCCTCGGGCGCCGGGCTGCACGTCGGGCACCCGCTGGGCTACCTGGGCACCGACGTCACCAGCCGCTTCCGGCGGATGGACGGCGACAACGTGCTGCACCCGATGGGCTACGACGCCTTCGGTCTGCCCGCCGAGCAGTACGCCGTCCAGACCGGGCAGCACCCCCGGGTCACCACCGAGGCCAACATCGCGGCCATCAGGGCCCAGCTGCGCCGGCTGGGCGTGGACCACGACGACCGCCGCAGCTTCGCCACGATCGACCCGGGCTACTACAAGTGGACCCAGTGGATCTTCCTGCAGCTGTTCGGCGCCTGGTTCGACGAGACCGCCCGCAAGGCCCGCCCGATCGACGAGCTGGTGGCCGAGCTGGACGCCGGCACGCGGCAGCCGGGGCCGGGCACCAACCCCTCGGGACAGCCGTGGGCCGAGCTGGACGACCTCGCGCGCCGCAAGGTCGTCGACGCCCACCGGCTGGCCTACCTGAACGAGGCGCCGGTGAACTGGTGCCCCGGTCTGGGCACGGTGCTGTCCAACGAGGAGGTGACCGCCGACGGTCGCTCCGAGCGGGGCAACTTCCCGGTGTTCCGGCGGCCGCTCAAGCAGTGGGTGATGCGGATCACCGCCTACGCCGACCGGTTGATCGACGACCTGGACCGGCTGGACTGGTCGGACTCGGCGAAGGTGATGCAGCGCAACTGGATCGGGCGCTCGACCGGGGCGAAGGTGCGGTTCGCGGCCGGCGAGCACACCATCGAGGTCTTCACCACCCGCCCCGACACCCTGTTCGGCGCGACCTACCTGGTCCTGGCGCCCGAGCACCCGCTGGTCGGGTCGCTGACCGCGGCCGCCTGGCCCGAGGGCGCCACCCCACGCTGGACCGGGGGAGCGACCACCCCCGCCGAGGCGGTACGGGCCTACCAGCGGCAGGCCTCCCGCCGGTCGGAGCTGGACCGCCAGGACGCCGGCCGCGAGAAGACCGGCGTGTGGCTGGGCGTCTCCGCCGTCAACCCGGTCAACGGCCGCGAGCTGCCGGTCTTCGTCGCCGACTACGTGCTGACCGGCTACGGCACCGGCGCGATCATGGCCGTGCCGGGTGAGGACACCCGCGACTTCGAGTTCGCCGAGGCCTTCGGGCTGCCGGTCGTCCGCACCGTCGCGCCGCCGGCGGACTTCGTGGGCGGCGCGTACACCGGCGCCGGTTCGATGATCAACTCCGCCAACGACGAGATCTCGCTGGACGGACTGGGCAAGGTGGAGGCGATCGCGCGCATCACCGACTGGCTGGTGCAGCACGGCCACGGCGAGGCGACCACCACCTACAAGCTGCGCGACTGGCTGTTCAGCCGGCAGCGGTACTGGGGCGAGCCGTTCCCCATCGTGTACGACGAGGACGACCTGCCGGTCGCCGTTCCCGAGTCGATGCTGCCGGTGCTGCTGCCCGAGGTCGAGGACTACTCGCCCAAGACGTTCTCCGACGACGACGTCGACTCCGCCCCGGAGCCGCCGCTGTCCCGGGCCACCGAGTGGACGACGGTCGAGCTGGACCTGGGCGACGGCCCGAGGAAGTACCGCCGCGAGACCAACACGATGCCCAACTGGGCCGGGTCGTGCTGGTACTACCTGCGCTACCTCGACCCCGGCGACGACGAGCGCATGGTCGACCCGGAGCTGGAGCAGTACTGGCTGGGTCCGCGCGGGGCCGGTGACCTCGGCGGCGTGGACATGTACGTCGGCGGCGTGGAGCACCTCGTCCTGCACCTGCTGTACGCGCGGTTCTGGCACAAGGTGCTGTTCGACCTGGGCCACGTCTCGAGCGAGGAGCCGTTCCGCCGGCTGGTGAACCAGGGCTACATCTCCGCCTTCGCCTACACCGACGAGCGCGGTTTCTACGTGCCGGCCGCTGAGGTGGTCGAGAAGGACGGCCAGTTCTTCCACGAGGGCAAGCCGGTCGACCGCGAGTACGGGAAGATCGGCAAGAGCCTCAAGAACATGGTCACGCCGGACGAGATGATCGGCGCCTTCGGGGCGGACACGTTCCGGGTGTACGAGATGTCGACCGGTCCGCTGGACCAGTCCCGGCCGTGGGAGACCAAGGCGGTCGTGGGGTCGCAGCGGCTGCTGCAGCGGATCTGGCGCGTGGTGCTCGACGAGCAGACCGGCGCGGTCCGCGCCGCGGACGACGTCGAGCCCGGCGAGGAGACGTTGCGCGCGCTGCACCGCACCATCGCCGGCGTCCGGGACGGTTTCACGACGTTGCGGTTCAACATCGCGATCGCCCGGATCACCGAGCTGACCAACCACCTGACCCAGGCCTACGGGGCCACGTCGCCGGTCCCGCGGCCGGTGGTGGAGACGCTCGTGCTGCTGGTCGCCCCGCTGGCGCCGCACCTGGCCGACGAGCTGTGGACCCGGCTGGGCCACGACGGGTCCTCGGCCTGGCACCCGTTCCCGGTGGCCGACGAGCGGTGGCTGGTCGAGGACACGGTGCGGGTCGCCGTCCAGGTCAACGGCAAGGTGCGCTCGCAGGTCAGCGTGCCTGCGGACGCCGACGCCGCGGCCCTGGAGGCGGCGGCCCGGGCGGACGACAAGATCGCCGGCTACCTCGACGGCGCGGCCGTGCGCCGCGTCGTCGCCGTCCCCGGCCGGCTGGTCAACTTCGTCCTGGGGTGACCGACGTCCTGGGGTGACCGACGTCCTGGAGTGACAGAGGCCGCCGTCAGGCCGGCGCGTGGGTCTGGGTGAGCGCCGCGCGCATCGCCGACTCGACGGCGTCGATGACCTCGGCAACGGGCACGTCGCGGCCCAGCTCGGCGCTCAGCGACGTGACCCCCGCGTCCGGGATGCCGCACGGGACCATGTTGCCGAACGCCGTCATGTCGGGGTCGCAGTTGAGCGCGAAGCCGTGCATGGTGACGCCGCGGGCGACCCGGACGCCGATGGCCGCCACCTTGCGCTCGGGACGGGGGCCGTCGGCCGCCACCCAGACGCCGCTGCGGCCGTCCACCTGGATCGTGGCGAGCCCGACGCCGGCGCAGACCCCCATCAGCGCCTCCTCGAGCCGGCGCACGTAGGCCACGACGTCGACCGGGTCGGGCAGGGCCACGATGGGATAGCCGACCAGCTGCCCGGGGCCGTGCCAGGTGATCTTCCCGCCGCGGTCGACGTCGATGACCGGGGTGCCGTCGAAGGGCCGCTCGTGCGGCTCGGTGCGCTTGCCGGCCGTGTAGACCGGCGGGTGCTCGAGCAGCAGCAGCGTGTCCGGTGCCTCGCCGGCGACCCGCTGGGCGTGCAGCTCGCGCTGCCGCGCCCAGGCCTGCTCGTAGGGAACCGTGCCCGCCCGGATGACTCGCAGCTCGCTCACGGCCACCAGCGTATGCCGCGGCTCAGCCGAGTCGCCGCGGTTCGATGCGGGTCTCGACGGCCGTGCCGTCCGGGCCGCGTTCCACCCGGTAGGCGGCCGCGCCCGGGCGGTCGGCCACCGCCTCCACCAGTTCGGTGCCCCGGTAGACCAGCCCGACGCCGTCGTCGGTGGCGTGACCACCGGGCAGGGCGCCGTCGGCGACGAGCCGGTGGTAGAGCGGGCGGCGCTGCTCCTCGGAGTCGTAGTGCACCCCGTTGGACGTCGGGATGAGGCCGAGGCCGTTCGTGACCGGGCGCAGGTCCGGCCCGTAGGAGTCGGTGGTGCCGCCGATGTGCCAGCACAGCGAGCCGGCGGACACCCCGCCGAGCACCACCCCGGCCTCCCACACCTCGCGGAAGATCTCGTCCAGGCCGTGCACCCGCCAGACGGCCAGCAGGTTGGCCACGCTCCCGCCGCCGACCCAGACGACGTCCTGCGCGAGCAGGTGGGCGCGCACGTCCGGCACGGTCGGCATGGGGAACAGGCTCAGGTGGCTGACCTGGACGGCGCTGCCGGCGAAGGCGCCGTAGACGCCGGCCACCCGCACGGGGTCGTCGCCGGTGGCCGTGCCGAGGTAGCAGAGCCGGGGCCGCTCGGGCGCGCCCGCGAGCTCCACGGCCAGGTCGAACACCGGCCCGGGGCGCCAGTCGTAGGGGCCCCGGCCCCGGGAGGCGAACCCCATGCTGGTGGCCAGGACGGTCGGCTGGGCGGCGGGCATCAGGAGGTCCTCGGGTCGTCGGGCGGGGCGGGGCGCAGCGCGCGCAGGACGGCGCGGGCGGCGCGGGCGCCGCTGGCCATGGCGCCCTGGATGGACGGGGTGTCGCGGTGGTCGCCGCACACGTAGAGACCGTCGCCGAGCTCGACGGGCCGGCGCAGCCGCAGCGGCGGGACGGCGGCCGGCTGGGCGCCGGGCACGGTGACGGAGGTCAGGAGCTCGAGGTCGGAGGGGGCGACGCCGTGCAGCGCCGCGATCTCGTCGCGGACCTCCTCCGCGCGGGTCGGCGCCAGGCCGGAACTGGCCACCAGGGCGCGCCCGTCGGGGCTGTAACGCGGCTGGGCGTCCGACAGCACCACGCTGTTCACCAGCCTCCCGCCCGGCTGCCCGAGGACGATCAGCGGCTCGTCCCACGGCGACCCGGGCAGCACGTGGAAGTGGGTGGTGACCCGCCGGGGCGCGGACGCCTCGACGGCCGGCAGCAGCCGCGCGGCGGTCTCCGGGTCCGTGGCCACGACGACGGCGTCCGCGCTCCACCGGCCGGAGTCCGTCGTCACCGAGCCCGGCGCGACGGAGCGCACGGGGGTGCGCAGGTGGAGACGATCGGCCCCCAGGCGACCGGCCAGCTGCTCGCCGACCGCCTGCATGCCGTCGGCGGGGAGCCCGAGCGACCCCCGGACGAAGGAGCGCCAGAGCAGGTCCAGGTACCGGCTGGAGGTGGCCAGCTCGTCCTCCAGCAGCACGCCGGCCAGGAAGGGCCGGAAGAACCGGTCCAGTGCGGTGTCTCCCACGCCCGCGGCCCTCAGTGACTGCTCCGCCGTCCGCTCCTCCGCCCCGAGCAGGCGGCGCACCGGGGAGTACCCGGCGCGCAGGGAGAAGGCGGCGAGCGCGGCCTTGTCGCGCACGGAACCGATCGGCGCGGTGGCCGTGTCCAGCACTCGGCCAGGGCGCTGACGGGGGTCGACGACCCGGTGCGCCCGGCCGTCGACCCGGACCACGGCGCCGCGCCGGAACCAGCCCAACCGCAGCGCCGCCAGGTCCAGGTCGGCGGCCCGCGGATAACCGGTGTTCAGCACCTGGAAGCCCCGGTCGACGACGAACCCGTCGATCCGCTCGGTCGCGAGCCGGCCGCCGGCGTGCCCGCCGGCCTCGACGACCTGGACGTCGAGCCCGGCGGCCGACAGCCGGGTGGCCGCCGACAGCCCGGCGAGCCCGGCGCCCACCACCACGACCTCGGCCCGCGACGACATCGGCCGACGGTAACCCGGCGTGCTGACGGGCGCGGGGGCCGCCCTGTGGACAACCGGAGCGGGCCCGGTGCCGGTCGTCCTACCGTCCCGTCATGCCTGCTGCCGCCCCGCCCGCGGAGCCGGAACCCGCCCCGCCCGTGGTCCCCGGTTACGTCCTCGAGACCCTCCTCGGGCGCGGTGGCTCCGGCGAGGTCTGGCGGGCGCTGCCGCGGCGGGGCGGGGAGGCGGTCGCCGTCAAGGTGCTCGTGGCGGGGGAGCCGGAGCGCCAGGCCCGCGAGGCGGTCATGCTGGGCGCTCTGGACCACCCGCACCTGGTCCGCCTCATCGAGGTCGTGCACCAGCCGCGGCGCGGTGGGGTCGCCCGCGTCGCCCTCGTGCTGGAGCTGCTCGCCGGCGGCAGCCTGGCGGCGCTGCTGGCACGGCGCGGGCGGCTGCGCCCGGGAGAGGTCGTGACGGCGATCGCGCCGGTGGCCGCGGCCCTCGCGCACGCCCACGGCGCGGGCGTCGTCCACGGCGACCTGTCGCCGGGCAACATCGTCTTCACCGCCGAAGGGCGCCCGGTGCTCACCGACCTGGGCGTGGCCCGGGTGCTCGGGGAGACCGCCGCCGCGGAGGTCACGCCGCCCTACGTCGACCCCACGGTGGCGCGCGGTGGTGCGCCGGGGCCGGCCTCGGACGTGTTCGGGGTCGCCGCCGCGGCCTTCCACGCACTCACCGGCATCGCGCCCTGGAACGCCGCGACGCCGGCCGACACCCTCGCGGTCGCCGCCGGTGGGCACCTCCCGGACCTCGCGGAGCTGGCGCCCGACGCACCCGCCGCGCTCGTCGCGGTAATCCACCGCGGCCTGGCCGCCGATCCGCACGACCGCGGGTCGGCGGCCGCGTTCGCGCTCGACCTGCGGCACGCGTGCCGGCCCGAGCCCGTCCGGCTCCCCGCCGACGGTGTGCCCGACGCCGAGCTGGGACGGACCGACCGGGGGCCGCGCACCGAGCTCACCCACCAGGTGCCCGGCCGGCGTGCCCGTCCGGCGCCGGTCATCGCGGGGGCGCCCGGACGCGGAGCGCAGGTGCGGGACCGGCTCCGGGGCGGGGCGCGGGTCGTGACGCCCCGGAGCGCGGTGCTGGTGTGTGCGCTGGCGCTGCTCGTCGCGGTTGGCTGGGTCGGGATCCGCTGGGCGGGGGGCGACGCGGCCGGCGTCGATGCGGGAACCGTGTCCGCGGCGGTCGGGTCGGACCTGCCGCAGGCCCCGCCGACCACCCCTGCCCCGCCGACCGGTGCCGCCGTCCCCGTGGCCGACCGCCAGGAGGCCCCGACCTCCGTCCAAGGCTGGCGGGCGGTGGTGACCGAGCTCTACGACCGACGGGCGGCGGCCTTCGTGGCCGGCTCGCCGGCGGGGCTCGCGGACGTCTACGCGGAAGGGAGCCCGCTGCGGGCCGCGGACGAGGAGCACGCCCGGAGCCTCGCGGCGGCCGGTGAGGCGCTGCGCGGGTTCGCCCCGACCGTCGTCGCCGTGACGGCGGCCGCGGCGGAGCCCGGCCGGGTCGAGATGGATCTGGTGGACCGGTGGGCCGGCTACGAGGTGGTGGCCGCCGCCGATCCGGAGGGGCCTGCGGTGCGGTCGGTGCCGGGGCGGGCGGAGGCGACCGTCCGGATGGTGCTGATGCGGACGCCGGCCGGGTGGCGGATCCAGAGCGCGCAGCGGCTCGGGTGAGGACCCGCGGCGGGTCAGCGGGCGGTGGCCGCCCGGAGCGCCGAGGTCAGGTCGGGATGGGTGAACCGGTAGCCGGACTCCTCCAGGCGCACCGGCATCGCCCGCTGGCCGGCGGTCACGCTGGACCGGCCGAACTCACCGAGCGCGAGGTTGATCGCGAAGCCCGGCACCGGCAGCACCGCGGGGCGGTGCAGCTGCCTGGCCAGCTCCCGGGTGAACTCCGCGTTGGTGACCGGCACGGGGCCGGTCAGGTTGACCGGCCCGGAGACGTCGGCGGTCAGCAGGTGGCGCATCGCCCCGATCTCGTCGTCCAGGCTGATCCAGGGCCAGTACTGCCGGCCGCTGCCCAACCGGCCACCGAGACCGAGCCGGACGACCGTGCCGAGCACCTTGAGCAGCATCGCGCCACGGCCGAGGACCAGGCCGGTGCGCAGGTGCACCACCCGGATGCCCGCGGCCTCCGCCGGCGCGGTCGCCGCCTCCCACTGGACGCACAGCTGGGCCAGGAAGTCCGCCCCGGGTCGGTCCCGCTCGGTGACGGTCCGGGAGCCCGTGTCGCCGTAGTAGCCGACCGCCGACGCCGAGAGCAGCACGCGGGACCGGCCGGGGTCGGCCGCCGCGGCGGCCGCGAGGGCCTCGCTGATCGTCGTCGTGGCGTCCAGCCGGCTGCAGAGCAGGCGTTCCTGGTAGCCCGCGGTGAACGGCCGGGGGCGGATCGGCGTCCCACCGAGGTTGATGACGGCGTCGACGTCAGCGAGCAGCACCGGGTCGATCCGACGGTGCTGCGGGTCCCACCGGTGCTCGTCCGCGGTCCGCGGAGTCCGCCGCACGAGGGTCATGACCTCGTGCCCGTCGGCGCGCAGGCCGGGCACGAGCGCCCCCCCGATGAGCCCCGAGGCGCCGGACACAGCGATCTTCATCGAGTCTCCTCCAGGCGTGGGCGACGGCGGGTCCCCGGCAGGGGACCCGCCGCGCACCTGCGAGTGGTGTGGGGCAGGGGCCTTCTTCTGCTACCCGAGCCCGAGCTCGCCGTGGAACTGGCCGGCCTCGAGCCGCTCGCGCACCGTGGTGAGGAAGCGGGCCGCGTCGGCACCGTCGACGATGCGGTGATCGTAGGTGAGGGCCAGGTACACCATCGACCGCACGGCGATGACCTCGCCGAGCTCCGGGTCGTTGACCACCACCGGGCGCTTGACCACCGATCCCACGCCGAGGATGGCCACCTGCGGCTGGTTGATGATCGGGGTGTCGAAGAGGGCTCCACGGCTGCCGGTGTTGGTCAGCGTGAACGTCCCGCCACCGAGCTCGTCCGGGGTGATCTTGTTCGTCCGGGTGCGCTCGGCCAGATCGGCGATCTTGCGCGCGATACCGCCGAGGCTGAGGTCGCCCGCGTCGTGGATGACCGGGACGAGCAGCCCCCGCTCGGTGTCCACCGCGATGCCGAGGTTCTCGGTGTCGTGGTAGGTGACGGTGCCGGCCTCCTGGTCGATCGAGGAGTTCACCGACGGGTGGGACTTGAGCGCCTCGATGGAGGCCTTGGCGAAGAACGGCAGGAAGGAGAGCTTGACGCCCTCGCGGGTCTCGAAGTCCTTCTTCGCCTGCTGGCGCAGGTTCGCGATCCGGGTGACGTCGGCCTCGACGACGGTGGTCAGCTGCGCGCTCACCTGCAGCGACTCGACCATCCGGCGGGCGATGACCGTCCGGAGCCGCGACATCTTCTCCGTGCGGCCACGCACCGAGCTGTCCGGCGTGGCGGCCGGTGACGGGGTGCGTGCGCCACCCGAGCTCGCGGCGGCGGGCGCGGCCGCCGGCGCGGCGGCCTGCTCGGCCGCGGCGAGGACGTCCTGCTTGCGGATCCGGCCGCCGACGCCGGTACCGGACAGGGAGCCCAGGTCGACGCCCTTGTCCGCGGCGAGCCGGCGCACGAGCGGCGTCACGTACGCGCCACCGCCGTCACCGGAGGACTGCTGCGCGGCCGGGGCCTGGGGAGCGACCTGCGGCGGGGGTGCGGACGTCGGCGACTGCGCGGGCTGCGCGCCGCTGGCGCCGTAGTCGCCACCGGGCTGCGCGGTCGCGGTGGCCGGCGCCGCCGGCTTGGCGTCCGGAGCGGCCTGGGGCTTCTCCTGGGCCGGCGCCTCCTGCTTCGGTGCCTCCTGCTGCGGTGCCTCCTGCTGCGGTGCCTCCTGCTGCGGCGCCGGCGCGGACGAGCCGCCGCCGGTGCCGATGACCGCGAGCTGGGCACCGACGTCGACGGTCTCGTCCTCGTTGGCCGTGATCTCGAGGAGCGTGCCGCTCACCGGCGAGGGGATCCCGGTGTCGACCTTGTCGGTCCACCC
>CADCTN010000123.1 GCA_902805535.1 uncultured Blastococcus sp. | reverse complement strand
GGCCGTTCAGCTCCAGCTCCAGGGTGACCGGCTTGGTGATGCCCTTGATCGTCAGGTCGCCCTCGATCGTCCAGTCGGCACCAGCGGTGCTGACCGAGGTGGAGCGGAAGGTCATCTCGGTGTGGTTGCCCACGTCGAAGAAGTCGGCGGAGCGGATGTGCGCGTCACGCTGCTCCTGACGGGTGTCGATCGAGTCCATGTTCACCGTCGCGGTGACCGTCGACCGGGTGGGGTCCTCGGCGGTGACGATCTCGCCGGCGAACTCGCGGAAGTAGCCGCGGACCTTGCTGACCATCATGTGCCGGACGGAGAAGCCGACCGTGGAGTGGCTGGCGTCGATGTCCCAGGTGCCGACGACGTAGCCGGGGATCTGAGTGGTGGCGGAGCTGGTCATTGCGATCCTCCAGGATGTTGAGCGTTTGACCTTCCGCTCGACCCTAGCGTAGTTGAAGGCTTGATTATTCCGAGTACGCTGAAGACATGACCGCGCACCTGTCGTCCGCATCCCCTCCTGCGCCCGACGCCCGGTTCGCGCGCGAACCGAGGTGGCTCGACGCCGACGAACAGCGCGCCTGGCGCGCCTGGCTCTTCAGCGCCCAGCTCCTGCAGGACCGGCTGGACCGCGAGCTCACCCACGAGACCGGCATCTCCCACGCCTACTACGAGATCCTCGTGGCGCTCTCCGAGACCGACGGCCGGAGCATGCGGATGAGCGAGCTCGCCGACCGGTGCCTGTCCTCCCGCAGCCGGCTGTCCCACGCGGTGTCCCGCCTGGAGGAACGCGGCTGGGTCCGCCGGCAGGTCGCCTCCGAGGACGGCCGTGGTCAGCTCGCCGTCCTCACCGACGTCGGGTTCGCCGCGCTCGAGGCCGCCGCCCCGGTGCACGTCGAGGGGGTGCGCGCCCACCTCTTCGACCAGCTCACCCCGCAGCAGGTGGAGAACATGCGCGACCTCGGCGAGACCCTGCTCCGCCATCTGGACCCGACAGCGGTCCCGACCCCCACCCAGGACCCGAGCGACCGGTAGGTCCGGCTCAGGCGGCCGGCACCACGCCGGTCCGCGCCAGCTCGCGGGAGAGGACGGCGGTGTCGGGGTTGTCGCTGAACATCCCGTCGATCCCGGCCTCCCAGAACGCGGCGTGCTCGACCAGCGCCTGGCCGTAGTCGTCCGGCGCGGCCCCCTCGCGGAGCGCCAACGGCAGGAAGACGTTCTCGTTCCGGAAGGTGTACGGGTGCACCAGCAGCCGCGCGGCGTGCGCGTCGTCGACCAGGCTGGTCGGCACGCCCAGCGTCCCGTCGGGGTTGCGCGGGATGACCTGGTCCTTCTCCGGTCCCACACCGTCGGCGTACGTCGCGATCTCCTGCAGGCCCGCGGCGCTCGAGAGGGTCGCGTAGGTCGCCGGGTCGCCCGTCGCCACCAGGTCGTAGGGCGCACCGATCGCCGACAGCAGCTGCACCAGGGGCACCCGGACGCCCGCGACGTCCAGCTCCTTGAGGTTCGAGGTCTCGAACGACTGGATGAACACCGGGGAGTTCTGCCGGTCCAGGCGCGCCTGCCCCAGGTCGGCCAGCAGCGGCTCCTCCAGGGACAGGCCGGCCTGGTCGAAGTAGGTGGGGTGCTTGGTCTCGACGTAGACGCCGACCTCCCGGCCCAGCTCGCGGGAGAGCCGCCCCCTCAGCTCGAGGACCTCGTCGAGGGTCGGCACCTGGTAGAGGCCGTTGTAGAGGGTGTTCTCCTCGCGGACGTCGGGCAGGCGCTCGACCGCCCGCAGGGTGCGCAGCTCGGCGAGCGTGAGGTCCTCGGTGAACCAGCCGGTCACGGGCACGCCGTCGATGACCTTCGTGACCCGGCGGTCGGCGAACTCCGGCCGGGCGGCGATGTCCGTCGTCCCGGAGATCTCGTTCTCGTGGCGGGCGACGAGCACGCCGTCCTTGGTGCTGACGACGTCGGGCTCGATGTAGTCGGCACCCATGCGGGCCGCGAGCTCGTAGGAGGCGAGCGTGTGCTCGGGTCGGTAGCCCGAGGCACCCCGGTGACCGATGACCAGCAGGTCGTCGGTCAACGCCTCGCCGGGGACGACCGCCGGTGGGCGCGGGGCGGCGGCGGCCGGCGCGGCCGCCGGCAGGACGAGGGCCAGGGGGACGGCGACGGCGACGGCGGCCATCGACGCCCGGAGGCGGTGTGCACCGGTCAAGAGGACTCCCACGGGTTCTCCGGCGGCGACGCTCGCCACCGACACCGGCGAATTCCAGTTCGCCCAGGTGGACGACGCCCGGACGACCGCACGAACAGGAGGTGACGGCACAGCGACCGGAACCGGCGACCCGAACGGGTGCGGCGGCCCGCCGCTCACTACTGTCCGCGGGGTGGAGAACGAGCGGGTGGGCCCGGAGACCGAGCACACCGGTGTCCGCCTCGCCCACCAGGAGGAGTCCCCGGTCCGCCAGGTGTGGCGCCGGGTGGTCATCGGCGTCGTCGTCCTCTTCTTCACCGTCGGCGTCATCTACCTCGACCGGGACGGCTACCGCGACGGCGACGACGTCGGCCTGACGCTGCTGGACTCCTTCTACTACGCCACCGTCACCCTCTCGACCACCGGATACGGCGACATCACGCCGATCACCCCGGGCGCGCGGCTGGTCAACATCCTGCTGATCACGCCCCTGCGCATCACGTTCCTGCTCGTCCTCATCGGAACCACCCTCGAGGCGCTCACCGCGCGCTCGCGGGAGGAGTTCCAGATCCGTCGGTGGAGGTCTCGCGTGCGCCAGCACGTCATCGTGTGCGGCTACGGCACCAAGGGCCGCAGCGCCATTCGCTCGCTCATCGCCAACGGGACACCGGCGGACAAGATCGTCGTCGTGGACCCGGAACCGCGGGCCATCGACGAGGCCAACTCGCTGGGGCTGACCGGCATCGTCGGCGACGCCGGCCGCACCGAGGTGCTGCGCCGTGCGTCGGTCGAGCGGGCCCGCGCGGTCATCGTGGCGGCCAACCGAGACGACGCCGCGGTCCTCATCACCCTGACGGTTCGCCAGCTCAACCCGAGCGTCCCGATCACCACCAGCGTCCGGGAGGAGGAGAACGCCAACCTCCTCCGCCAGTCCGGCGCCGACACCGTCATCACCACCTCGGCGACGTCGGGCCGGCTGCTCGGCCTCTCCACCGACGCCCCGCGCGTGGTCGCCGTCGTCGAGGACCTCGTCACCGGTGGCCAGGGGCTCGACCTGCACCAGCGCGGGGTGACGTCGAGCGAGACCGGCCTGGGACCGCGCGACCTGCGCGACATCGTCCTGTCGGTCACCCGGGGCGGCCGGACGCTGCGCTTCGACGACCCGCTGATCGGCACGCTGCAGTCCGAGGACGTGCTCGTCGTCGTCCGTTCGCACCCCTGAGCGACACCGCCGGCCGGACGACGCCGCGGTCAGTCGGTGCCTGACTCCATCGCGGCCCGGTCGAGCATCTGGTCCTCGTCGGAGACCGCTCCGCGCGAGGCGATGACCTCGGCCCCACCCTCGGCCATCGCGCCGATCAGGCCGGTCGACGCCGCCTGGGCCGCTCCGATCGACGCCCGCGTCGCTCCCCCGACCATGCCGAGGCTCGCGTACTGCTCGAGCTTGGCCCGGGAGTCGGCGATGTCGAGGTTGCGCATCGTGAGCTGCCCGATGCGGTCGACCGGTCCGAAGGCCGAGTCCTCGGTGCGCTCCATGGAGAGCTTGTCCGGGTGGTAGCTGAAGGCCGGGCCGGCGGTGTCGAGGACCGAGTAGTCCTCGCCGCGCCGCAGCCGGACGGTCACCTCGCCCGTCACCGCCATGCCGACCCAGCGCTGCAGTGACTCCCGCAGCATGAGCGCCTGTGGGTCCAGCCAGCGGCCCTCGTACATGAGCCGGCCCAGCCGGCGGCCCTCGGCGTGGTAGGTCGCGATCGTGTCCTCGTTGTGGATCGCGTTGACCAGCCGCTCGTAGCCGATGTGCAGCAGGGCCATCCCCGGCGCCTCGTAGATGCCCCGGCTCTTGGCCTCGATGATCCGGTTCTCGATCTGGTCGGACATGCCCAGACCGTGCCGGCCGCCGATGGCGTTGGCCTCCAGCACCAGGTCGACGGCGGAGTCGAACTCCTTGCCGTCGATGCTGACCGGCCGGCCCTGCGCGAAGCCGATGGTGACGTCCTCGGCGGGGATGTCTTCTGCCGGGTCCCAGAACCGCACGCCCATGATCGGGTCGACGGTCTCGATGCCGGTGTTCAGGTGCTCCAGCGTCTTGGCCTCGTGGGTGGCGCCCCAGATGTTGGCGTCGGTGGAGTAGGCCTTCTCGGCGCTGTCCCGGTAGGGCAGGTCGTGGGCGACCAGCCACTCCGACATCTCCTTGCGGCCGCCGAGCTCGGTCACGAAGTCGGCGTCCAGCCACGGCTTGTAGATGCGCAGCGAGGGGTTGGCCAGGAGCCCGTACCGGTAGAACCGCTCGATGTCGTTGCCCTTGAAGGTCGAGCCGTCGCCCCAGATCTGGACGTCGTCCTCGAGCATGGCCCGCACCAGCAGCGTCCCGGTGACGGCGCGGCCGAGGGGGGTGGTGTTGAAGTAGCTGCGACCGCCCGAGCGGATGTGGAAGGCGCCGCAGGTCAGCGCGGCCAGGCCTTCCTCCACCAGCGCGGCCCGGCAGTCGACCAACCGGGCGATCTCTGCGCCGTACGCCGTCGCCCGGCCCGGCACCGAGCCGATGTCCGGCTCGTCGTACTGACCGATGTCGGCGGTGTAGGTGCACGGGACCGCGCCGTTGTCGCGCATCCAGGCGACCGCCACGGAGGTGTCGAGCCCCCCGGAGAAGGCGATGCCGACGCGTTCGCCGACGGGCAGGGAGGTGAGGACCTTGGACACGAGAGAGATTATGCACGACTATGCATGACCATGCGGATGCGGGCCGCTGAACCTCACGCTCAGAAGTCGCGCTCGCCCAGCATCCGGCTGTGTCCCCGGAACTCGGCGAGCAGTCGCCCGTCGGGGTCCCGGGTCACCGCGACGTCGTAGATCCCGCCCCGGCCGACGACGGAGCGCTCGACGGCGGTCGCGGTGAGGAGGTCGCCCGCGTACGCGGGAGCGAGGTACTCGATGCTGCAGGAACGACCGACCGCCGGACGGCCGTGCGAGTTGCACGCGAGGGCGAAGGCGATGTCCGCGATCGCGAACAGGGCCGCACCGTGCGCGCCGCCGTGCCCGTTCACCATCTCGGCACCGACGGTCATGTGTGCGGTGACGGCTCCCGGAGCCATCCGGCTGACGGTGATCCCGAGCGCCTGGGCCACGGTGTCGTCGGCCAGGAACCGGCGGACCGATTCCTCGGCGGCCTGCTGTCCGGTCGGCTCGTCCATCGGCTGACTCCGACCTCCCTCCGGCCACCGTTGCGCGGCGACGTGGACGGTAGCGCGACCGAGGATGCCGATCATGGCGTCGCAGCCCACCGGTGCAGTCCCACCGGTGCAACGTCCGGGCGGACGAGCACAGGCCGGCTGGGCTGTGTCGCAGCAAGCCTGCGTCGCAATGGCCGTCGCAGCAGCCAACGGCTCGATCAGCAGAAGCCGGAGGTGTTCGCGTGGCCGCCGTCCGAGCGCGGCCCACGGAGCCGCGGCGCGATCGGCCCCGAACGCACGTAGGGCCCGGTCATGGACCGGGCCCTACGTGGTGGAACGGGGTTCAACTGTGGGGTGGAGGTGGCGGGAATCGAACCCGCGTCCTTCGACGCATCACCAGGGCTTCTCCGAGCGCAGTCCGCGTTGCCTCTGCTCGACCCCGTCGATCATGCGAACAAGTCGACGTGACAGGCCCAGTCACTGTTTGGTGTCCCGCACGCGCCCGCGACCGGCACGTGCAGTGAGTCATCTAGCTGATGCCAGGATCCGGGCCGATGACGAACCCGGGCTGACAGACTCGTCTAGCTGCTATCAGGCAGCGAGAGCGAAGTCGCGCTGATTGGAATCGGCGCTTGTGTGGTTTGCAACGCATGGTTAACGAGCTCATCGTTGCCTTCCTCGGCTCGCTTCCCCTGGTCACCCGACCGAAGTCGAGACCATTCACCCCCTGTGTAGTTGTGCAGACAGCCTAACGGCAACGGCCACCTGGTTGTTCCGGCCCCGCTGCAGGGGCCCGCCGCGAGCGTGCGAGCGGTGGGGGGCAGTGGGGTCCTTCGTCAGATCCAGCCGCGCCGCTTGAACACCGCGTACAGGCTCACGCTCACCGC
>CADCTN010000122.1 GCA_902805535.1 uncultured Blastococcus sp. | reverse complement strand
CTGCACCGAGGTGGGCACCTTGTAGCGGGCCAGGGAGCTCGCGGCGTGCGCCCGCAACTCGTCGGCGGTGACCCGCTCCCCCTCCCTCAGGACGACGACCGCGCGCACCGCGGCTCCGGTGCGCGCGTCCGGCACGCCGATGACGGCGCTCTCGAGCACCGCCGGGTGGAGGTCCAGCACCCGCTCCACCTCGGCCGGGTAGACGTTGAAGCCGCTGACCAGCACCAGGTCGCTGCGCCGGTCGACCAGGTGCAGGTCCTCGTCCTCGTCGCGGTAGGCGAGGTCACCGGTGCCCAGCCAGCCGTCGGCGTCGGGGCCGTCGGCGCCGTCGGGCCAGTAGCCGGAGAACAGGTTGGGCCCGCGGACCCAGACCTCCCCCGGACCGTCCTCGACCGGCCGCGCCGAGGAGCCGCCGTCGGTCGCCCCGGCGGTGTCGGCGGTGTCGCGCAGCTCCACCTCGACGCCGGGCAGCGGTCCGCCGATGCACCGCGGCTTGGCCCGGCCGGTCGCCAGGGTGCTGGCCACGACCGGGGCGGCCTCGGTGAGGCCGTAGCCCTCCCACACCGTCACCCCCGCGCGGTCGCGCATGCCCGTCCAGATCTCGGCCGGCAGCGGTGCGGCACCGGAGGAGGCCTGCCGGACCGTGGCGAAGGCGCGGCGCAGGTCGTCCTCGCTGCCGGAGGCCTCCGCCGCGGCGAGCCAGGCCTGGTACATCGGCGGCGCGCCCGGGACGGCGGTGACCTGCTCCTCGGTCATGAGCGCGAGCGTCCCTGCCGGGTCGAAGGAGCGCTGGAGGACCGCGCAGGCGCCGGTGGCGGCCACCAGGCCGAAGCCGGCGTTCAGGCCGTAGACGTGGAAGAGCGGCAGCACGATCAGCACCCGGTCGTCGGCCCGGACCGGCGGCGGGTCCAGGGCCAGGCACTGCTCCTGGTTGGCCCGCAGCGCGCCGGAGGTCAGCATGGCGCCGCGCGGCCGGCCGGTCGTGCCGCTGGTGTAGGCGAGGAAGGCCAGCGCCGCGGGGTCGTCGTCCACGGCCGGCGCCTCACCGTCGCCGTCCGGGGGACCGGCGCAGACCGGCACCCCGCCCACGGGTGGGCGCTCCTCCTCGACGACGAGCAGACCGGCACCGGAGTCGCCGAGGACGTGCTCGAGCTCGGGATCGGTGAAGGCGGTGTTGACCGGCACCACGACCAGCCCGGCGCGCAGGGCACCGAGCACCGCGCGCAGCCAGGCGATCCCGTTGGGCAGCTGCACCGCGACGCGGTCGCCGGAGGTCAGACCCGAGGCGGCGTAGCCGGCGGCGGTCCGGTCGACGAGCGCGTCGAGCTCGCCCCAGGTCAGCCGCCGCTCGCCGTCGACGACGGCCGGTGCGTCCGGACGGCGCTGCGCCGCCTCCCGCACCAGCGACGACATGGACGTGCCGGCTGCTGCCACGACCTCTCCTCCGTCTCCGTCCGACCCCTGTCCGGCCCCCTCCCGGGTGACACCGCGCCGCTCCCGTGACGAGGTCGCGTGGACGGGTCGGGGCGATGTTGTCACCATGGGGGCCGCCCCGCAGCACGCGAGGCGGGTCGACGAGGAGGTCCGAACCCGGCATGGCACCTCCCCGCCCGCTGGACACCGGACGGCCGGCGGCCGATCCGGCGGCGGGTCCGGCGCCGGCGCCGCGCTCGGAGATGCGCTCGGAGATCGCCGCGGTCGAGCGCCCCTCGCCCCGCCCCCGGCCGAGCACCGCAGAGGTGCCCGCGCCCGCCTCCGGTCCCACCGAGCACGGCAACGTGGCGCTGGAGGCGCTCGAGGACAGGTCCACGGAGGTCCTCGGCGTCCCCGTGGACGTGCAGCCGCCCCCGCCGCCGGACGACGGTCCCGACGTCTGGGAGCTGGTGCGCCGCGCCCAGGACGGCGACGCCGAGGCGTTCGGCCGGCTCTACGACCACTACGTCGGCATGGTCCACCGCTACGTCTACCACCGCGTCGGGGACCGCACCACCGCCGAGGACGTGACCAGCGAGACCTTCGTCCGTGCGCTGCGCCGGATCGACTCGCTGTCCTTCCAGGGCCGCGACGTCGGCGCGTGGCTGATCACCATCGCCCGCAACATCGTCTACGACCACGTGAAGAGCAGCCGGTACCGGCTGGAGGTGGCCACGGCGGACATGCGGGACGCCGACACCGCCACCGACGGCCCCGAGGACGCGGTGGTCCAGAAGCTGACCAACGTCGAACTGGTCGAGTGCATGCGCAAACTGGGCCCCGAGCAGCAGGAATGCCTCGCCCTGCGCTTCCTGCACGGGCTCTCGGTGGCCGAGACCGCCGAGGTCATGGGCAAGCGCGACGGGGCCATCAAGGCGCTGCAGCACCGCGCCGTCCGCCGGCTGGCCGGCCTGCTCCCCGACGGTCTGCGATGAGCCGGACGGGCCGATGAGCGGGACGGGCCGATGAGCGGGAAGGGCGCCGTCGGGGCCGTAACCGAATGCCGCGCAGCCTCGTTGGATCGGGTGCAGCGCGACCGGCCGATGGTGGGCCGGGCCGCGTCCACGGGGAGCGGAGGCAGGACCGGATGAGCGTGCGGGACCGCGAGGAGGACGTCGTCGCGCGGCTGCGCGGCATGGGCCCCTCCCTCGGCGAGGCACCGGACCCCGGGTTCCGGGCCGCCACGCGGGCCCGTGTCGTCGCGATGGCCGCCGTCCGGACGCCGGAGCCGGCGCCGCGCTCGACGCTGCAGCGCCTCCTGTCCGTGCGCGCCGTCGACGCCGCACCCGTCCGGTGGCGCAGCCGGCTGACCGCAGGCCTGGCCGGGGCCGCCCTGACGGTCACCGCGCTGGCCGCCCTGGTGGCCGTCGCCGGGGGCGCCCGGCCAGGCGACGTCCTCTACGAGCTCAAGCGTGGCACCGAGCAGACTCAGCTCGCCCTGGCCGGCGACTCCCGTGGCCAGACCCTGCTGGGCTTTGCCAGCACCCGTCTCGACGAGCTGGAGGCGCTGGTCGGCGACGGCGGCACCGCGCTGCCCCCCTCTCCGGCCGGGAGGCCGGGGGCAGAGATGGTGGCGGCGGCCGGCGCGGACCCCGCCCTGGTGCTCGAGACGCTGCGGACGATGGACGACCAGACCCAGGAGGGTGCGGCGTTGCTCGCCGAGCACGCCGTCGAGACCGAGGACTCCGGGCCGCTGGACCGGCTGGCCCGGTGGGCCGGCGCCCAGTCCGGCGAGCTGACCGCCCTCGCGCCCGGCATCCCGGCCGAGGCGGCGCAGGCCGTGACGTCCTCGCTGGACCTCCTCGGCCAGGTCGCCGTCCGCACGACGGAGCTCGAGGCGGCGCTGTCCTGCCAGAGCGGTCCCGCGGTCACCGGCAGGGACGAACTGGGACCCGTCGCGACGACCTGCCCCGGCCCCGTTCCGGACCCGGAGGCACCGATCGCCGGCCAGCCGTCCGGTCCGGCGCCCGCCCCCCAGGGCAGCACACCCGGTCAGCCCACCGAGCCGACGCCCGTCCCGGCGCCGGTTCCCGCTCCCCAGGGCGGCGGGACCGGCGGCCTGCCGACGCCCACGGTGCCGGCGCCGACGACGCCCGGGGTGCCGGTCCCGTCGCTGCCGACTCCGAAGCCGAACCCGGATCCGCCGCCGCTCGCGCCGCCCGCACCCTCCTCGGCCGTCGTCCCGGTGCCGCCCCTCGACGTCTGCCTGCCGTTGCTGCTCCCCGCCGGCTGCTGACCCCCGGACCCACCCTCCACCGGTCCCGCTAGGGTCCATTTGCCGGACCCCGCAGGGGGTGCGGATCGATCGCAGGGAGGTCCCTCGTGCCGCGAGTACCGCTACGCGGTCGCCGGTCCGCCCGCTCGGGCGGCGTGGCGGACGAGGAGACCCGCGCGCACGTCGCCGGTGCCGCCTCCGCGGCGGCCGCGGAGGTCGCGGCGCCACCGGCCGTCCACCCGGACCCGACCGGCGCAGCGTTCTTCGACGTCGACAACACGATGATGATGGGCGCCTCCCTCTTCTGGTTCGCCCGCGGGCTGGCCGCCCGCAAGTACTTCTCCAGCCGCGACATGCTCGGGTTCGTCTGGCAGCAGGCCAAGTTCCGCATCGGCGGCAACGAGGGCAACCCCGACGACATGCTCACCATCCGGGAGAACGCGCTGGCGTTCGTCGCCGGCCGCCCGGTGGCCGAGATCGTGCAGGCCAGCGAGGAGATCTACGACGAGCTCATGGCCGACCGGATCTGGGCCGGCGCCCGGGCGCTCGCCCAGAAGCACCTCGACGAGGGCCAGCGCGTGTGGCTGGTCACCGCGACGCCCGTGGAGCTGGCGTCGATCATCGCCCACCGGCTGGGCCTGACCGGGGCGCTCGGCACGGTCGCGGAGGTCGTCGACGGCAAGTACACCGGTCGGCTGGTCGGCGAGCTGATGCACGGGCCCGCGAAGGCCGAGGCGGTCCTCGCGCTCGCCGAGCGTGAGGGCCTGGACCTGGGCCGGTGCACGGCCTACAGCGACTCGGCCAACGACCTGCCGATGCTGTCGCTGACCGGGACCGCCGTCGCGGTCAACCCCGACACCGAGCTGCGGGCGGTCGCCCGGGCACGGGGCTGGACCATCCGCGACTTCCGCACCGGTCGCAAGGCGGCGAAGATCGGGGTCCCGACGGTCGCCGCTGCGGCGCTGACCGGCGGCGTGGTCGGCGGGGCGATCGCCCTCCGGAGGCGCGAGAAGTTCCCCTGGTGAATGAAGGACCCCCGTCCCCCCACACCGCGCACGCTCGGCGCGGGCCCCTGACGGGGGCCTAGGCGAAGACGCTCGGGCGCTGCAGGAGCAGCTGGTAGAGCGAGTGCTGGATGGTCTCCCGCACCTGGTCGGTCAGGTTGAAGACCAGCATGGGGTCCTCGGCGGCCGCCGGACCGTAGGACGCCGTCTCGATCGGCTCGCCGAACGCGATCAGCCACTTCGACGGCAGGGGCACGAGGCCCAGCGGA
This sequence comes from uncultured Blastococcus sp., assembly GCA_902805535.1. Lineage (GTDB taxonomy): Bacteria > Actinomycetota > Actinomycetes > Mycobacteriales > Geodermatophilaceae > Blastococcus_B. The sequence goes on along the minus strand of CADCTN010000122.1, from coordinate 34,730 downwards.
CCCAGGAGCGGGAACGTCGGGGTGATCGGCAGGTACGGCAGACCCAGCAGGCGGGCCGCCGACCGGGCGTTGCCGATCATGGGGTAGATCTCCTCGGCGCCCACGATGGCGCAGGGGATGATCGGCGCGCCGGTCCGCAGAGCCGCTGTGACGAAACCACCCCGGCCGAACCGCTGCAGGGTGTACCGCTCGCGGAACGGCTTGCCGATGCCCTTGAAGCCCTCGGGAAAGACGCCGACCAGCTCCCCGGCGGTCAGCAGGCGCTCGGCGTCCTCGTTGCAGGCCAGCGTCGTGCCCATCTTGCGCGACATCGTGCCGACGAAGGGCAGCTCGAAGACCAGGTCGGCCCCCAGCAGGCGCAGCCGGCGGCGGGCCGGGTGGTCGTCGTGCAGGGCCACCATGGTCATCAGCGCGTCGATCGGGATGGTGCCCGAGTGGTTCGCCACCAGCAGCGCGCCGCCGGTGGACGGCACGTTGTCCAGCCCCTGGCTCTCGACCCGGAACCACTTCTCGTACAAGGGGCGGAGGACGGGCAGCAGCAGGTGGTCGGTCAGATCGGGGTCGAAGCCGAACTCGTCGGTCTCGTACTCCCCCGTCATCCGTCGGCGGAGGAACTCCAGCCCGCCGGCGAGCTGCTCCTCCCAGCCGGGCGCGGCCGGCGGCGGGACGTAGGGATCGTCGTCGTCCGGACGCAGCGGGATCACCCGGGCCTCAGGCATCGCGCACCGCCCGCAGCCCCGGGGCGGGGGGCGCCGGCCGCAGGCGTTCCCCGACCGCGGTGGCGGTGTCACCGGCGTGCTCGAGGACCGACCGGACACGCGAGGTCACCGCGTGCACGAGCCGCGGCGAGACCACCGGCGCGACCGTGCGGGCGTAGTCGGCCAGGGCGGCCTCCGTGGTGTAGCGGGGGGTGTAGCCGAACCGCTCGCGCAGGACCGTCGTGTCCACGACCCGCCCGAAGTTCAGGAAGCGCATCTGCTCCGGCGAGTAGTCGACGAAGCCGAACCGCCGGGACAGCCGCCCCACCGAGCCCAGCGCCCGCGTCGGGATGGGTGCCTCGAGCCGGCCGAGCCGCCGGATCGCCTGGGACAGGAGCAGGGTGCCCTCGCCGCCGACGTTCACCGTGCCGGTGAACGAGCCCGTCGTGGCGCGGGTGAGCACGGCCAGCGCGTCGTCCTCGTGCAGGAGCTGGACGCGGGCGTCGTAGCCGAGGGCCGTGGGCACCACGGGCATGCGGAAGAAGCCGGTGAGCAGGGAGTCGATCCGGGGACCGATGAAATTGGTGAACCGCAGCATCACGACGTCGACCTCGGGGCGCCGGCGCGCGAAGGCGCGGACGTAGCCCTCGATGTCGAGGCTGTCCTTGGCGAACCCGCCCGAGGGTACGGCGCGGGCCTGCATCGCCTCGGTGAACACCGCCGGGTCGCGCGAGGACGCCCCGTAGACCGCGCTCGTCGACTTCAGCACCAGGCGGCGCACCGACGGGGCGCGCTGGCACGCGGCGAGCAGCTGCATCGTGCCGATGACGTTCAGTTCCTTCATCGGCACCCGCCCGCCCGAGCCGGCCGGGGTGGAGCTGATGTTCATGTGCACGACGGTGTCGACCGACGCCGCCGAGATCACCTTGCCGATCAGCGGGTTGCGGATGTCGGCCCGCACGAACTCGGTGCGCCCGAGCCGCCGGAGCATGTCCGGCGAGGGCGGGACCGTGTCCACACCGATGACCCGACCGATGGAGGGATCGGCCGCCAGCTCGGCCGCCAACGCGCCACCCAGCCACCGGCTGACGCCGGTGACGAGGACGACCGCGGGCGGCACGAGCGTCAGGTCACTTCTTGTTGCGACGCTGAACGCGCGTCTTCTTCAGCAGCTTGCGGTGCTTCTTCTTCGCCATCCGCTTGCGCCGCTTCTTGATGACAGAACCCACGTGGTGCTCCCGACGTCGTCTTTGAGGAACTTCAGCTCGAACGCGACTCCCGGCCGCCTCACGAGGAGGAGCCCGGTGTCACCCGGCGCCCGAGCGTACCGGCCGCCCCGCGGCGACGCTGCCGCGGGCGGACCGAAGACGACGTGGTGCGGTTCTGCAGCGTGGTTCTCAGGCGATGTCGGTGTAGGCGTCGCGCAGGTAGTCCTGCACGGCGCGCTCCGGCACGCGGAAGGAGCGGCCGACGCGGACGGCGGAGAGCTCGCCGGCGTGGACCAGGCGGTACACGGTCATCTTCGAGACGCGCATCATCGCGGCGACCTCGGCCACGGTGAGGAACGTGACGGCCTGACGGGGGGCCGGGACGGTCTGGCGACCGAGGGGCATCGCGGCCGGGTGCTGGGCCGGGACGGGGCGGGCCATCGTGGCGGCCATGGGGCGGCCGACGGGCCGCGGACCGGGCACGCCCGGACGGGACATCGCAGGGGCGGCGGTGCGCTGGGGCATGGTCATGTCTTCGTCTCCGGACCTAGCTCACGTCGTGGCGCCGGCTTCCCCACCGGCAACTGAACACGCATGCGCTGGTACAGAGCGTAAGGGGCTCACGTGACTGGTGCGATGGGTGAATCGAACAGGCGGACCGGTCCGTCCTCGGCAGAACTACACCAGTGCAACCCCTCAGAACTGTTGCGCCGCGCGTTTCGCGACGCGGTGATCGGTCGATGACGCAGAGTGCTGGATTCCGAGGACTCCCTGGGATACCGTGCCCGGCTGCGCTGAATGGCCCGGCGCACCGGCCGCACGGACCCCACGACCCTCGCGTCAGGACCGGGCCTTCCCGAGCTCGACCGAGCGGGCGTGCGCGGCCTCGATCGCGGCGATCAGCGCGGCCCGCACCCCGTGCCGCTCCAACTCCCGCACCGCGGCGATCGTCGTCCCGCCGGGACTGGTGACGGCCTCGCGCAGCTGCACCGGGTGCTCGCCGGAGTCCCGCATCATCACCGCCGAGCCGAGCGCCGTCTGCACGATCAGGTCGGCGGCCAGCGCCCGGGGCAGGCCCAGCAGGATCCCCGCGTCGACCATCGCCTCGACCAGGTAGAAGAAGTAGGCCGGGCCGCTCCCCGACAGCGCCGTGACGGCGTCCTGCTGGTCCTCCGGCACCCGGCGGACCCGTCCGACGGCGGCCAGCAGCGCTTCCGCCTCGTCCAGGTGCTCCTCGCCGGCGTGCGCGCCCGCGGACAGCACGCTCATGCCCTCGTCCACCAGCGCCGGGGTGTTCGGCATGACCCGCACGACGGGGACCCCGTCGGGCAGGGCCGCCTCGATCCGCTTCGTCGGCACACCGGCGGCGACGGAGATGAGGAGATGGTCGGCGTCCACGTGCTCGGCGAGGGAGCTGAGCAGCACGTCGATGTCCTGCGGCTTGACCGCGAGGAGGAGGACGCGGGCCCGGGCCGCCGCCCCGCCCAGGTCGACGGTGCCCACCCCGTAGCGCTCGGCGAGCTGCCCCGCCCGCTCGGCACTGCGCTCGCACACGAGCAGGCCGTCGGGTCCGCCGCGGCGGACCAGACCCGACAGCAGGGCCTCGCCGATCTTGCCGCCGCCGATGATGGCGAGCCCGCGGCGACCGGTGGCGGTCACGCGGCACCCCGCGCGGGCACCGCGACGCGGACCCGGTGGCCCGCGGCGACCAGCCGCCGCTGCTCCTGGACGAGGACTCCGTACGGCATGACGAGCTCCCAGCTGTCGGACGGGCGGCCGTTCCAGGCCGCGCGTTCACCGGCGATGGCGACCAGGCGCGGGTCGGACGCCTCGATGCCCGGGTGTCCCTCCCCCGCCATGAGGACGTTCAGGCAGCGGACGACGGCGAGCGGCGCGCCACGGCCGCGGCCGGAGGCCAGGCGTACCCGCCCGCCGGCGAGGGCACGGCACCGGTCCTCGGCCCCCGGCTCCCCCGCCGTCACGGCGACCGCCGCCCCGGGCAGGCCCACGGCATCGACGTCCCGGGCCGGCCCGACGAGGACCACGTCGAGCCCGGCCTCCGTCGCCAGCACGGCGAGCGCCGGAGACGTGCCCGCCCGGACGGTCAGCTCGGTCTCGGCCGCCAGGCCGGCGTCGCGGATCCGGGCGACCAGCGCGGGATCGCGCGTCTCGAGCGCCACCAGGCACCCCGCCTCGACCGCCTCGCGCGCCAGCTCCACCGGGTCGCGCCCTCCGGCGGCGCGCCGGGACAGCAGCCTCTGCAGCGCGGGCCAGGTGCCGACGATCACGCCCCGAACGGTAATGGGCACGCGTGTGCCCCGTCCGGGCCGCGGGTAGCCGCCGCCCCATGGCTGGAGAACTGGGCGGGATGAAGGTGGCCGTGCTGGCCACGGACGGTGTCGAGCAGGTCGAGCTCGACCGGCCGTGGCAGGTCCTCGAGGAGGCCGGCGCCGAGCCGGAACTGGTGTCGCTCGGAGGCGGGTCGATCACCGCCTACGACCACCTCGACAAGGGCGCCACCACGAAGGTCCACGCCGTCGTCAGCTCCGCCGATCCCGACGCCTACGGGGCCCTGCTGCTGCCGGGCGGGGTGATCAACGGCGACCTCCTCCGTGCCGACGCCGACGCGGTCGCGTTCGTCACGGCGTTCTTCGACGCCGGCAAGCCCGTCGCGGCGATCTGCCACGCACCGTGGGTGCTCATCGAGGCCGGCGTCGTGAAGGGCCGCCGGATGACCTCGTGGCCGTCGCTGCGGACCGACCTGCGCAATGCCGGTGCCGACTGGGTGGACGAGGACGTCGTGGTCGACGGGAACCTGACCACCAGCCGCAAGCCCGACGACCTCGACGCCTTCTGCGCCGCCGTCGTCGAGGGCTTCGCCCGCGCGGACGAGCAGGACGAGGCCGGCTGACCCGCGGTCAGGAGCCGGCGGCGAGCAGGCCGGCGGCCGGCGCGATGGTGAGCAGCGTCCCGGCGAAGACGAGGACGGCCAGCAGCAGCGCGCCGGCCGGTTCCCGGCCCTGCCGCTGCCGCCAGACGCCCACCCCCGTGACCAGGCCGGTCACCGCGAGCGGGGCCAGCAGGACGGCGACGTGGGGGACGATCTCCCACAGGACGGTGGCCGCGAAGTAGACGCCGACCCCCGCGGCGAGCGCGATGACCAGTTCCCCGGCGAAGCGCAGCCAGGCGAGCGCGCTCTCCTGGGGCGTGGCGTCCAGGTCGTCGTCCAGGTCCTCCACCTGGACGGCCCGGACCACCGGGATCGGTCCGGTGGACGGATGCTCCGGTTGGCCCACCGCGCGGGACGAGCCACGCTGGGGGATCGCCTGGCCGGCCCGCCGGTCCATGGCCGGCACCGGTTGGCTGTGCAGCGGCGCCCGCGGCGCCGCGATGCCCGGCACCGGCGCGCTGGGCGTCGCGGTCGAGGCGGGGACGCCGGGCCGGCGGTCGGGGCGCAGGCCCGGGATGGCCGCCGTCACGGGGCCGGGCTCGGGACGCCGGACGGCGCGACGCTCGGGGCCCTGCCGCCGTTCGGCGCCGGGCGGGGGTGCGGAGAAGTCGGGCCGGTCCGGCTCCTGGTCGCTGCGACGGCGTCCGTACCCGGTGCGCCCGGCCACGCCGTCGGCCGCGGCCGCCTCGGCCCGGCGCTGGCGGATGCCGGTCTCCTCGGGGTCGTCCCAGGTCCGGCGGCGGGCGGCGCGGTTCGCCGACTCGATCCCGGCCTCGCGCAGGATCTCGGCGAGCGAGCGTCCCCCCGTGTCCGGGTTCCAGTCGGGCTCGGCCATCACACTCCTCCCAACGAGTCCAGCCTGCGCAGGATGACACCCTCCCGCAGCGCCCACGGACAGATCCTCACGCACCGTACGTCCAGCGAACGCATCGTTGCGGCAGCCACCACGGCACCGGCCGGAACCTGATGAGAACGGTCGGGCGAGACGCCTCGCAGCTCGGCCAGCGCCGAGGACTCGATCCGCGACACGAAGCCGACCAGCTGGCCCAGCCCGTCGTCGTTCAGCTCCCGGGGCATCTGCAGTCCGGCCGAGTACGGGGCCGCGCCGGTGAGCCTCGCCAGCGTGCGGAACGTCTTGCTGGTGGCGGCCACCAGGTCCGGCTTCCCCGCCCCGCGGAGCTTCTTCGCCGCGGGCGCGAGCAGCTCGGTGGCGTAGGCGTCGAGCTTGTCCAGCGCCGCCAGGTCGGGACGTCCGCCGCTCATCGCCTCGGGGAGGAAGCGGCGGGTCATGCGGCCGGCGCCCAGCGGCAGGGACAGCGCCACGTCGGGATCCTCGTCGACTCCGCTGGCCAGCTCCAGCGACCCACCGCCGATGTCGAGCACGAGCAGCCGCCCGGCGCTCCAGCCGAACCACCGGCGGACGGCGAGGAAGGTCAGGCGTGCCTCCTCCTCGCCGGTGAGCACCGTCAGGTCGACGCCGGTGCGGGTACGGATGCGGTCGAGGACCTCCAGGCCGTTGGCGGCGTCGCGGATGGCCGACGTCACCAGGGCCAGCAGCTCCTCGCAGCCCTGCTCCTCCGCCTGGTCGCAGGCGTTCTGCACCGCGTGCAGGAGCGCCTTCTCCCCCGCCTTCGACAGCAGGTCGTCGGGTCCCACGTGCTCGGCCAGGCGCAGCACGGCCCGGTCGTCGTGCATAGGGGTGGGGTGCGCGCCGCGGTGGGCGTCGACCACCACCAGGTGGACGGTGTTCGAGCCGACGTCCAGCACCCCGAGTCGCATGGGGGCCAGTCTGCCGGACGGCCCCCTGCAGGGACCCGCCGCGAGCTGCGCGCCGAGGGGGCACGGGATCCTGCACCTAGGCTGGACGCGTGCCGGAGGACCCGCTCTCCGAGGTCGGCCTGGACTTCACCCGCGAGTGGGTGGAGTTCCCCGACCCGGCCGATCCCGCCCACGTCGTGCGCGCCGACCTGACCTGGCTGACGTCGGCCTGGACGTGCATCTTCGGCCGGGGATGCGCCGGCGTCGTCGAGGGCCGGGCGGACGACGGGTGCTGCAGCCACGGGGCCTTCTTCACCGACGAGGACGACCTCGCCCGGGTGACCGCCTCGGTCGCCGACCTCACCGACGAGGACTGGCAGCTGGCCCCGGTCGGCCGGGTCGCCTGGACCGAGGAGGACGGCGCGCACGACGGCCCCGCGGACGGGGACGAGGGCACGGGCGCACTGCGCACCCGGGTGGTCGACGGGGCGTGCGTCTTCCTCAACCGCCCCGGCTTCCCCGGAGGCGCCGGGTGCGCGCTGCACCGGATGGCGCTGCGGACCGGCGTCCACCCGCTGACGACGAAGCCCGACGTCTGCTGGCAGCTCCCGGTGCGGCGGGAGCAGGAGCACGTGGAGCGACCCGACGGCACCCGGGTGCTGGTGTCGACCATCGGCGAGTTCGACCGCCGCAGCTGGGGGCCGGGAGGGGCGGACCTGCACTGGTGGTGCACCGGCGCGCCGCTGGCCCACGTCTCACCGGAGCCCCTCGTGGAGACCTACGCCCCCGAGCTGACCGAGTTGCTGGGGGAGGCGGCCTTCGCCGAGCTACGCCGGCTGGCCGAGCTCCGCCTCGACCAGGGCCTGCTCGCCCCCCACCCGGCCAGCCCCGCCCCGGTGCCCGTCGAGCTGCACCGGCGCCGGCCGGGCGCCTGAGCCGGCAAGACCGGTCCGGAAGGTCTGCCGGTACGCGCGCGGGGAGACCCCGCGACGGCGGGCGAACTGCTCGCGCAGCCCGGCGGCCGTGCCGAAGCCCACCAGCCGGGCGATCTCCTCGACCGGGGCGTCGGTCTCCTCCAGCAGGCCTTCGGCAGCGGCCAGCCGCCGGCCGAGCAGCCAGGCGTGCGGCGTGGTGCCGGTGGCCGCCTTGAAGCGCCGGGCGAAGCTGCGCGGGCTCATCAGGGCGCGGCGGGCCAGCAGATCGACCGAGATGTCCTCGGCCAGGTTCTTCGCCGCCCATCCGAGGACGACGCCGAGCAGGTCGTCCTCGCACGCGGGCACGGGGGCGTCGATGAACTGGGCCTGGCCGCCGTCGCGGTGCGGGGGGACGACCATCTCGCGCGCGAGCGCGTTGGCCGCGGCGGAGCCCCACTCGCGCCGGACCAGGTGCAGCAGGGTGTCCACGCCTGCCGCCGTTCCCGCGCCGGTGATGACCTGGCCGTTGTCGACGTAGAGCACCGCGGGGTCGACGGTGACGGCCGGGAACCGGGCGGCCAGCTCGCCCGCCCACTGCCAGTGGGTGGTGACGCGCTTGCCGTCGAGCAGGCCCGCCTCGGCCAGCACGAAGGCGCCGGTGCACTGGCTGACGATGGTCGCCCCGCGCGCGTGGGCCGCGCGGACGGCGTCGAGCAGCGCGGGCGACGGCACGCGGCCGAACAGCTCCCACGCGGTGATCGCGATGATGTCGGAACGGGCCAGCCGGTCGAGGCCGTGCTCCACGGTGATCGGGATGCCGGTGTCGGTGCGCAGCACGCCCGGCGCCTCGCTCACCAGCGCGAAGTCGAACCGGGGCAGGCCGATGCCGGTGCGGTCGTAGCCGAAGATCTCGGCGCAGACCCCGAGGCCGAAGCTGCCGACGAGGCCGTCGGCCACGACGACGCTGACGACCAGTGGGCGGCCGGGGAGTGCCATGCCCGCATCATGGCAGAAAAGGTGCGGTAGCGGTCAGCGCTGCCACTCGTACCTGCGCCGGGACCCGAGCACTCTCCTCTCCATGTTGCTGATCACCTGCCCCGTCACCGGGACCGACGAGCTGGTCGCCGACCGGCGGATCCGATCGGTCGCCAACCACCCGGCGCACATCGCGATGCACGTCGAGTGCCCCTCCTGCGGGAGCGTGCACGTCTACCGAACCGGCCGGAAGCTGCCGGCGCGGACGGCTCCGCCCCGACGGGCGCGGACCGCCGTCCCGGCCTAGCATCGAACACATGAGCGAATCGAACACGTCCCCCGACCAGACGACACAGCCGGCCGCGTCGGCGGAGAAGGACCCCGCCGACTGGGTGACCGGCGACGAGCCGGCCACCGGGGCACAGAAGAGCTACCTCGAGACGTTGACGCGCCAGTCCGACGAGGAGGTGCCCGAGGACCTCACCAAGGCCGCGGCGTCGCAGAAGATCGACGAGCTGAAGAACGGCTGAGCAGCCCCGCCGGCCTCATGCCTCCAGCTTGTAGCCCAGACCCCGCACCGTCAGCAGGAACTTCGGGTTGGCGGGGTCGGGCTCGATCTTGGCGCGCAGCCGCTTGACGTGGACGTCGAGGGTCTTGGTGTCACCCACGTAGTCCGAACCCCAGACCCGGTCGATGAGCTGGCCCCTGGTGAGCACGCGCCCGGCGTTGCGGAGCAGGTACTCGAGCAGGTCGAACTCCTTCAGCGGGAGGGACACCTGCTCGTTGTCCACGGCGACGACGTGCCGCTCGACGTCCATCCGGACGGGGCCGGCCTCGAGCACGCCCTCGGTGGACTGCGCCTCCGCCGCCTCGCCCCGGCGGCGCAGCACCGCCCGGATGCGCGCGACCAGCTCCCGCGCGGAGTACGGCTTGGTCACGTAGTCGTCGGCGCCGAGCTCCAGACCGACGACCTTGTCGATCTCGCCGTCCTTGGCCGTCAGCATGATGATCGGGACGTTGCTGCGGCTGCGCAGCGCCCGGCAGACCTCGGTCCCCGGCAGCCCGGGCAGCATCAGGTCGAGCAGGACGATGTCGGCACCCCCGCGGTCGAACTCCGCCAGCGCGTCCGGACCGGTCCCGGCGACGACGGCCTCGTACCCCTCACGTCGGAGCATGTAGGACAGTGCGTCGGAGAAGGACTCCTCGTCCTCGACGACCAGCACGCGGGTCATGGACTTCCTTTCGTCACGTCCACGGCGACGACGTCGCCGGATCCTCCGGAGGCCGGGCTTCCGTAGGCAGAGCTTCCGCAGGCAGGGCCGTCGGAGGGTGGACCGTCTGCTTCCGCGCCGTCCCCGGACACCAGGGGGATGCGCAGGGTGAAGGTGGAGCCGAGGCCTTCCTCGCTCCACACCGAGACGGAACCGCCGTGGTTGCTGGCCACGTGCTTGACGATCGCCAGGCCCAGCCCGGTCCCGCCGGTGCTGCTGGCCCGCGACTGGTCCACGCGGTAGAAGCGCTCGAAGACCCGGTTCCGGTCCTTGCGGGGGATGCCGACGCCGCTGTCGGTCACCGCGATCTCGGCGAAGCCGGACCGTGCGCGCGCGGCGACGGCGATGCGGTTCTGCCCCTCGCTGTAGGCGACCGCGTTGGCCAGCAGGTTGGTCACCGCGGTGACCAGCTGGTTCTCGACGCCGCGGACGACGAGGCCGGCGTCGCCGCCGATCGCGATCTGCAGGTCCTTGGCCTTCGCCGCGGTGCGGGTCCGGTCCACCGCCTCGGCGATGACGTCGTCGACCTCCACGGGCACCAGGTCCGGCAGCGGCTCGCCGCCCTGCAGCCGGGACAGGTCGATCAGCTCCCGGACCAGACGGGCCAGCCGGTCGGACTCGCGGGCGATCCGCCCGGCGAAGCGCTGCACGGCCTCGGGGTCGTCGGCGGCCTGCTCGATGGCCTCGGCCAGCAACGCGAGGGCCCCGACCGGCGTCTTGAGCTCGTGGCCGACGTTGGCGACGAAGTCGCGACGGACCGCCTCGGTTCGCCGGGTCTCGGTGACGTCCTGCAGCACGAGCGCGACGGGGCCGGCCAGCGGCGCGGCGCCGCTGTGCAGTCGCACGCCGTGCACGCCCATCAGCCGGGGGCCGGCCCCGGCGAGGTCCCCGGGCAGCCGGACGTCGGCCCGGCGGCTGCCGCCGCCGCGGACGGTCTGCACGAGCGTGATCAGCTCCGGCACGAGCAGCCGGCTGCCCCGAACGATGCCCAGGGCGCGAGCCGCCGGGTTGGCCAGCAGGACCGCGTCGTCGACGTCCACGAGGACGACGGCCGGGTCCATGAGATCCAGGAGCCGCCGGGCGAAGGCGGCCTCGGGCGGGCCGACGACGGCGACGTCGCCCACCGGGCCGTCGAACGCGCGACGGCGCCCGAGCATGACTGTGACGGTCGCAACCCCGCCCAGGACGAGGCCGACCACCAGGGCGACCAGCGGACTCACGACCCGATGCTAGGTCCGTTTGCGCCATTTCCGGCCGATGACGGAGGGTTGTCCAGCCCGGACGGGTCAGTGTTCACCTCAGAGAGGGGGCGCGTTCACCGGGCGGCGGGTAGTGCCGCGCGCCGCAGTCCTACCCTCGCAGGCAGGCACCACTGCGGGGCAACAGGAGGACGAGACATGCGCGAGAGCTATTTCGAGGAGCTCGAGGACATCCGGGGCTGCCTGGTCGAGATGGCCAACTCGGTCGGCTCGCAGATGAGCACGGCCACGACGGCGCTGCTGGACGCCGACGTCGCCCTGGCCGACCTGGTCATCGCCGGCGACGAGGAGATCGACGCCACCCGGGAGAGCATCGACCAACGGTGCTTCACCCTGCTGGCCCGGCAGCAGCCGGTGGCCACCGACCTGCGGACGATCGTGGTCGCCACCCGGATCGCCAGCGACCTCGAGCGGATGGGCGACCTCGCCGAGCACATCGCGAAGGTGGCGCGGATGCGCTTCCCGGATCACGCGGTGCCGCAGGAGGTGCGGCCGGCGTTCCTGGAGGCCGGCCACGTCGCGGAGATGCTGGTCGCGAAGGCCGGCACCGTCATCGCCAAGCGGGACGTCCAGGCGGCCCGTGAGCTGGAGACCGACGACGACGCGATGGACCGGATCCACCGCGGGCTGTTCCGGGAGCTGCTCTCCGACAGCTGGCCGCACGGCGTGGAGACGGCGATCGACGTCACCCTGCTCGGCCGGTACTACGAGCGCTTCGGCGACCACGCCGTCGGCGTCGCGCGTCGCGTCGTCTACCTGGTGACCGGCGAGCGGCACGTCCCCGAGGCCGCGCAGCCCTGAGAGGAGAGGCCCTTTATTTCTTCCCCTGGTTCCTGACCGCCTCGATGGCGGCCGCGGCCGCGGCCGGGTCGAGGTACTCACCGCCTGGCTTCACCGGACGCAGGTCGTCGTCGAGGTCGTAGCGCAGCGGGACCCCGGTCGGGATGTTGAGGCCGACGACCTCGTCGTCCCCCATGCCATCGAGGTGCTTCACCAGCGCGCGCAGGCTGTTGCCGTGCGCCGCCACCAGGACGGTCCTCCCCAGGCGAAGGTCCGGGACGATCGCGTCGTACCAGTACGGCAGCATGCGGACGACGACGTCCGCGAGGCACTCGGTCGCGGGCCTGGCCTCCGGGGGCAGGAACGCGTAGCGCGCGTCGGCGTCCTGGGAGTACTCGCTGCCGGCCTCGATGGGCGGCGGCGGGGTGTCGTAGGACCGCCGCCAGGTCATGAACTGCTCCTCGCCGTACTCCGCGAGGGTGGCCGCCTTGTCCTTGCCCTGCAGCGCGCCGTAGTGCCGCTCGTTGAGCCGCCACGACCGCGTGACCGGGATCCACTGCCGGTCGGCCCGGGCGAGCGCCAGCTCCGCGGTCATGATCGCCCGCTTGAGCAGCGACGTGTGCAGCACGTCGGGCAGCAGCCCTTGCTCGGCCAGCAACTGCCCACCGCGGGCGGCCTCGGCGCGGCCCTTCTCCGACAGCGGGACGTCGACCCAGCCGGTGAAGAGGTTGGCCTTGTTCCACTCGCTCTCACCGTGGCGGAGCAGCACGAGGGTTCCGGTCACGCCGCTCATCCTGCCCGACGGTGATCAGGCCGCGAGTCGGGGCCAGACCAGCCAGAGCTCGAACAGCGCCGGCGGGGCGAGCCCGAGCAGCAGCCACGGGCTGAGGACCCGCCGCTGCGCGCCCCAGCGGAGAGCGGCCACGAGCGCGATGCAGCACGCGACGGCGACGGCCAGCCACAGCACGACGGCGGCCACGTCGACGATGAAGAGCTGGGCCACGACCAGCTGGACGGCGCTGACCAGCACCGGGTAGGCCAGCGCGGAGGCGGCCACCACGCCCATGAGCGCCCGGGCCCGGCGCTCCGGTGCGGGTCTGCTGTCCGCCATCGTCGACCACGCTAACGGCGCCGTGCCGTCGGTGCTGCTCGTCACGTCCGGTCGGGCGGATCGCCCTCCGCGCGGCGCGCCGGGTCGGCGAAGGCGGCGAAGGCCTCCAGGTTGCGCAGCGACTCCCCGCGCTTCACCCGCCAGTCCCACTCCCGCCGGATCGACGTGCCGAAGCCGATCTCGAGCATGGTGTTGAAGTGGTCGTCGGCGTAGCTGAGGACCGAGCCGAGGATCCGGTCCAGCTCGCCGGGGGTCACGGCGGCGTGCGGGAGCCGGCCGGTCAGGTAGACGTCACCCGAACCGTCGATCGAGTAGCTGACGCCGTACATGCGGGCGTTGTGCTGCAGCAGGTAGGTCCACAGCTGCTCACGGTTCTCGTCCGGCTGGCGGCAGACGAACGCCTCCACCCGGAGCACGTGCTCGCCGACGACGAGGCCGCAAGCGGTCATCAGCTTCTTCGTGCCGGGCAGCTCCACCAGCCACGTCCCCGGGGCCGGGTGCTCGTGGACGAGCTCGTTCTCGCGCAGGGTCTGCCCGATGACGGCGTCCAGCTCGGCAGTGCTGCGCTCGCCGGTCGCGCCGACGCTCACCGGGCCACCCGCACGCCCGGCAGGGCGCGCAGCGGCCCGAACGCGCCCGAGCGCAGCGGCTGCGCTGCTCGGGCCATCTCCTCGGCGGCGGAGGTGTACGCAGCGACGAGGGCGTCGGCGGTGCGGTCCCAGGAGAACAGGCTCGCGTGCCGCCGGGCCCCGGCGGAGAGCAGCTCGCGGCGGGCCAGCACCGACCGGACCGCCGCGGCGTAGCCGCGGGGGTCGTGGCCGTCGACGAGCTCGCCGGAGACGCCGTTGCGAACCGCGGTGCGCAGCCCGCCGACGGCGGCGGCGACCACGGGGGTGCCGCAGGCCTGCGACTCGAGCGCGACCAGGCCGAAGGACTCGTTGTGGCTCGGGACCACGGTGACGTCGGCCGCGCGGTAGTGCTCGGCGAGCCGGTCCGGCGGCTGTGGCGGGAAGAAGGTGACGACGTCGGCGATGCCGAGGGCGGCGACCAGCTTGTGCAGCTGCTCGGGGGCCTCGAGGCCGGAGCCGCTGGGCGCGCCGACCACGTGCACCCGCAGCCGGCCGCGGAGCGAGGGGTCGTCGGCGAGCAGGTGGGCGGCGGCGTGCAGCAGGACGTCGGGGGCCTTCAGCGGCTGGATGCGCCCCACGAAGAGGAGGACCAGGGCGTCCGCGGGAGCACCGATAGCGCGGCGGGCCCCCACCCGGTCGCCAGGGGAGAACCGCTCCAGGTCCACCCCGGGGGGGACGACGAGGGTGCGGGCCGGGTCGGCGCCGTAGAGGCGGACCAGCTGGCGGGCCTCCTCGTCGGTGTTGGCGGTCAGCCGGTCGGCCTCGGCGACGACCTGCTGCTCGCCGATGACGCGGGCGCGGGGTTCGGGGCGGTCGCCGGCAGCCAGCGCCTCGTTCTTGACCTTGGCCAGGGTGTGCGCCGTGTGGATCAGCGGCACGCTCCACCGGTCGCGGGCCAGCCAGCCGACCTGGCCGGAGAGCCAGTAGTGCGAGTGGATGACGTCGTAGTAGCCCGGCTCGCGCTGTGCCTCCTCGCGCAGGACGGCCGCGGTGAAGGCGCACAGCTGCGCGGGAAGCTCCTCCTTGCCGAGGCCCTCGAAGGGGCCGGCGCTGACGTGACGGACCGTCACGCCCGGGCTCATCTCGACCACCGGCGGGAGGTCGCTGGAGGTGGCCCGCGTGAAGATCTCGACCTCGATGCCCCGCGCGGCCAGGCGGCGGGAGGCCTCGACGATGTAGACGTTCATGCCGCCCGCGTCGCCGGCGCCGGGCTGGTCGAGCGGGCTGGTGTGCACCGAGAGGGTGGCCACGCGGCGGGGCGTGCCGGATCGCGAGGAGCGGCGAGCGGGCACGAACGACCTCCCCGCTCTCGGTCCGCTGGTGCGGGGCTTCCGGCCCCCTGTCGACTGTTCATCCTGCAACAGCGTCAGGATGGCGTTCATGCCCGGTACCGAGACGGACCACTCGCCCACCCCCCGGCCGGACCGGCCGCTGCCCGGTGCCGGCCGCACCGCCGTCGTCACCGGAGCCTCCAGCGGCATCGGTGCTGCGACCGCCGTGCGGCTGGCCGCGGAGGGCTTCGACGTCGTCGTCGGCGCCCGGCGGATCGACCGTCTGACAGAGCTGGCGGCGTCGATCGGCGGGCGCGCGCTGTCGCTCGACCTGACCGACCCGTCGTCGGTGACGGCGTTCGCGGACGCACTGGACCGGGTGGACGTGCTGGTCAACAACGCCGGCGGGGCGTTCGACGCGAACCGGGTGGAGCACGCCGACCTGGAGTCGTGGGCCCGGACCTACGAGGTGAACGTGCTGGGGACCGTGCGGCTGACCAAGGCGCTGCTGCCGGCGCTGCGGGCGTCTGGTGGGGGTGATGTCGTGTTCGTGAGCTCGACGGCCGCGCTGGTCTCCTACGAGGGAGGGGGGTCGTACACGGCGGCGAAGCACGGGGTGCACACCCTGGCCGAGACGCTGCGGCTGGAGCTGAACGGCGAGCCGGTGCGGGTGCTGGAGATCGCCCCGGGCATGGTGCGGACGGAGGAGTTCTCGCTCAACCGGCTGGGCTCGGCGGGCGAGGCGGACGCGGTCTACCGGGGCGTGCGCGAGCCGCTGCTGGCCGACGACGTGGCCGACTGCATCGCGTGGGCGGTCACCCGGCCGCACCACGTGAACATCGACCTGATGATCGTCCGCCCGCTCGCCCAGGCCACCCAGTACAAGGTCGCGCGGGACAGCTGACCGCGGTTCAGGGTCGGACGGCGGTGGGCTCGCGGTCGAGGGTGACGCCGAACCTGTCCTGCACGGTCGTGACCACGCGTCCGGCGAAGGCGAGCAGTTCGTCCGCGGTCGCACCGTCCTCGGTGGTCAACGCGAGGCTGTGCCGCGACGACGTCCCCACGTGCCCTTCCCGCGTGCCACGGCCGAAGCCGGCGTGCTGGACGAGCCAGGCGGCGCTGAGCTTGATCCGTCCGTCGCCGGCCGGCCAGCTCGGGCAACCCGCCACCGCCTTCTCCGACGGCACGATCGGGTTGGTGAAGAAGGAGCCGGCGCTGCGGCTGTCGGGGTCCGTGGGGTCCCAGACCATGCCCTTGCCGCGACGGAGCCCGATGACGGCGTCACGGACGTCGGCCAGCGCTGCGCGCTCACCGATCCCGACGCCGAGCGTTCGTGCCAGTTCCGCGTAGGTGACCGGCCGGGACTCGTCACCCGGGTGCAGTCCGAACGTCACTGCCAGGACGACGAACCGGGCGGGATCCCGCTTGAGCCGGCTGTCGCGGTAGGCGAAGCCGCACTCGGCGGGCGTGAGCGTGCGCTCGGACTTCTCGACCCGGTCGTACACGCGCACGGCGGTGATGGTCTGAGCGACCTCCTGGCCGTACGCGCCCACGTTCTGGATCGGCGTGGCGCCCGTCGAGCCAGGGATGCCCGACAGCGCCTCCATGCCGGCCAACCGGCTCTCGACGGTGCAGGCCACCAGCTCGTCCCAGTCGTGCCCCGCCTGGACGGTCAGGACGTCCCCGTCCCGCTCGATCCCCCGGGACCGCACCAGGACGACGTCGCCGGGCCAGCCCTCGTCGGGCGCGATGACGTTGGAGCCTCCGCCGAGCACCAGCAGCGGACGTCCGGCCTCGTCGGCGTCACGGACCGCGGCGACCAGCTCCTCGGCGCTCTCGACCTGCAGCAGGCGCTCGATCGGGCCGCCCACGGCGAGGGTGGTGAGCTCCGCCAACCGGACCCCGCGTCGCTCCTGCACGACACCACGCTAGCCGGGACTACCCTCCGGACCGGTGAGCGAGGCGGGGAGCGATCACAAGCGGAGGGCATCGCTGTCCCCTGCCGCGCAGGGCAGAGCACCTCGGCTGGCGGCCGGACGGGCCCGGGCCCTCGGCCTGCCGACCCGGGGGACGACCAACGCCAACCGGCTCCGCCGGGTCGACCGCTGGTTGGTGGCGACCCAGGTGCCACGTCTGCGGGACTCCGCCCGCCCCCTCGTCGTCGACCTGGGATACGGCTCGTCGGCGGTGACCACGCTGGAGCTCGTCGGGCGGCTCGGGCCGGAGGTCGACGGTCTCGAGGTGGTCGGGCTGGAGATCGATCCCGAGCGCGTGGCCGCCGTCGAGGCCGACCGCGACCCGCCGCGCGTCGATTTCCGCGTCGGCGGCTTCGAGCTGGCCGGCCTGCAACCGGTGATCGTGCGCGCGTTCAACGTGCTCCGGCAGTACGACGAGGAGTCGGCGGCACGTGCCTGGGACACGATGCGGGCCGCGCTGGCCCCGGGTGGGCTGCTCGTCGAGGGCACCTGCGACGAATGGGGACGTCGTTCGGCGTGGGTGGCGCTCGACGCGGCCGGTCCGCTCACCTTGACCCTCGCCACGCGGGTGGCCGACATCTCGCGGCCGTCCGACCTGGCCGAGCGGCTGCCCAAGGCGCTCATCCACCACAACGTCCCGGGGCAGCCGGTGCACGACTTCCTGCAGGCGTTCGACGCGGCGTGGGCAGCGGCGGCGGGGCTGTCGACCTTCGGCCCCCGCCAGCGCTGGGTGGCCGCGGTCGAGGCGTTGGGCCAACAGGGCTGGCCGACGGTGGGGTCGTCGCGGCGGTGGCGGCACGGTGAGATCACGGTGCGATGGTCGGCGGTCGCACCGACCTGAGGCGCCTGGCTGTCCACACCGCGACACCCCATCCACAGGCTGTATCCCGGCTGGTCAGCAGGTCCCTGCGAGGCTATGATCGAACGCATGTTCGATTCGGCGCAGCTCGGTTCCGGGGACCGTCCGACGGTGCTCGAACAGCGGCTGGGTGAGTGGCTGGAGGCCGCTGCGCCGCTGCGCCTGGAGGTGGTGGTCCCGCGCCGCTCGGTCATGGTCGAGCTGGAGCCGCACGGAGAACCGGCGGCTCGCCC
This sequence comes from uncultured Blastococcus sp., assembly GCA_902805535.1. Lineage (GTDB taxonomy): Bacteria > Actinomycetota > Actinomycetes > Mycobacteriales > Geodermatophilaceae > Blastococcus_B. The sequence continues at coordinate 16,838 of CADCTN010000122.1, read as the reverse complement.
GGCACTGTCGTCGACCCCCGCCGCCCGGTCGAACAGCCTGGAGCCGGAGCTGGAGCCGGAGACGGCCGCGTTCGCGGGGCTGCTGGAAGCCGGCGCGGCGCACCTGCAGCGAGCCCGCGAGGCGCGGCGGGCGCAATCGCGGGAGGCCGCGGTGCAGGCGCGGGCCTTGGCTGCGTTCGCCGCGGCCCGCCCGGTCGGTGCGCTGGACCGGCCCGACAACGAGGTCGGCGCCGCGGCGGCCGCCTCCCGGGCCGCCCGGCCTGCGGCGCTGACCACGGTCAGCGAGTGGGCCGTGGACGAGGTGATGGTGGCGCTGGGACTGTCAGCACAGGCGGCATCGGCGGTGCTGGCCGAGTCGGTCACGCTGGTGGAGCTGCTGCCGGCCACCCTGACTGCCCTGGAGCAGGCCACCATCTCCTGGGCGCACGCCCGGATGCTGACCGAGGTGCTCGCCCCCATCACCGACGCCGGCATCCGGGCCGAGGTGGAGGCCCGGGTGCTGGCCAGGGCGGCCGGAAAGACGGTGTCGGCGCTGCGTGTGGCGGCCAAGCGGGCGGTGCTCCATGCCGACGCGGCCGCCGCCGCGCGTCGGCTGGCCGCGGCGGTGCGCGACCGGACGGTGCGGGGGTTCCCGGGAGAGGACGGCATGGGCAGCCTGACCGCGACGCTGCCGCTGCCGGTGCTGCGGGCCTGCCTGCGGACGTTGGAGGCCTACGCCGCCGACTGCGCCACCCCCGGCGATGAGCGGACCACCGATCAGCGGATGGTCGACTGCCTGGTCGACCTGATCCTGCGGCCCGACGCGTCCGGCCGCCCGCCGGTGCAGGCGCAGCTGACCGTGGTTGCCTCGGTGGACACGTTGACCGGCGGGGACGAGCCCGGCGAGGTCGACGGCCAGCCCGTTCCCGCCCTGCTCGTCCGGGAACTCGCCCACACCCTCGGCCTGCTCCCACGCCCCGAACCAACCCCGGTCACCAGTTCCCCGGCCACCAGCCACCCGGCGGCGAGCCCGCCCGTGAGCACCGACGAGCCGCGCCCGAGCGAAGCATCCGACGGAGCAGCCGGTGAAGCAGCCGACGAGGCCCCGCGCGACGGCGCGCTCACGACGGCACCGGTGTCGGACGCGGTCGAGGTGGACCGGGTCGCGGCGTCGACCGGGCTGGCCGATCTGCTGCGACTGCCCTCGGCCGCCGGTGCCGCGCTGACCGACCTGCCACAGGTCGCCGTCGTCGAGGAACTCTCCGGCCAGCTGCTGGCCCTGGCCAGCCCTACCGAGCTCCGCCGCGCCGCCACCTGTCAGCGGCCCGCCTGCCGCGCCGGCCGCGCCGCCTGCACCCATCCGCCGGACGGGGCCGGCCTGGGTCCGCCATCACCGGCGAAGGGTTATCGGCCCACCGAGGCTCAGCAGCGGTTCCTGCGCGCCCGCGATCGCCGCTGCCGCTTTCCCGGCTGCCGCGCACCGTCCGCCCGCTGCGACCTCGACCACAACACCGTCTGGCCGGCCGGCGCGACCAGCTGCGACAACCTCTGCTGCCTGTGCCGCCACCACCACCGGCTCAGCCACCAGGCACCCGGCTGGACCATGACCCGCCTTCCCGACGGCGGACTGAGGTGGACCACCCCCAGCGGCGACACCGTCACCACTCACCCACCTCGCTACGGCAGCGACCACGACCTCCCGCCACCACCTGGGTCGGCACCCTTCACCCTGCGCGAACGCGTGCTCGGTCGACCGGCTGAGCCGGGTGACCAGTCGGCGCCTTTCTGACCCGCGCAGGGAAAGGGCACTCATCGCCGCCTGCCGAGTTCCGGCACGTCGATCGACGCGGCCGGGCGAGTGCACGGTGGGGTCAGACCGGTGCGACGGTGCTGTCGCCGACGGCGCGGCTCGGCTCGCTGGGCGTGGGGCACCATGGCCGCGTGACGGTCCCGACCCCAGAGCTGCGCGCGTGAAGCTCCCCCCGGGTCCGACCGCTGTCGCAGGGGGAACCGCCGAGCTCCTGGCCGACGCGGATCGCGATGGCTCCTGGATGCTCCTGGTCAACGGGACGCCGCAGTCGCACGTCGACCTCGACGACCCGACGCACCTCGAGTTCGAGTACGTCCGCCGGGTGGGCCACGTCCTCGATCTCGCGGCCCCACCGGGTGCGCCACTGGACGTCGCACACCTGGGCGGCGGCGCCCTCACGCTCCCCCGCTACGTCGCAGCCACCCGTCCGGGCTCGCGCCAGCGCGTCGTCGAGATCGACCAGCCGCTCACCGATCTCGTCCGCGAGCACCTCCCGCTGCCCCGCGGCGCCCGCATCCGGGTTCGCGCCGACGACGCCCGCGTCGGCCTCACCGCCCTGCACACGGCCAGCAGCGACGTGGTCATCTGCGACGTCTTCGCGGGCGCCCGCACCCCCGCACACCTGACCAGCGCCCAGTTCGCCGCCGCGGCGCACCGCGCCCTCCGGCCGGGCGGGGTCTACGCGGCCAACGTCGCCGACGGCCCGCCCCTCCGCTTCGCGCGCGCCCAGGTGGCCACCCTGCGCTCGGTCTTCCGCCACGTCTGCCTGCTCGCCGAGCCCGGCATCCTGCGCGGCCGGCGCTTCGGCAACCTGGTGGCCGTCGCCTCCGACGCCGAGCTCCCGATCGAGGGCTACGTCCGCCGCTGCGCCCGCGACCCCATGCCGGCGCGCGTCGTCCACGGCGAGGACCTGGACCGCTTCGCCGGCACCGCTCGTCCCGTGCAGGATGCGGACGCCGTCGACTCCCCCGAACCCCCCGACGGGGTCTTCAACCGCTGAGCACCGCCTCACAGGCCAGCGCCCATGGACGCGCTCGGCCCGGAGTGCGCGATCCCGTCACCACCCGCACCGCACGAAGCCGCATGGTCGTAGGGTCCACCGGCATGACAGCGCCCGCGAACCTGCCACTGCGCCGGGACTCCCGGAACAAGATGATCGGCGGCGTCTGCGCCGGCATCGCCCGTCGCTACGGACTGTCCCGCAACGGACTGCGCCTGGCCTTCGTCGTGTCCTGCGTCCTGCCGGGGCCGCAGTTCATCGCCTACATCGTGCTGTGGGTCCTCGTTCCGGCGGACTGATCCGCCGGACCGCTTCAGCAGCTCCCGGTCACCAGCTGTTGCCGCGCGGAAGTCCGCGGACCGCGGGACGCACGTCGACCAGGTAGACGATCGCGGCGATGACGGCGGGCAGCCCGAAGAGGGTCATCGGGTTCTGCTGCCAGAAGATGAGCAACGTGGCGAGCGCGGTGATCCCGGCCCACGCCGGCTTGGTGAGTTTCCCGGTGGCCACGAAGCCGGCTGCGGGGCGGATCAGCGCGTCGGCGAAGGCCCACAGGGTGAGGCCCTGCGCCCCCACGTAGAGCACGAGCAGGAGCAGCCCGTCGAACGTCGCCATGGACCCAGGCTACCCGCAGGATCCCGGGCCGGAGGGCGACAGGACCCGAACGCGACAGTGCCCGAACGCGACAGTGCCCCGGAGCGCTGTCGCAGCTCCGGGGCTCTGGTCGGTGGTCCGACGTCGGCCGGCAGCACGCCGGCCGTGGACGTCAGCTCTTCTTGGCGGGCACCGCGGTCGGGTCGGCCGGCTTGGCGGTGCGGGCGCGGGTCACGCGCGCGGAGGTGGACTTCGCCTGGGCCTTCCGGGCGGCGGGGGTGCTCTTCTTGGCCGGGGCGGCCGGAACGGTCGTGGACTCCGCGGTGACCGGCTTGCCGCCGGACTTCGGGGCCTCGACCGCCTTCTCCGCGGTCGCCTTGGTGCTCTGGGCGGCGTCCTCGACCTTGTCCTCGGCCTTGGCCGCGACCTTGGTGGCCTTGGCCGCCGTCTTCTGCGCGACCGAGGTCACCTCGTTGGAGGCCTCGACGACCGCCTCGGCAGTGTCCTCGAGGATGTCCTCGAGCGTGTCCTCGACGGTGTCGACGGCGCGCTCGGCCCGGCGGACGACGCGACGGAGGCCGGGCTGCTGACGCAGCTCCTCGACGACCTCGGCGCCGCGCTCGGCCAGGGTCTCGACGGTGGCGAGCGCCTGGGTGCGGGCGGTCTCCACCAGGCCGGCGACGGTGCTGCGCAGCGCCTCCGGGCGGGTGGCGACGGCGAGCTGCTGCGCGGTGGTGCGGGCGGTGCCGGCGGCCTCGGTGGCCCGGGTGCGGGCCTCCTTGACGGCCAGATCGGCCTGGACCTGGGCCTCGCCCGGCAGTGCCAGCACCGAGGACGTGGCCTTGGAGCGGAACTGGTCGAGCACGGTGCGGGCGCGCTCGACGGCCAGGTCACCGGCGCCGATGGCGGCCAGGACGGCGGGCTTGGCTGCGGTCACGGCGAACTCGCCGTACTGCTTCACGGTCTGGGTGGGGGTCATGCCGACTCCTTCGAGTTTCGGGGCTGGACTGCGGGCTGGGAAGCGGCCGCGGGCCGGGCAGCGGCTGCGGCTCGGGCAGAGGTCTCTGTCGCGGAGCGGTGCTCGCGCACGTACGTCTCGTACAGCTCGAGCAGGACTGCCTTGTGCCGCTCGGACAGGCCCTCGTCGGACCGGATCGCCGCCACGGTGTCCGGATTGCCGGACCGCCGGTCGAGGATCCCGGCCTGCTCGTAGAGCGTCTCGGCCGAGATCTTCAGGCCCCGGGCGATCGACGCGAGAATCTCCGCTGACGGCTTGCGGAGACCCCGCTCCACCTGGGACAGGTACGGGTTGCTGACCCCCGCGGCGCGGGCCAGCTCGCGCAGCGACACCCGGGCGGCACTGCGCTGCTCGCGGATGAAGTCGCCCACCTGCGAGCTGACGGCTGCGACGCTGGGCTTCTCGCCCACCGATCCCGCGACCGACTCCGCCACGCTGCCGGCGACGCGGTCCACCGTCGAGCGGACCGTGGTCACCTGCTCGCGGACGAACTCACCGGGCGTCTGCACGGCTTCGACCCTAGGCGGGGGTGCTAGCAGTTGCAAGCGCTGCTGCTAGCAGACGGACGTGAGGCCCCTCACAGGGGAAGGAGCAGGTCAGTCCCGCAGCCCGGCGCCCGGACGGACCTCTCCGACCACGCCGTCGCCGCCGGAGACGGGCGTCCGCAACCACCGGTCGAGCTCCTGGTCGGCCAGCCCGAGCCGGCGCAGGCCGGCCGACAGCGCCGGGGTCCGCCCCCGGTCCCCGCCGTCGTCCAGCTTCAGGGCGACCGCTCCGCGCCCGGGCAGCGCCGCCACGTGCACGCCGTCCGCGCCGCCCTTGACCAGCAGACCGGGCACGACCCGCATGAGGTCGGTGTCCTCGCGGCCGGTGCCGGCCACGAACCACGGCTCGGCACGCATGGCATCGGCGACCGCTCGCTCACCGGTCCCCTCGCCCGCCTGCACCAGCGCGAGCACGCCCCGGGCCAGGCCCGTCACCGACAGGGCGTGCTGCGGCGCGCCACACCCGTCCACGACCACCGCGGTCACCGGTTCACCGGCCGCCTCTGCCAGCCGCGCCTCGATGGCCTGCTGCAGCGGGTGCTCGCGCTCGAGGTAGCCGACGGTGGGCCACCTGGCCGCCACGCACGCCGAGAGCATCGCCGCGTGCTTGCCCGAGCAGTTCATGGCCAGCCGTTCCGGGGCACGCCCGGTCGCGATCCAGTCCGCCTTGGTCGCCTCGTGCTGCGGCAGCGCCGGAGGGCAGCCGAGATCGTCGGGCCCCAGCCCGGCGGCGGCCAGCATCGCGGCGGCCACGCCCCGGTGCCCGTCCTCGCCGTTGTGCGACCCGGCGCCGATGGCCAGCTCCTGCGCCGACCGGGGCGACCAGCCGGCGGCCAGCAGCGCCGTGGCCTGCACCGGCTTGTTCGACGAGCGAGGGAGGATCGGCCGGTCGACGGCCCCCGCGGCGAAGGTCACCGCCCCCTCGGCATCCAGGACGACGAGGGACCCCCGGTGCACCGACTCCAGGAAGCCCGACCGCCAGACCTCGACGAGGACGGGGTTGTCGGGCCACTCCGCGGTGTTCAGTGCCGGCCCTCGTCGGCGAGCAGGGCGGCCACGTCGGCCTCGCCGTCGCGGTACCGGCGGCCGAGCTCGGCGGCCAGCCCGTCCATCACCTGCTGCACGCCGCGACGTCGCTCGGACAGGTCGCTCTCGGCCTCGGCCAGCGCCCGGGCGGCCTTCTCGAGCTCGGCGTCGGCGAGCGTCTGGATGGCGGAGATGTCCATCCCCGTGGTCAGGGAGTTGACCCAGGACTCGTAGTCCTCCGGCGACTGCGGCTGCACGGTCTGGTGCCGCCCCAGGCCGTGCGCGGGGCCGCGGCCCTTCTCGGACAGGATCTCCGGCAGCAGGTCCATCAGCGACCGGCCGTCGTCCTCGGCGCGGCGCTGCAGCTCGCGCCGGACGATGTCGAGCCGTCCCTGGAGGAGCCGCCGCGTGTAGGAGAGGTTGACCTCCTGCTGCTCCGCCTCCCGGCGCAGCCGGCGGACCTCGGCCATGGGCTGGGTCGTCGCGTTCTCCAGGAATGCGGGCTCGAGGAGCGCGTCGACGGCGGTACCCCCCGCGGGAGCGGGCTTCGGACTCACAGCACGGCCTCCATCGGCTTGATGCCCAACAGGTCTCGGGCGTCCTGGGTACTCATCGGCGGGCGCTGGGCGATCCGGGCGAGCCCGGCGGCGCGGGCGACCAGCTGGGCGTTGTCGCGGACCGGCTCGCCGGGAGCGTAGGTCAGCGTGTCCTCCATGCCCACCCGCAGGTGCCCACCGGCCGACAGCGCGGCCAGCATCACCGGCAGCGACGTCCGGCCGACGCCGGTCGCGGCGAACGTCGCCCCGGCCGGCAGCAGTGGCAGGCAGGCGGTCAGCGCCTGCGCCGTCCCCGGCATCCCGCCGGGCACGCCCATCACCAGGTCCACGTGCACGTGACCGCCGTACGGCGGGCCGTGCCGGTCGAGCAGCCGGGCGAGGGTGGCCAGCTGGCCGAGGTCGAAGACCTCGTACTCGGGGACGATGCCGCGCTGCTGCATCTGCGTGTGCAGCTCGACGATCAGGTCCCACGGGTTCGAGAAGACGTCGCGGCCGAAGTTCACCGTGCCGAGGGTCAGCGACGCGGCGTCGGGCGCCGCGTCCAGGACGGCGAGCCGCGCGTCGAACGGATCGGTCACCGCCCCGCCGGTGGACAGCTGGACGACGAGGTCGGTGTGCTCGCGCACGGCGGCCACGACCTCGCGGACCCGGCCCAGGTCGAGCGTCGGCCGGGTATCGGCGTCGCGCACGTGCAGGTGGATCACCGCGGCGCCGACGCGCTCGCAGTCCTGCGCGGTCGCGACCACCTCCTCCACCGTCACCGGCAGCGCCGGGACGTCGGCCTTCGCCGACTCGGCCCCGGTGGGGGCGACCGTGAGGAGGGTGGCCGCGCTCGGGGTGGGCTGGGTCACCATGTCGCGACTCGACTCCGCAACCGCTCCACTCCTCGCTCGCTCTGCACCCGGTCGCCTCCGCGGTCGCTCCGCGCCTCGCTCGCTGGCGCTCGCTCGATGCTCACGAACGCGTCGTCTCGGGCCGCATCGTCGCAGACCGGACCGCGCGGACGCGTTCGCGGGCGGCCGCCAGGGTGTCGTCGGTGCCCGCCGGCGCGTCGTCGGGGTCGATGGCGGCGGTCGAGCCGGCGACGCTCAGCGCGGCGTCCATCGCGACCGACTGCTTGACCAGTGCCAGCGCGATCACCCCGAGCTCGAAGTGGCGGACGACGCTGCCGACCCGGCCCACCTCGCGGGTGCCGGCGAGGACCGGCGTGCCGGGCTCGGGCAGCACCTCGCTCACGCCGTCCAGGTGCAGCAGCACCAACCGCCGGGGCGGCCGGCCCAGGTTGTGCACCCGGGCCACCGTCTCCTGGCCGCGGTAGCAGCCCTTGTCCAGGTGGACGGCGGTGCGCAGCCACGGCAGCTCGTTGGGGATGGTCCGGTGGTCGGTGTCCACGCCCAGCCGGGGACGGCGCGCCTCCACCCGGAGCGCCTCGTAGGCCTGGATGCCCGCCGGCGGGAGGCCCAGCCGGTCGGCCGTGGCCCCGACCTCCGCACGGGGGACGACGAGATCGAACGCCGTCGCGGCGCCGTCGCCCAGCGGCGGCATCCGGCGGAGGAACCCCTCGGCCAGCGGCCGGACGGCGTAGGGCACCTCCGGGACGGGCAGCCCCGCGGCTGCCAGCGCGTCGGCGGCCCGCGGCCCGACCAGGGAGAGCACCGCCCACCGGTCGGTCACCAGCGCGGGCTCGACGCGGAGCATGAACCGCATCTTCTGCAGGTAGCCCTCGAGCGCCGCACCGGTGCCGGGCTCGACGTCCGCCCACGTCGTCCCCGCCAGCTCGGCGATCACCAGGTGGTGCTCCACGTGGCCGTTCGGCGAGAGCACCAGCGCCTCGCTGCCCGCGGCGTCGGCCAGCCGGTCCAGGTGCTGGCTGGTGATGGTGTGCAGCCAGCTCAGCCGGTCGGCACCGGGGATCTGCAGGACGTCGCGGTCGCCGCGGTCCACCAGCCCCGCGCCCTCGGACAGCAGCCGCTGCTCGCGCAGGGGGTCGCCGTAGTGCGCGGCGATCACGCCTCCCTCGACGACGACGGCGCCGGGACGGGACAGCAGGGGGTTCACGAGGTCTCCGATCGTTGCTGGCACGCGCGGCACGTCCCCGAGAGGGCGACGTGTCCGACGTCCACGGTGAAACCGAGTTCGGCCGCCAGACGTTCCGCGGCACTGTCGAGCAGGTCCGGCGCGGCCGACGCGATCTCCCCGCAGGACTGGCAGACGACGTGCAGGTGCGGGTGCTCGGCCGCGTGGTAGACCGGCGCTCCCTTGCCCAGGTGGGTGTGCCACACCAGGCCCAGGCGTTCGAGCAGCTCCAGGTTGCGGTAGACCGTGGACACGTCGGGGGCCGTCCCGTCTGGCCCGGCCTCCTCGCGCAGCCGCGCACCGATCGCCTCCGGGGTGGCGTGCTCCAGCGCGCTCACGGCCGCGAGCACCCGTTGGCGCGGAGCGGTCAGCCGCAGGCCGCGGGCGCGCAGCCGCTCGGCGAGGGGAGCGGTGCTGTCCCGGCTGTCTGCCACCGGGCAAGGGTAGTTCCCGGTACTGTGCTCCCCGGTGCGCCGGGAAGTCTGGTCGGCAACGTCTCAGCCGACCCTCGCGCCATGGAGCCGCCCCCGTGCCTTCCTCGTCCTCGTCCCCGCTGCTGAGCCGCGGGTCCTATTCCGAGGCCCAGCGCATCGCCGCCGTCCTCCGCAAGGAGACCGTCGGCGGGGCGCTGCTGCTCGTCGGTGCCGCGGTCGCGCTGGTCTGGGCCAACTCCCCCTGGGGCGCGGCCTACGAGACGCTGCGCGACATCCGGGTCGGGCCGGCGTCCCTGCACCTGGACCTGTCGCTGGGCACCTGGGCCGCCGACGGCCTCCTGGCGATCTTCTTCTTCGTCGCCGGCCTGGAGCTCAAGCGCGAGTTCGTCGCGGGTGACCTCCGCGAGCCCCGCCGGGCCGCGCTGCCCATCGCCGCCGCCGTCGGCGGCATGGCCGTCCCCGCACTGCTGTTCGTGCTGTTCAACCTGGGCGGTGAAGCGGGGTCCCTCCGGGGCTGGGCCATTCCGTCCGCGACCGACATCGCCTTCGCGCTCGCCGTCCTGGCGGTGATCAGCACGCACCTGCCCAGCGCGCTGCGCACCTTCCTGCTCACCCTCGCCGTGGTCGACGACCTGCTCGCGATCGTCGTCATCGCGATCTTCTACACCGAGCAGCTGTCGATCGCCTTCCTCGCACTGACCCTGCTGCCCCTGGCGGTGTTCGGGTTCCTGGTGCAGAAGCGCGTGCGGTCCTGGTGGCTGCTCCTCCCTCTCGCGGTGCTCACCTGGGTCTTCATGCACGAGTCGGGCATCCACGCGACCGTCGCCGGCGTGCTGCTGGCCTTCACCGTGCCGGTGGTGCGCAGCGACGCCGCCGGCGGGCCCGACGCCGGGCCGGGGCTGGCCGAGCAGTTCGAGCACCGCATCCGCCCGCTGTCGGCCGGGGTCGCCGTCCCGGTCTTCGCGTTCTTCTCCGCGGGCGTCGCGGTCGGCGGGCTCTCCGGCCTCGGCGCATCGCTCGGCGACAGCATCGCCATCGGCATCATGGCCGGACTCGTCCTCGGCAAGGCCATCGGCATCACCGGGGCCACCTGGCTGGTCTCCCGCTTCACCCGCGCCCAGCTCGACGAGAACCTCGGCTGGCCCGACGTCCTCGGGCTCTCCCTCCTGGGCGGCATCGGCTTCACCGTCTCGCTGCTGATCACCGAGCTGGCCTACGGCGCCGAGAGCGCCAGCTACGACCACGCGAAGGTCGGCATCCTCGTCGGCACGCTGGCGGCCGCCCTGCTGGCGACCGTCGTGCTGCGGCTGCGCAACAGCGGCTACAAGCGGATGTACGAGGAGGAGAACCGCGACGTCGACCAGGACGGCATCCCGGACGCCTGGGACCCGGTCGACGACCGCCGCGCCCGGCCGGACGGCGACGTCTCCCCGCGCCCGTCCGCCGACGGGTGACAGCCCCGGGAGCATCGCAGCGAGGAACGAGTGAGGAGCGGACCGGGGCGTGGAGCCCGTCCGATCACATCGAGAGCTGAAAATTCCCGTTGCACGACCCTTCGATCGCGACGTACTTTCGTCGTACACGAGAGAGGAGGTGGTCCGTAACTTGCAGAGCTACAGGACACGTGAGGTGGCTGTCCGCTAGCCGCCGTCCAGATGGGCCGCCCGTTCGGACGCAATTCCGAGCGACGGCAGATCGCCCGTCCGTCGTACGGCGGCGAGCGAGAACCGGACAGTCACCCGACCCCCGGGCCGCCGACATTTGTCCAGTCGGCCCGCGTGCGGCTCTCTTCCGAGGGAGCGCCGCGGAGCAGCCCGGGGGTTGTCCGTTCTCCGGGTAGGTTCCCTCCCGTGGAGCTCGGCGGACTCCCGGTCGAGACCGATGTCTCCCGGGGCGTGTGGATCTCCGCCGCCCGCCGTCGCGGCGAGCGCGGCACCGTGGCGAGCCTCGTGCCCGCCGTCTTCGACGGCTACGCCCGCGTCCTGCACCCCGCCGTCCGCTACGCCGGGGACGACGACGTCGAGATCCCCTGGACCGAGGTCGCCGCGCACAACGGCACCGTCGCCGACCGGCTCGCGCGGTGGGATGTCCTCACCCGGGGCCCGGTCGAGAGCCAGCCGCCGGTCTGGGACGACGGCCCGAGCGAGGGCCACCTCCCCGTCGGGCCGGCCGGCCGGCTGGCCGGGATCCTGGCCCGGCACACGACCACACCCGACGAGTGCCTCTTCGGCCGGTGGGACGGTTTCGGCTACGACCTGACCGACCCCGGCGCGCCGCCGCGCCTGCTGCTGCGCGGTGAACGGGACGTCGTCCTCGTCCGCGGGGCGGTGAGCGACGCCGTCCGCAACCTGGCGCCCGAGCCGCACGAGCAGAGCGCCAACCTGTGGTGGCCGGCCGATCAGGCGTGGTGCGTGGTCACCGACGTGGACCTGCGCAGCAGCTACGTCGGCGGCAGTGCCGCGTGCATCGCCCAGGTGCTCGGCGCCGCGGGCCTGGAGGCGCTGGCCGTCGCGCCGGGCGATCCGACCGCCTAGCGCCGGGCGATCCGACCGCTCAGAGTTCCGCGAGCTCGGCCGCGAGGTCGTCCAGGCCCAGGGAGCCCTGGGAGAGCGCGGCCATGTGCCACGCCTTGAGGTCGAAGGCAGCCCCCCGCGTCGCCTTCGCCGCCGCCCGGCCCTCCAGCCAGGCCCGCTCGCCGAGCTTGTAGCTGATCGCCTGCCCCGGGATGCCGAGGTAGCGGACCAGCTCGCTGTCGAGGAACGCGAGGTCGGCACCGGAGTTCTCGCCCAGGAACGCGCGTGCGAGCTCGGGCGTCCAGGGCTGCCCGCGGTGCTCGGCGAGAACTCCCTCGGCGTCGTCAGGGATCGGCAGCCGCAGGTGCATGCCGATGTCGATGACCACCCGGACGGCGCGCAGCTGCTGCGCGTCGAGGTAGCCCAGCCGAGCGGCGGGGTCGGTCAGGTAACCGAGCTCGTCCATGAGTCGCTCGGCGTACAGCGCCCAGCCCTCCACGTTCGCGCCCACCGAGCCCAGCGACGTCTGGTAGGTCGAGAGCTGCTTGGACACGTAGGCCCACTGGGCCAGCTGGAGGTGGTGGCCCGGAACGCCCTCGTGGTACCAGATCGAGATGAGGTCCCAGAGCGGGAAGCGCTCGCGGCCGAGGGTGGGCAGCCAGGTTCGCCCGGGGCGGGAGAAGTCCTGTGCCGGGCGGGTGTAGTAGGGCGCCGCCGCGCTGCCGGGAGGGGCGATCATCGCCTCCACCTGGCGGACCGGCTCCGCGAGGTCGAAGTGCGTCCCGTCCAGGGCCGCGATGGCGTCGTCCATCATCGCCTGGAGGCGCTCGCGGATCGCCGCCACGCCCTCGACCGCCGGGCCGTGCTCGTCCAGCCAGCGCATGGCGTCCATGGGCGTCCCGCCGGGCACGACCTTGCCCGCCTCGGTGCGCTGCTCGGCCAGGATCCGCCGGTGCTCGGCCCAGCCCCACGCGTAGGCGTCCTCCAGCCCGGTCCCGACGCCGAGGTCGGAGCCGGTCCACCGGCGCGCGGCGACGGCGTAGCGCTCCCGGCCGACCGCGTCCGGGGTCCCCTCGGCCCGGGGTGCGTACTCGTCGCGCAGGTAGTCGCGGATCGCGGCAACCGCACCGTCGGCCGCGGCAGCGGCCCGGGACAGCTCGGCGCGCAGCGGCTCCGGTCCGGCGGCGACGAACGACGCGAAGTACGGCCCGGTCAGCCACTCGTCCAGCTGCCCCACGACGGTGCGCACCTGCCGCGGCGCCACGAACAGCCCGCGGCGGGTGCCCTCCTCCAGCGAGGCGCGGAACCCGGCGTAGGCCTCCGGGACCCGGGCCAGCCGGCGGGCGACGACGGCCCAGTCCTCCACCGACTGCGTCGGCATGATGAGGAAGACCTGCCGGACGGAGTGGACCGGGCTGAACAGGTTGGACAGCGCCCGGTAGCCCTCGCCGGCGTCGTGCGCGGCCAGCTCGGCACCCAGGCGCTCGCGGAGCAGCCGGGCGCAGCTGCGCTCGACCGGGTCGTCGTGCAGCGACGGGTCGCCCGCCAGCACGCGGTCCAGCTCGGCGAGGGTCGCGCGGGCCAGGTCGGCCTCGGCCTCCAGACCCGCCGGGCCGTAGTCCGGGAGCCGGTCGTCGCCGGGCCGGTTGCCCAGGCTCGTCGCGACGACGGGGTCGAGGTCGCTGACCGCCTCCACGTAGGCGTCGGCGACCTGTCGCGGGGTGGACGAGGGCGTGGCGTTCAGCGGAGGCGCTCCAATCGGGCGGACATCCAGGGGCGGGGCGCCTCGTCGGGCCCCGCGCGGTCGATCGCGTAGAGCAGGGCACCGTCGACGATGCCGTACAGGCGCACCGCGCGGGTGACGTCCGGGGCGTCGGGCGTCCGGGCCAGGACGTCGGTGGACAGCTCCCAGCTGGTCGTCGTCAGGGCGCGACCGAGGTAGATCTCGACCAGCCCCTCGGGGCCGGCCACGAGCAGCTCGACGTCGTCCTCCCCCCGAGGCTTCCAGAAGCCGGACTCGCGGACGCCGGGGCCGACGATCCCGCCGTCGTCGGTGAGCTGCCAGGACCGCGACTCGTAGGCGAGGAAGCCACGCCCGTCGTGGGCGAACCGGATCCACTGCCCGAACCGGAGATCATGATCGGACCCCGCCGCAGCGCCGTTCAGGACACCCTCGCCGTGCCACTCGCCGAGCAGCGGCAGCACCGAGAGCAGTTCCGCGGAGACCTCCGGGCCGCTGCGGACGTCGACGGTGTCGGGCACCGGCAGCTCGGTGGGTCCGCTCATCGCCGGACTCCCGTCGGCCGGCGCGCCAGCCGGTAGGCACCGGCGGCACAGGCGAGCGCGCCCAGCGACGCCAGGCCGGCCACAACCCAGGCAGAAACCATGGGCCCACGGTAATGACGGCGCGAGCACGGCCCTCAGGCGGTCGCCGGCACGCCCGAGACCGTGGCGCGGACGACCTCCTCCCAGGGCGTGGCCGCGAGGCCGAAGGTCTGCGTCGTCGCGGACGCGTCGGTGATGAAGTCCTGGTCCCACTGGTGCCGGATGTCCACGACCTCCCGCATCACCGGGACGGCGACGCCCACGGCACGCAGCACCGGCCACGGGATGCCGCTCACCGGCACCGGCGGGACGCCCATCGCGGTGGCGACGGCCTCCAGCGCCTCCCGCTGCGAGCGGGGCGCGGTGTTCGGCACGTGCCAGGCGCGACCGAGGGCCCGCTCGTCGGTGCCCAGGGTGGCCAGGGTGGCGGCGACATCGGGGAGGTAGGCCCAGCTGCGCCTGGCGTCCGGGTCCCCGATCACCCAGGCGCGCCGGCCCTTGCGGATCGTCGACAGCTGGCGGACCAGGTGCGAGTGGTCGGCGGGGACCTGCGGTCCCACGAAGTCCGCCGCACGCGCCTCGGTCACCCGCACCCGGCCGGACTCGTGCGCGGCCAGCGCCTCCTGCCACATCCGGATCCGCACCCGGCCCTTGAGGTCGGTGGCGGCCAGCGGCGCCTCCGGCGTCATCGGTCCCGTCGGGCGGCCGTAGCCGTAGAGGTTGGACATGGTGACCAGGACCGCCCCGGTGCGCTCCGCCGCGACGAGCAGGGCCGCCGCGACGGGCGGCCAGTCGGCGGGCCACCGGTGGTAGGCCGGGTTGACGGCGTTGTAGAGAGCGGCCGCGCCGCGGGCGGCCTCGGTCAGCGCGGCGGCGTTGCCGGCGTCCACCCGCCGGTGCTCCACCGCGCCGGTCGAGCGCCCGCCGCTGCGGGACAGGATGCGCACCTGGTGGCCGCGGGCGAGGAGTTCCTCGGCCGTCGTCGTCCCGACCGGACCTTTGCCGACGATCACGTGCAGTGCCATGAGACCTCCTCGGAGTTGGGTCGAGAGCAGTGCTCTCGTTCCCCGCCAGACTGCTCTCTCCTCCCGCGTCCGTCAAGAGCGGTGCTCTCGTAATTGACACGTGCTCTGAACGCGTGTCGGCGGGTCGCAGACATACGCATCGCCGCCCATCGGTCACGCTGAGTGCGTGACGACCGCCGAACTGCCCGACGCATTCGCCGGCCCCCGGACGTCGACGGGCCTGCCGTCGCCTCGTCCGGTGGCCCCTCCGGACGCCGCGGGCACGCGCGAGGCGCTGCTGGCGGCCGCCGCCGTCGTGGGTGCCGGCCGGGTGGTGAGCGCCGTCGACAGCGACGGCCGGGCCGCGCCGATCGCCCGGAGCGCCAACGTCGGCATGTTCCGCAGCCGCTCGGTCCTCGGCACGGTCCGCCCCCGGACGCCGCAGCAGGCCCGCGCCGTCGTCCTCGCCTTCGACCGCTTCCCCGCGGCGTGCGGTCTCCAGGCGTTGAGCACCGGGCGCAACTGGGGGCTGGGCTCCCGCGAGCCCGCCTTCGACGACGTCGTCACCCTCGACCTCGGCGACCTGACCGAGATCCGGGAGCTGGACCTCGCTCGCGGCTACGCGGTGATCGACCCCGGCGTCACGCAGGGGCAGCTCGCCGCCCGGCTGGCCGGCACCGCACGCATGATCAACGTGACCAACTCCGCCTCGTGCACGAGCGTCGTCGGCAACGCGATCGAGCGCGGCGTCGGTTTCCGGGCGCAGCGCGTCGAGGATCTCCTCGGCCTCGAGGTGGTCCTCCCGGACGGCGACCTGGTGCGCGTGGGCTGGTGGCCCGAGGCCGACCGCGTCACACCCGCCTATCCGCACGGCCTGGGCCCCGGCCTCCTGCCGCTGTT
Source organism: uncultured Blastococcus sp. (assembly GCA_902805535.1). Classification (GTDB taxonomy): domain Bacteria; phylum Actinomycetota; class Actinomycetes; order Mycobacteriales; family Geodermatophilaceae; genus Blastococcus_B. The sequence continues at coordinate 1,057 of CADCTN010000122.1, read as the reverse complement.
CCTCCAGTCCGACCTCGGCATCGTCACCGGCGCCGTCGTGCGCCTGCTGCCACGGCCCGAGCGGTCCCGCGTCGTGCGGGTGCGGTTCCCCGGCGACAAGCTGGTCCCCGCCGTCGACGCCATCCGCGACTGGCTGGTGGCCGGCCTCGTCGACGCCGTCCCGAAGCTGTACGACGACGCGGCGACCACCCGCTACGGCGGCACGGCGGGCACCGGGGAGTTCGTCGCGCACCTGTGCGTCGACGGCACCGCCCGGACCATCGACGCCCTGGTCGGCCTCCTGGTGGCCGAGGCGCACGCCACGGGCGCGTTCACCGACGTCGACAGCGCCGAGGAGCCGGCCGACCTGGTGGCCCGCGACGTCGTGGCCAACTACGCCGGCGACCCGACCCACAACGACGTCCTCTTCGGCGCCACCTTCGGCACCACCCCCGAGGAGCTCGACGACAGCGGCCGCGGCTGGCTGTTCTTCCTGCCGCTGGTGCCCTTCACCGGCGCGGACATCGCCACCGCCAACCGGCTCAAGGAGCAGCTCGCCGCGGAGACCGGCGTGCGGTTCGGCTCCGTCCTGCACGGCCTGAGCACCGAGTACGCCGACTTCGTGATGTCGGTGCGCTTCGGCCCGGAGGACCGGACGGCGGTGCACGCCGCGCTGGACCGCGCGCACGAGCTCTTCATCGGGGCCGGCTTCCTCCCCTACCGGCTCGACGTCGACCACGCCGACTGGACCGACCGGGTGGCGCTCGACGCCGCGGCGCGGGACCTGACGCTGCGCCTCAAGCGGCTCCTCGACCCGCACGACACGATCGCCCCGAGCCGGTACGGCCATCCCCGCCCCGACGGGTGGCACGGCCGCTGAGGAGCGGCGCTCCCACTTGTGACCCATGCTCTCCGCAGGTGATCATCGCCGGATGCCGACCGCCCGTGAACGCGTCCGCGCCGAGCTGACCGCCGAGATCACCGACGCGGCCCGCCGCCAGCTGGCCGAGGTCGGTGCCGCGGCGCTCTCGCTGCGCGCGGTCGCGCGCGAGGTGGGGATGGTCTCCTCGGCCGTCTA
>CADCTN010000121.1 GCA_902805535.1 uncultured Blastococcus sp. | reverse complement strand
GCGGCGGAGCGCCCCAGCCCTGCTGCGGGGGCGGAGCGCCCCAGCCCTGCTGCGGGGGCGGAGCGCCCCAGCCCTGCTGCGGAAGAGGCGGCGGGGCGTTCCACCCCTGCGGGGCAGCCGGCTCGGAACCGCCCTCGGGCCGCCCGGTGGGCTCGCCGTGGGTGCCGCCCTGGTCCGACGTCATGTCTGCTGCCTCCCCGCCTCGGTGTGCCTCCCGATCATCGCCGATGCGTCCAGCCGGGACCGCCCCAGCCCGGACGATCAGCCCCGCGTGACGCTCAGCCCGGCGTCGCCCTCGGTGACGTCGGCCGGCCAGTCGACGACGACCTGGTCGCCGTCCCGGATCTCGCCGGAGAGCAGCGCGCGGGCGAGCTGGTCGCCGATGGCCGACTGCACGAGCCGGCGCAGCGGCCGGGCGCCGTAGACCGGGTCGAAGCCGTTGAGCGCCAGCCACTCCTTCGCCGCGTCCGTGACCTGCAGCGTGAGCCGCCGTCCGGCCAGCCGCCGGGCCAGCACGCCGACCTGGATGTCCACGATGCCGGCGAGCTCCTCGGTGCCCAGCGCGCGGAAGATGACGACGTCGTCGAGCCGGTTGAGGAACTCCGGCTTGAAGTGCGTGCGCACGACCTCCTGCACCGCGGTGCGGCGGCTGGCCTCCGGCACCGACTGGTCGGCGATGATCTGCGAGCCCAGGTTCGACGTCAGGATCAGCAGCGTGTTCCGGAAGTCGACCGTGCGGCCCTGGCCGTCGGTGAGCCGGCCGTCGTCGAGCACCTGCAGGAGCACGTCGAAGACGTCGGGGTGCGCCTTCTCCACCTCGTCCAGCAGCACGACGGTGTACGGACGGCGCCGCACCGCCTCGGTGAGCTGGCCGCCGGCCTCGTAGCCGACGTAACCGGGGGGCGCCCCCACGAGCCGGGCCACCGAGTGCTTCTCGGAGTACTCGCTCATGTCGACGCGGACCATCGCCCGCTCGTCGTCGAACAGGAACTCCGCCAGCGCCTTGGCCAGCTCGGTCTTCCCGACCCCGGTCGGGCCGAGGAAGAGGAACGAGCCGGTCGGGCGGTCGGGGTCGGCGACGCCGGAGCGCGCCCGGCGGACGGCGTCGGACACGGCGCGGACGGCGTCGGGCTGGCCGACCACCCGGCGGGCGAGCCCGTCCTCCATGCGCAGCAGCTTCTGGGTCTCCCCCTCGAGCAGCCGGCCGGCGGGGATGCCGGTCCAGGCCTGGACGACCTCGGCGATGTCGTCGGGGCCGACCTCCTCCTTGAGCATCGAGTCGCCCGAGGCCACGGAGTCCTCCGCCGAGGTCAGGGACCGCTCGAGCTCGGGCAGCCGGCCGTAGCGCAGCTCCGCGGCGCGGGCCAGATCGCCGTCGCGCTCGGCGCGCTCGGCCTCCAGTCGCACCGACTCGAGCTCCTCCTTGATCCGCTGGATCCGCTCGATCGCGGTCTTGTCCTGCTGCCAGCGGAAGGTCAGCTCGGCGAGCTCCTGGCGCCGGTTGGCCAGCTCCTCGCGCAGCGCCGCCAGCCTCTCCATCGACGACGGGTCGTCCTCCTTCGACAGCGCCATCTCCTCGATCTCCATGCGGCGCACGGCGCGCTCCACCTCGTCGACCTCGACGGGGCGGCTGTCGATCTCCATGCGCAACCGGCTGGCCGCCTCGTCGACGAGGTCGATCGCCTTGTCCGGGAGGAAGCGGGCCGTGACGTACCGGTCCGACAGCGTCGCGGCGGCCACGATCGCGGTGTCGGTGATGCGCACACCGTGATGGACCTCGTAGCGCTCCTTGAGCCCGCGCAGGATGCCGATGGTGTCCTCGACCGAGGGCTCGCCGACGAAGACCTGCTGGAAGCGGCGCTCCAGGGCCGGGTCCTTCTCGATGTGCTCGCGGAACTCGTCGAGAGTCGTGGCGCCGACCATCCGCAGCTCACCGCGGGCGAGCATCGGCTTGATCATGTTGCCGGCGTCCATGGCCGAGTCGCCGGTGGCACCCGCGCCGACGATCGTGTGCAGCTCGTCGATGAAGGTGACGACCTGTCCCTCGGATTCCGAGATCTCCTGCAGGACGGCCTTCAGGCGCTCCTCGAACTCACCGCGGTACTTCGCGCCGGCCACCATCGAAGCGAGGTCCAGGGCCATGAGGCGCTTGCCCTTGAGGCTCTCCGGGACGTCACCGGCGACCATGCGCTGGGCGAGGCCCTCGACGATCGCCGTCTTGCCGACGCCGGGCTCGCCGATCAGCACCGGGTTGTTCTTCGTGCGGCGGGACAGCACCTGGACGACGCGGCGGATCTCGGTGTCCCGGCCGACGACCGGGTCGATCTTGCCGTCGCGGGCGCGCTGGGTGAGGTCGACGGCGTACTTCTCCAGCGCCTGGAACGTGCCCTCGGGGTCCGGCGTCGTGACCTTGCGGTTGCCGCGCACGGTGCGGAACGCGGCCAGCAGGGTGTCGCGGGTCGCGCCGGCACCGGTGAGGACGTCACCGGCCTCCGCCTCGGAGCCGGCCAGGCCCACGAGCAGGTGCTCGGTGGAGACGTACTCGTCACCCAGGGCACTGGCCTGCTCGCCCGCGGCGTTGATGACGCGCAGGAGCTCGCGGGACGGCGAGGGGGCGGGGACGGTGGCACCGCTGACGCTGGGCATGCGACGCAGCGCGGCGTCGGCCTTCGTGCGGACGTCGACGGGATCGGCGCCAACCGCCTTCAACAGCGGGCCGGCGATGCCGTCGGGCTGCTCGAGCAGCGCCGCGAGCAGGTGCAGCGGCTCGAGCGCGGCCTGCCCCCGGGCGACGGCGAGTCGCTGAGCGGCGGCGATGGCTTCCTGCGACCGGGTCGTGAGCTTGCTCTCCATGGTCGGGGACGCGCTTCCTCTCGTCTGACTGCGTTCGGCCACCGGGAGCCCGGCGGCCGGTTGATCGACCGGTGCAACGATCGACAAGTTGAGTCTGTTCCACTCAACCTCGAGACATACACCCGCTCGGCCTAGCGCACCACGACCGGAGGATGAACGGCGGGAGAACCGTGCATGTGCGCATCCGCGCTCTAGACTCGGGGGATGACCGCCCTGCCGGCGCCGAGCGTGGCGCTCGACGACCAGCTGTGCTTCGCGTTGTACGCCGCCTCCCGGGCGGTGACGGCGCGGTACCGGCCGATGCTGGAGCGCCTCGGGCTGACCTATCCGCAGTACCTGGTCATGATGCTGCTCTGGGAGTCCGACCACCAGACCGTCGGTCAGCTCGGCTCCCGGCTGGCCCTGGACAGCGGCACGCTGTCACCCCTCCTGAAGCGGCTGACCGCAGCCGGCCTGGTGACCCGGCACCGCCGCGTCGAGGACGAGCGCTCGGTCGCCATCGCCCTCACCGAGGAGGGCCGCGCGCTGCGCGAGAAGGCGTTCGCCATCTCCGAGACGATGATCGGGGCCATCGGCTTCGACAGCAGCGAGTTCGAGGAGCTCATGCAGCGGCTGCGGCTGCTCACCGACCGGGTGAACAGCGGCGAGGCCGTCTGTTAGGTGGGTGAGTCCGCGAGAGCCCGGGTAGGGGCCGGGCGAAGCGCCGTCCAGGAGCGGGCGGCGCCCGGCTCGGAAGAAGTGACATGCCCACACGCACCGCACGCACCGCCTGGAACGGGACCCTGCAGGAGGGGTCCGGCCAGGTCGAGCTCACCAGCTCCAAGGCCGGCACCTTCGAGGTGTCCTTCCCCAAGCGCGCCGCAGACGACGCCGGGGGCACCACCAGCCCCGAGGAGCTCATCGCCGCGGCGCACTCGTCCTGCTTCGCGATGGCGCTCTCGAACGAGGTCGGCAAGGCCGGCGGAACGCCTCACTCGCTGGAGATCACCGCGGCGGTGACGCTCGGCCAGAAGGACGGCGGGCCGCACATCACCAAGATCGCGCTGACCGTGCGCGGCGAGGTCGACGGCCTCGACGCCGCGGGCTTCCAGCAGGCCGCCCAGGCGGCCAAGGCCGGCTGCCCGGTCAGCAAGGCGCTGGCCGGCGTCGACGAGCTCACCCTCGACGCCGAGCTCGTGGGCTGAGCCGACCCCACGCTCGACGAAGGCCCGGCCCCCTCACGGGGACCGGGCCTTTGTCGTGTGCGGCGCGGTGGACCGGTGTCACCGATCGGCGCGCGGGCGCCACACGACCAGCGCCGAGCTCGGCCGGCTCCGGGGCACGATGTCACGCCGGTAGCCGACCGGGACGGCGGCCTCGGCGGCCATCCGGCGCGCCTCGGCGATCTCCACGGTCTCCAGCAGCTGGTGCACCCGCGCCTGCAGCGCCTCGACCTGCGACTCCAGGTCGATGATGCGCTTGATCCCGGCCAGGTTGACGCCGTCCTCCTGGGACAGCCGTTGCACCTCGCGCAGCAAGGCGACGTCCCGGGGGCTGTACCGGCGTCCGCCGCCGGGCGTGCGGCCGGGGCTGACCAGCCCCAGCCGGTCGTACTGGCGCAGGGTCTGCGCATGCATCCCGGCCAGCTCCGCGGCCACGGAGATCACGAACACCGGCGCGTCGTCGGCGACGGCGCGGGCGGCGTCCTGCGGGCTGCTCACTGCTCACCTGCTGCCTGGAGGGCGGCGGTGATCTGCGGCCGCGGGTCCTCGTCCATCTCCTCGGCGAGGCTCTCGATCACCTTGCGCTGGGCGGGCGTCAGCTTCACCGGAACGGCCACCTCCAGCGTGACCAGCAGGTCGCCGGACCGGCCCTTGCCGTGCACGCCCCGGCCGCGGACCCGCAGCGTCCGGCCGCTCGCGGTGCCGGCGGGCACCTTGAGCGAGACGCTGCCGTCGAGGGTCGGCACGGTCACGGTCGTGCCCAGCGCCGCCTCCGCGAACGTGATCGGCACGGTGAGCATCAGGTCGTCGCCCTTGCGGCCGAACAGCGGGTGCTCGGAGACGTGGACGACGACGAACAGATCCCCCGCCGGTCCGCCCCGCCGGCCCGGCGCGCCCTTGCCGGCCAGCCGGATGCGCTGACCGTCCTTGACCCCCGCCGGGATGCGCACGGTGATGGTGCGGGTCTGGGTGGTGACCCCGTTGCCGGCGCAGGTCGGGCACGGGTCGTCGACGACCGAGCCGGTGCCGCGGCAGTTGCGGCAGGGCTCGGAGAACGCGAAGGCCCCCTGGCTGCGGCTGGTCACCCCCGCGCCCTGGCACACCGGGCAGGTGTGCGGCGACGTCCCGGGCCTGGCACCGCTGCCGTTGCAGGTCGGGCAGGTGCCCGGGCTCTGCATGCGCAGCGGCACGGTGACGCCTAGGGCGGCCTCGTCGAAGGAGAGGGTCGCCTCGGTCTCGACGTCCTGGCCCCGGGCCGGGCCGGAGGCGGCCTGGCTGCGGGCGCGCGCCCCACCGGCGGCGCCGCCGAACAGGCCGCCGAGGATGTCCCCCAGGCCGCCGGCGCCCCGCCCGCCGGCGCCACCCGCGGCTCCGAACAGGTCACCCACGTCGAACGGCTGGCCGCCCCCGCCGGGGAACCCGCCCGGGAAGCCGCCGGGTCGGCCACCACCGCCGAAGAGCCGGCGGGCCTCGTCGTACTCGGTCCGCCGCTTGGTGTCGGACAGGACGTCGTAGGCCTCGGAGACGTCCTTGAAGCGCGCCTCGGCCTCGGTGTTGCCCGGGTTCTTGTCCGGGTGCAGCTCCTGGGCCAGCTTGCGGTACGCCTTCTTGATCGCCGTCGCGTCGGCGTCCTTGGGAACGCCCAGCGCGGCGTAGTAGTCCTTCTCGATGAAGTCCCGGGTGCTCATCGGGCGCCCCCTCTCTGGTTCTGCGCGATCAGCCGGCGGCCGGCTCGTCCGGCGTCGGCTCGGGTGCCGGCGCCGGAGACGCGGGCTCGCTGACGCCGACCATCGCCGTCCGCAGCACGCGGTCGCTGCGGCGGAAACCCTGCCGCAGGACCGTGGTCGCGGTCGGGACACTGACGTCGGGCGACGTGTCGTGCAGGACGGCCTCGTGCAGCGACGGGTCGAACGGGTCACCCGCCGCGCCGAACGCCGTCACGCCCAGACCGTCGAGCAGCCCGAGCACGCGGTCGGCCACGACCTTGAAGGCACCTGTCAGGTCGCCGTGGTCGCGGGCCCGCTCGATGTCGTCGACGATCGGGAACAGCTGCAGCGCGAACCGCTCGGCGGCCTGGTCCACCACCAGCGTCCGGTCGCGGTCGACCCTGCGCCGGTAGTTGGCGTACTCCGCGGTGACCCGCTGGAGGTCCTCCGTCCGCTCGGCGAGCTGCTTCTCCACGTCGCCGTCGGCCGCGGGGGCCGGCGGCGGGGC
>CADCTN010000120.1 GCA_902805535.1 uncultured Blastococcus sp. | reverse complement strand
CCATGCAGGGCGGCGCCGAAGCGGTGCCCGGCGCCAGCGGCCGCGGGGTAGCAGCGGTCTCCGTGATCGGCTACACCGGCTTCCTCGTCGGTCCGCCCCTGATCGGACTGCTGGCCGAGGCGGTCACCTTGAGGTGGGCCCTGACCGCCGTCGCCGTGCTGAGCCTGCTCGGCGCCGTCGTGGGTGCACGCACGCCTGCCACAATTGCGGGACACCGGCGAGCCGATGCGCGTGCAGCCCAGCGAGCCATGGCGCCTGTCAGCAAGGACACCTGAAGGAGTCGCACGCGAGGGGCAGGCACATCGCTCGCTCAGCGGAGGACCTGCCGCCCGCCGGTGTGCGCCATGATCTCGGTCCTTGCGGCGCCGCCGCGACCTGAGGGCACCGTGCCGTAACGTCCGGCCCATGCGTGTCGCCGCGGCACAGGCCCGCTCCTGCTGGCTGGACCCGACGGCCACGACGAAGAAGGTCCTCGCGTGGTTGGCGGACGCCGCAGCCCAGGACGTCGAGCTCGTCGCCTTTCCTGAGACGTTCCTGTCCGGCTATCCCTTCTGGGTCGAGCTGACCGGCGGCGCCCGCTTCGACGATCCGGCGCAGAAGCGCGCGTATGCGGCCTACCTCGAGGCCGCGGTGGAGGTGGACGGGCCGGAGATCCGCCAGATCACCGAGGCGGCCCGCGATCTCGGGATGTTCGTGTACCTGGGGACGACCGAGCGGGCAACCGGCTCCGCACGCGGGACGGTGTTCTGCACGCTGCTCGCCATCGACCCGCAGGCCGGCGTGGTCAGCGCGCACCGCAAGCTGATGCCGACCTACGAGGAGCGCCTGGTGTGGGGCACCGGGGACGGCCACGGCCTGCGGGTGCACCGGTACGGGGGCACCCGCGTCGGCGGTCTGAACTGCTGGGAGAACTGGATGCCGCAGGCGCGGCACGCCCTCTACGCGCAGGGCGAGGAGTTGCACGTGAGCGTCTGGCCCGGCAACCCGCGGAACACCGCCGACATCACCCGCTTCATCGCGCTCGAGGGCCGGGTCTTCTCCCTCGCGGCCAACGGCCTGATCTCCCTCTCGGACGTGCCGAGCGACTTTCCGCTCTACGGCGAACTGCAGGAGGCCGGCGTGACCGACTACTGCCGCGGCGGCTCTGCGATCGCAGCTCCCGATGGCAGGTGGGTGGTCGAGCCGGTCGTCGGCGATGAACGCCTGGTCCTGGCCGACCTCGACCTGCGCCGGGTGGCCGAGGAGCGGCAGAACTTCGACCCGACCGGCCACTACAGCCGCGCCGACGTCTTCACGGTCAACGTCGACCGCCGTCGCCTGGAGGCCGCCACCTTCGCCGACTGAGGACGGCCAGGCGGCGACCGGCGGCGCCGAACGGGGTCGCCCATACGGGTGACGCCGGCACCGCGTTCCGGGCCGAGGTCTCCAGCAGGGCTGCGATCGCGACGATCCGGAACAGGTGAGGGTCTCGTTCCTGCTCTACGGCGTCCTGTACGTCGTCGTGGAGATGGTCGGGCACCAGCTCCAGCAGGTCGGGTGGGCCGACATCTCGCCCCTCGACGTGGCCACCGCGGTGACCGACGCCCTCCTCACCGTGGCCCTCTGCGCCGCGGCCCTCCTCGTCCTCGATCTCGCGGTGAAGCGGTGGCGCCGCTCGATGGCCGCCTGGCACGCCCAGTGGACCGAGCACCAGGGGGAACTCTGGGACGAGCCGATGGGTGTCGCGTCGTGGCGTCCGGCGCCCCTGGCGATCAGCGCCGAGCGCGTCGACGAGCCCGGGGAGCGGGGCTACCGGGGCAACCCGTACTCCTTCGCCGGGCACCGGTTCCCCAAGGATCCCGGCACGCTCCTGTAGGTCAGCAGACGGCGAGCAGCAGGAGGGGGCTGCGGAGCGCGTGGGCGGAGAGTGCGTCCTGGGCCCGCCGGACCACGAGCTCGGCGAGCGTGCCGGCCGACCCCACGGCCACCTCCAGCGAGTCGGCCAGGACGGCGTCCAGGTCGGCGTCGTGCAGATCGTCCAGGTCCACCATCGGCAGCGGCGCGGGAACGGCAGTGGTGGTCTCCATGACGGCAACTCCTGGCTCGGTCGGACGCCGGTTACGACCGGCTGGGAACGACTCTGCGAGCCGCACCGCAGGTGCTCCCCGAGGAATCCGCAGGAATTCCGCAAGACAGGAGTGCCGCACCAGCCGGTCAGGGGCCGATGCTTCGATGGGCGCCGACGGGATCGCCCGGATACCGGCGAGAGGAGCACGGTGCTGCGACCGTTCCAGCTGGTCGGCCGGCACGCCCGGCTGGAACCGCTGACCAGCGAGCACGTCCCCGGCCTCGCTGGGGCCGCCGCCGGCGACCGGAGCAGCTACGCCTTCACCACCGTGCCGGACGGCCTCGACGAGACGGCCGACTACGTCCGCGCGGCGCTCGCGGAGCAGACCGGCGGGCAGGTCCTCCCCTTCGCGGTCGTCCGCACCCGGGACGACGCCGTCGTCGGCTCCACCCGCTTCCTCGACCTGGCGGTGCTCGGCCGACCCGGCGTCGTCCTCCCCGACGAGGGCCGGACGCCGGACGTCGTGGAGATCGGCAGCACCTGGTATGCCGCGTCCGCCCAGCGCACGGCCGTCAACACCGAGGTGAAGCTGCTCCTGCTCGGCCACGCCTTCGACGCCTGGGGCGTGCTGCGCGTGACGCTGAAGACCGATGCGCGCAACCAGCGGTCCCGCGCCGCGATCGAAGGTCTCGGCGCGGTGTTCGAGGGCGTCCGCCGCGCACACACGACTGCCAGCGACGGCACGGTCCGCGACAGCGCCTACTACTCGATCGTCGCGGCCGAATGGCCGGCTGTTCGCGACGGTCTCCGGCGCAGGCTCGACCGTGCCCGGCAGGAACCGCAGGTCACAATGCAGCACTCAGCTGTTCCCAACGGGTGATCTGCGACTAGTGTTTGCTGCATCGGGAAGGCCCCGCGCTATGGCAGGACCCCGATGCATCACCACAGCTAGGAGCGAGCAATGCCCGAAGGAACAGTGAAGTGGTTCAACGCTGAGAAGGGGTTCGGCTTCGCCACCCCCGACGGTGGCGGACCGGACGTGTTCGTCCACTACTCGGCCATCCAGTCCAGCGGGTACCGCTCGCTCGATGAAGGCCAGCGGATCGCGTTCGACATCGAGCAGGGCCAGAAGGGCCCGCAGGCTGCGAACGTCACGCCGCTCTGATCACCTGATCAGCACAGCGCCCCCACCCGGTTCGCCGGGTGGGGGCGCTGTCGGTCGTGCCGGGTTCAGCGGTTGCGCGGGACGTAGCCGCCGATCAGCGCGGCCATGAGCAGCGCGCCGTCGGCCGCGCCCACGGCGGCCGCCGCGTCGGCGAAGGCCCGCCAGCGCTCCCGTTCCACGTCGGTGGGCGCGCGGTCGGCCCGGGCGGCCAGCTGCTCGGTCAGCCGCTCCCACTCGCTCTGCGGGGTCGGCCACAGCCCCGTGAGCCGCCGGGCCTCGGCCGAGATCCCGGTGATGCGGACGATCTCGCCCGCGTGGTTGGTCAGCGGCTCGACGTAACCGGTCTCGGCGAGCGCCTTGGCCGCCGCGATCACCTCCGCCTTCGGCAGGCCGCTGGCGGGGACCACCGCACCCAGCAGGTAGGGCGAGCTGCCCGGCCCGGCGGAGTCGACGAGTCGGGCGATGGCCCGCAGCACGGGCAGGTCGCGGGTGAACCAGACGTCGGGCAGGAGATCGCCCGGCGCGGCGGGATCAGGGGAGGTCACTCCCCCAGTCTCCCCGCCCGCCGTCGCGCACCTCCAGCGGGCACACGGGACGGCGCCGGGGCGGGGAATCGTGGTGCGGTCCGGCTCGTTGCTCCAGGCATGACGACCTCCTCCCAGCAGCCCCAGGTCACCCGGACCGACGAGGAGTGGCGCGCGCAGCTGTCGCCGGCGGAGTACGAAGTGCTCCGGCAGGCCGGCACGGAGCGTGCCTGGACCGGCGAGTACGTCGACACCAAGACCGTCGGCGTCTACGACTGCCGCGCGTGCGGCGCCGAGCTGTTCCGCTCCGAGGGCAAGTTCGACTCCCACTGCGGTTGGCCGTCCTTCTACGAGGCCTCCGCCGAGGACAACGTGCTCCTCCGCCAGGACAACAGCTACGGCATGGCCCGCACCGAGGTGCTCTGCGCCACCTGCCACAGCCACCTGGGCCACCTGTTCGACGACGCCCCGCAGACGCCGACCGGCGACCGCTACTGCATCAACAGCGTCAGCATCCGCCTGCAGCCGGCGGAGTAGGCGCCCGCACACGCCCGAGGGCGGCTACCGAGCACTCGGTAGCCGCCCTCTGGCGTATCGGGGCCGTTCAGGCGAGGTCGCGGACGAGCTCGGCGATCGGCTTGCGGACGCCGGTGTAGAACGGGACCTCCTCGCGGACGTGCCGCCGCGCGCGGCTGGCCCGCAGGTCGCGCATGAGGTCGACGATGCGGTGCAGCTCGTCGGCCTCGAAGGCCAGCATCCACTCGTAGTCGCCGAGGCCGAACGAGGCGACGGTGTTGGCCCGCACGTCCGGATAGGGACGGGCCTGCATCCCGTGCTCCTTGAGCATGTCCCGCCGCTCCTCTTCGGGCAGCAGGTACCACTCGTAGGACCGGACGAAGGGGTAGACGCACACGTAGCGCCGTGGTTCCTCGTCGGCCAGGAACGCCGGGATGTGACTGCGGTTGAACTCCGCCGGCCGGTGCAGGGCCATCTGCGACCAGACCGGGTCCAGGTGCCGGCCCAGCGTCGTGCGCCGGAGGCGGGTGTAGGCCTCCTGGAGCGCGTCGGGGGTCTCGGCGTGCCACCAGACCATGACGTCGGCGTCGGCCCGCAGACCGGCGAGGTCGTAGGTCCCCCGGACGACGACGCCCTTCCCGGCAAGCTCCTCGACCAGGGCCACGGCCTCGTCGCCGGCGGCGGTCCGCAGGTCGTCGGCCAACGGGCGGGCCAGCCGGAACACCGACCACATCGTGTAGCGGATGCTGGCGTTCAGCTCGTTCGCCCGCTTGCCGATGCTGCGTCCCTCGGTCTGTCCCCCGGTCTGCTCCCCGGTCCCCTGCTCGCTCATGCGGCCATTGTCCCCCGCCGTCGGGCCGGTCCCGGCGTACGGGGTGGGGTTCCCGCCCCGCTGGTCGGCGGTGACCAGCGGCGGGGCGGGTTCATCGGACGACGGCGTCAGCGCGCCGTCCGGCTCAGCTCTCGTTCCCGCTCGAGACGAGCGGTGCGCGCATCGCGGCAGCCCGCACAGGCAGCCATCGACACGTGGTGCCGCAGGCATCGGACGGGAAGGGAGGACTCGGCACTCTTCGGATGGGTGTGGTGGATGGAACTCACGCCCTAGTGAACACCGCGACCCCCTCCGGGATGCCCCGGCGGGCGGTGGGGTGCACCACCCCCCGGGGCGACGCCTCAGCCCGGCCCGGTCCGGCTGAGCCAGGCCTCGACCTCGACCTCGACCCGGCGCCCGATGAGGGCGCGGGGCGCCCGGATGCCCACGGCGGTCCGGTCGAGCGAGGCCGTCGCCCGCACCCGCACCCAGCCGTCGGGCATGACCTCGGGTGACCCGGTGACGCGCAGCGGCGTGGCGGTCCCCCGCAGCCCCAGGACGCCCTCCGCGCTCCACCGGCCGTCGTCGTGCCTGGTGAACCGGTCGGCAGACCACGTCATCGTGGGCTGCCGGTCGGTGTCGAGGAGCCACGGCCTGCGCAGGTCGACGTCCCGCTTGGCGATACCCGTGTCGACGGTGGCCAGGTCCAGCTCCGCGGCGAGCCGCAGGGGGGCGCCGTCCCCGCCGACCTCCAGCTCGCCCCACCGGCAGGCGATCGAACCGCGGGTCGAGAGGCCGAGGTTGCGGACGGAGAACGTCACCCGCGTGCGGCTGTCGGAGACGGTCCACGTGCCGGCGGTCGGGGTGAGGGTCCGCACCGGGGCGGTCACGACCGGACCTCCGCCGGGATGTCGGCGCGCAGGACCCGGCCGAGCTGCACCCGGTCGGGCCCCGGCAGCAGGGCAGGGTCCTCGCCGGGCAGCAACGGCGTGCGCATGATCCGGTCCTGGATCTCCGCGTGCGTCTCCCGGCCGGTCGCCGTCCCGACCACGAGGATCCGGTCATCCGCCGACCGGAACACCAGCACGCCGACGAGCCCGTCGACGTCGCGGACCGCCGGGTGGATCCGCTCGCGGCCACCGCGCTCGGCGGCCCGCGCGACCGCGGGATCCCCGGTTCCGTTGAGCCAGGTCAGCTCGGCGAACAGCGGGGCACGACCGGCGGCGACGCCGTCCAGGCGGT
>CADCTN010000119.1 GCA_902805535.1 uncultured Blastococcus sp. | reverse complement strand
CGGTCTCCGCGCGGATCGTGACGATGCGGCGCACGGCGCGCTCGAGGGCGTAGTCGGCGCTGGCCGCGGCGCCCTTGACGTCGGCGTTGAGCTCGGCGGCGACACCGATCGCCTGCTGCAGGCCGTCGATGCTCCAGCCGCGGGACTGCGCCTGCGCCTTCTTGATCTTCCAGGGCGGCATCTTCAGGGTGCGGGCCAGCTCCCCCGGGTTGGTCGTGCTCAGCGAGGTGACGCGGGCCGCCGTCCGGACGCCGTCGGCGATGGCGTCGGCGATCAGGACGTGCGGCACACCCCGCTCGAGCGCCCAGCGCAGCATCTCGATCGACCCGGCCCGGTCACCGACGAGGACCCGTTCGGCGACGGTGAACCCGGTGACCTCCGCCTGGCCGCGGTGGAACCGGGCGACGGCGTCGCCGTCGATGGTGCCGCCGAAGTCCGACACCAGCTGGCTGGCCGCCGCCGACAGCTGCCGCAGGTCGTTGCCGATGGCGTCGACGAGAGCGGTCACCGCGTCGGCGGTGATCCGCCCGCCGAACTGGCGGACCTCGTTGCGGGCGAACGCGGCCAGGTCACCGGGTGACTTCAGCTTCGGGCACTCGTCGAGCGCCGCTCCGGCGCCGGTGAACGCCTTGACCAGCGCCTCGTTGCGCTTGCCGCCGAAGTGGACGATCACCAGCGTCTGGTCGGGATCGGGGTCCTTCGCGAAGCCGACCAGGGCGTCGGACAGCGCGCCGGCGGCCTCCTGCACGCCGAGCACCACCACGAGCCGGTGCTCGCCGAACAGCGACGGCGCCAGGACGTCGCCCAGCTGGCCGATCGGCAGGCCGGCCGCGGTCAGCTCGTGGATCTCGGCGTCGGGGTGGCGGGCGAGCACGGCGGTGCGGACGGCGCCGACGGCCCGCGAACGCAGCAGCTCCTCCTCGCCCATGACCACGCGCAGCCGAGAGGTGGGTTCCACGGGTTGGGCCGACACCCCTGCATCGTGTCACGGGGGTGCGTCGGTTCCGGCGATGATCCGGCACCGCCGCCCAGTCACCGATCGGCCGGGCTGACCCCTGCGCGTCGCCGTACCTGCCCCGACCGGCGACCCCCCACCGCTCCCCCGCGCCGACGACCGCCAGGTCCCCGTCGAGGTCCGTCCGGTGCACCCGCATGCCGGCCCGCGCGAGCCAGGTGAGCAGGCGCGGGGTCGGGTGGCCGTACGTGTTGTCCGCTCCCACGGAGATCAGGGCGACGCGGGCGCGGCTGGCGGCGAGGAACTCCGGGTCCGCGTCGCCGCTGCCGTGGTGGGGCACCTTGAGGACGTCGGCCCTCAGGTCGGCCCCCTCGGCGACCATCCGTGCCTCCGCCTCGGCACCGAGGTCGCCGGTGAACAGGATCGTGCGGCTGCCCACGGTCGCGCGGACGACCAGGGACAGGTCGTTGACCTCCGCACCGGCGACCGCACGCTCGGGCGCGGGGGCCAGGACCTCCAGGTGCACGTTCCCCGCCGTCCGCCGGTCGCCGGGCACGAGCACGGCCCGCTCCCCACCGAAGCGGTGCACGTCCCGGTCGAAGCCCGGGGCCCGCTCCTCGGCCGGCGAGAGGGTGCCGGTCGCCACCACCCCGACATCGCGGTTCCCGAGCGCGCCCGCGAGGCCACCCACGTGGTCGGCGTCGAGATGGGTGATCACCACCAGCGGCAGTCGATCGATGCCGAGCCGGTCCAGACATCGGTCGATGGCGACCACCTCGCGCCCTACGTCGACCAGCACGGCCGCCCCGGGTCCACTGGGCAGGACGAAGGCATCCCCCTGACCGACGTCGCACCCCACCGCCACGGTGCCGGTCGGCGGCCAGCCGCGGACCGCCTGACGCACCGGCCAGCCCAGGACCAGAGCGCCGGCCAGCACGGCCAGCGCGAGCGGCCGCAGTCGCCGGAACCGCCACAGCGCCCACCCGAGGGCGAGCAGCAGCCCCGTCAGCAGTACTGCCCCGGCGGTCCCGGCCGGCCAGCCGGTCGTGCCGTCCGGCACGGCGGCGGCGCCCCGGGCGAGGAGGACCAGCCACCGCGTGGGCCAGCCCGCCCCCCACACCAGCGCGTCCGCGAGCAGGGGCAGCGCGCCGCCGCCGAGCGCCGCCAGCAGCCCCAGCACCGTGGCGGCCGGAACCGCCGGAGCGGCCAGGAGGTTGGCCGGGAGCGAGACCAGGCTGACCGTCCCGGACAGGCCGGCGACCAGCGGAGCGGTCACCGCACCGGCCGCCGCGCTCACGGCCACCGCGTCGGCCGGTACGGCCCACCACCCCCGCCCGCGCAGCCGGCGTGACCACCCGGGAGCCAGCAGCACGATGCCGGCGGTGGCGCTCACCGACAGCGCGAAGCCGGGGTCCGCGGCGAGGCGCGGATCCACGAGGAGCAGGACGCAGACCGCTGCGCACAGCGCCGGCACCGCCGCCCGGGACCGTCCGGACGCCAGGGCCAGCAGCGTCACCGCTCCCATGGCCGCGGCCCGCACGACGCTGGGGCTGGGGCGCGCCAGGATCACGAACCCGATCAGCGCCAGGACCGCGACGGCGGCCTGCACCCGCCGGTCGACCGCCCGCCGGCGCAGGGGCCGGAGGACGCCGGCGAGGACGATCGCGACGTTCGCGCCGGACACGGCGGTCAGGTGCGCCAGCCCGGCCCGCCGGAAGTCCTCCTCGAGCACCGGATCCATGGCCGTGGTGTCGCCGACCACGAGGCCCGGCAGCAGCCCCGCCGGCGCCGGCTCGAGCACGCGCCGCGCCGACTCCCGGAGTGCCTCCCGGAGCCCGCCGGCGGTCGCCTGCAGCACCCCGGGCCGGCCGACGGGCGTGGGTGACCCCCGGGCGGAGAGCACCGCGACCAGCTGCTCGCCAGGTCGCGGTGGCGAGACGTCGACCCGGACCTGGACCTGCTGCCCCGGCAGGAGCCGGCGCCAGTCCGCGGCCGGCCCGAACAGGACGACCGGATCCCGGATGCGGTACGTCGTGTCCCGGTCGGTGAGGCGGAGCGCCGTGGCGTCGAGGACGGCGCGCGGCGCCCCTCCTCCGGGGACAACGTGCGAATCGCCGTCGAGCTCCAGCACCACCGAGACCGTCCGGCCGCCTTCGGCGACGGCTCTCAGCGGTGACTCCTCGCGTGCCGCGCTCCGCACCGCCGCCGTCCCCGCGGTGACCGCCACCCCAGCGAGCAGGGCGAGGACCAGGGCCGTCCTCGCGCTCCGGCCGCGCGCGATGACCCCGGCCAGGACGCACGTCGCCAGACCGGTCCAGCCCAGCGTCGACGGCGCCGCCAGGGGTGCGACCAGCGTCGTTCCCCACACCCCCGCGGCGGCCGGGACCAGCCGGGCGTCCAGCCAGCTCCACCGGACTGCGCGGCCGCTCACACCGTCACCAGTCCCGCCAGTTCCGCCGCGATCGCCGGGCCGATGCCGGGCACGTCGTCGAGCTGCTCCACGCTCCGGAACGGGCCCTCCCGCTCGCGGTGGTCGACGATGCGCTGGGCGAGCACCGGCCCGATGCCCGGCAGGGCGTCCAGCTCGGCCGCCCCGGCGCGATTGAGGTCGACCCGGCCGTCGGACGGACCTGGGACGCCTCCGCCGTCCGCGCCGCCGGTGGGGGTGCCGGGCAGGCCGACCGTCACCTGCTCGCCGTCGGCGACCGGCGCAGCGAGGTTCACCGAGGCCGGATCGGCGTCCGGGAGGAACCCGCCGGCGGCCTCGACCGCGTCGGCCACCCGTGAACCGGACGGCAGCGAGACCAGCCCCGGGGTGGCGACCTGCCCCACGACCGAGACGACGACCGGTGCCGACGTCTCGGCGACGGTGCCCACCGGCGGGGTGGAGGGTGCGCTCGACGACGCCGGCGCGCCCTCCACCGGCTCCACCTGGGGACGCTGCAGCCACGTCCAGCCGACGAGCAGGAGGCCGGCCAGGACGCCGGCGATCCAGAGGGACCGCGCCCCGTGGCGGCCCGGGTCCCACCGCTGCTCCCGGCCCGGCGCCCGGTGCCGCCCGAACCCGCTGGGCAGGCCGGTGTCCACCTGCGCTCCCGGGACCGGGCCGGTGACGCCGTCGTCACCCGCCCAGCCGTGGTCCGCGGCCGGCTCGTCCGCCGCGTCGAGGTCGTCGGGTACCCAGCCACCGGCCCGATCCCGCTCGTCGAGCAGCCGTCGCAGGCGCTCCCGGATGACATCGGCGTCGTCGCTGCGGCGGGAGGGGAGGCGCACCGACCGGACGCTAGGGAGCAGCGCTCGTCGCGACTGGCGGGTCAGCGCATCTGTGGACAGCGGTGACGGCTGTGCACGACCGGCGGCACGTTCCGGCGGGCGCGCAGCACGATGCCGCCCATGTCTCCCCCGTCCCGGCGGTCAGCCCTCCGCGCCGCGTTCCTCCGTCTCGTCGTCGTGGTCCTGCCAGAACGGCGCGACCACGATGCCCACGGCGCCCGGCCCCACGTGCGCCCCGATGGCGGCGCCGAGCTCGCTGACGTGCAGCTCGCGCAGCTGCGGCAGCCGGTCCCGGATCTCCTCCGCCAGCCGCTGGGCCTTCTCGGCGGCGGCGAGGTGGTGGACCGCGATGGACACCGGGCCCTGGCCGGCGGCCTCGACCGCTCGCTGCACGAGGCGGTTCAGCGCGCGGGCGGTGGTGCGCACCTTCTCCAGCGGGACGACGCGGCCCTCCTGGACGTGCAGCACCGGCTTGACCGCCAGCGCCGACCCGAGGACGGCGGCGGCGGAACCGATGCGCCCACCCCGGCGCAGGTGCTCCAGGGTGTCGACGACGAAGAGGGTCTTCGTCGCCGCGGCGGTCTCCCGCGCCGTCCGCGCGACCGACGCGGCGTCGGCGCCGGCCGCGGCGGACCGGGCCGCGGCGAGGACGGCGAACCCGGCGCCCATGGCCGCCGACCGGG
The DNA here is from genome assembly GCA_902805535.1 of uncultured Blastococcus sp. GTDB lineage: Bacteria > Actinomycetota > Actinomycetes > Mycobacteriales > Geodermatophilaceae > Blastococcus_B. The sequence continues at coordinate 13,485 of CADCTN010000119.1, read as the reverse complement.
TGTCGACGACGGTCACGATGTGCTCCCCGATCTGGGAGGCGGCCAGGCGGGCGGCGTCCCAGGTGCCCGACAGCTCCGAGGAGAGGTGGACCGAGACGAGCCGGTCGGCGCCCTCGTCCAGTGCCCGCCGGTAGGCCGCGACGAAGTCACCGGGCGTGGGACGGGAGGTCGAGACCGTCTGGCCGCGCACCGCGAGCGTCCGGGCGACCACCTCCGGCCCGACGTCGGCGCCCTCGCGGCCGGAACGACCGGCGAGCACGACGTACAGGGGCACCACGTGGATGCCGTAGCCCTCGACCAGCTCGTCCGGGAGATAGGCCGTCGAATCGGTGACTATGGCGACGGACATTCGGCGAGGCTAGCCCGCCGCGCGCGGGCCCCGGCGCAGCGTGGACTCGCGGGTCCCCCGCCCGCCGCTACACGGCGTCGGCGTCCTCGGGCGGGGGCGGTCCCCCGTCGGGGGTCGCGAGCGCATCCGCGGGGAGCGCGGGGCCGGCGCCCTCGAGACGACGCTCGGGCGGCGGGAGCACCGCGCTGTTGTGGCGCAGCAGCCGCCACCTGTCCCCCTGCACGACCAGCTCGCTCCAGGCGCAGTTGCCCAGCGGTCCGAGCACCCGGCGGTAGGCGGGCTGCAGGTCGAGCAGCCGCTCGATCAGCCGGCCGGCCGTACCTCCGTGGGTCACCACCACGGCAGTGGCGGCCGGAGGGAGGTCGGCCAGGGCGGCCACGACGCGGTCGGCCACCGCTGCGGGCTCCTCCCCGCCCCGTCGGAGCACCGGACGACCGGCCATCCAGTCGGCGTACTGGTCGGGGAACCGGTCGGCCACCTCCTGCCGGGTGAGCCCTTCCCAGGAGCCCATCCCGTGCTCGCGCAGGCGCTCGTCCAGGCGCAGCTCCACGCGGAGCAGGCCGGTCAGGACACGCGCGGTCTCCGCCGCCCGGTCCAGGTCGCTGGACACCACGACGGTGTCCTCCGGCGACAGCCCCGCGGCGACGTAGGGCGCGGCGGCCGCGGCCTGCTGCCTGCCGTGGCCGTCCAACGGGGGGTCGAGCTGGCCCTGGAACCGGCCGGCGGCGTTCCACGCCGTGCGCCCGTGCCGCCAGAGGATCAGCCGCGGGACGGGCAGCGCGGGCAGGGCTCCGGCCGTCACCGGCCGGCCGACTCCCCGCCCGGAGACGGGTTCCCGTCACCCGTGGGCGACGCGGTCGGCGCCGGAGCGGCCCCGTCGGAGAAGGGGATGACCGGGCAGTCCTTCCAGAGGCGCTCGAGGGCGTAGTACGCGCGCTCCTCTGCGTGCTGGACGTGCACCACGACGTCGATGAAGTCGAGCAGGACCCACCGGGACTCGGCGACCCCCTCGCGGCGGACGGGCTTGATGCCGTGCTGGCGGAGCCGCTCCTCCACTTCGTCCACGATCGACTGCACCTGGCGCTCGTTGGGCGCGGAGGCGAGCACGAAGGCGTCGGTGATGGCGAGCCGGTCGCTCACGTCGACGATGGAGACGTCGGTGGCGAGCTTGTCCGCAGCCGCCTGAGCGGCGAGCAGCGCGGTGTCCCGCGCCTCGGCCGAGGCGGTCATCGGGGTACCTCCTGGAGGTGGTCGGAAGGGGGTTGGGGGGAGGGCGGGCGGAGACTGTCGGCGACGGCCCGGTCGGGGGCCTCGCGGTAGAGATCCCGCTTGTCGATGTACTGCACGACGCCGTCGGGCACGAGGTACCAGATGGGCATCCCGCGGCCCACGCGGTCACGGCAGTCGGTCGAGCTGATGGCCAGGGCCGGCACCTCGACGAGGCTGACCGCACCTTCGGGCAGGTGGGCGTCGGCGAGGTGGAACCCGGGGCGGGTCACGCCCACGAAGTGGGCCAGACCGAACAGCTGCTGGTTGTCCCGCCAGCCGACGATCTGGGCCAGGGCGTCGGCGCCGGTGATGAAGAACAGTTCGGCCTCGGGTCGCTGCCGGCGCAGGTCGGTGAGGGTGTCGATGGTGTAGGTCGGTCCACCGCGGTCCACGTCCACGCGGCTCACGGAGAACCGCGGGTTGGACGCGGTCGCGATGACGGTCATGAGGTAGCGGTCCTCGGGCGGGCTGACCTCGCGGTCGCTCTTCTGCCACGGCTGACCGGTCGGCACGAAGATGACCTCGTCCAGGCCGAAGAGCCCGGCCACCTCGCTGGCGGCGACGAGGTGGCCGTGGTGAATGGGGTCGAACGTCCCACCCATGATCCCGACCCGGCCGCCTGCCATCGCACGAGCCTATCCGGCCCCCTGCAGCCGACCCCGTCAGGACCGGCGCCTCCGGGGTCCGCCTGGAAGGTGGGACCACGGAGGCGCCACGACCGGCTCCCCCGTGCAGCCGGTCGCAGTCCGATCCGCGCGGCTCTGCACGGACGGTGCGGCGCCGTTCGTGCTCGGCGCCGCGCTGACCAACGGACCACTCGGCGATGGGTTACGGCCCTCGGGCGTGTCGCCTCGTGGGAATCGGCACAACGCGCCCGCCGCCGGCGTCAGAGCGTGGTGACGAACTGAGCCAGCTGTGCGGCGTTGCGGCACTCGACCATGTCGATCACCTCGCCGTACCGGTCGGCGGCGGAGTCACCGCTCCCCCACAGACGGCGGGGCTCGGGGTTCAGCCAGTGCGCCGACCGGGAGCGGCGCACCAGGTCGGCGAGCACCGGGAGCCCGGGCTGCCGGTAGTTCGTCCGCCCGTCCCCCAGCACGAGCAGCGACGTCCTGGGCCCGACCGCCGAGGCCCAGCGGTCGGCGAACACCTCGAAGGCGGTGCCGTAGTCGCTGTGCCCGTCGAAGCCGACGACGTCGGCCTCCCGGCCGATGCGCTGGACGGCGTCGACCACGTCGGCACCCGGGCGGAAGAACCGGGTCACCTCGTCGGTCGAGTCGACGAACGCGAAGGCCCGCACCCCCGTGAAGTGCTCGCGCAGCGCCTGGGTGAGCATCAGCGTGAAGTGGCTGAACCCGGCCACCGACCCGCTGACGTCGCACAGCACGACCAGCTCCGGCTTGTGCACCTTCCGCGGCCGGTGGTGGGTGACCACCGGGACGCCGCCGGTGCCCAGCGAGGCGCGCACCGTCTTGCGGAAGTCCAGCCGGCCCTCGCGTCCCAGCCGACGGCGCGCGGACAGCCGGACCGCCAGCCGCCGGGCCAGCGGGGCCACGGCCCGGCGCAGCTCGGCCAGGTCGCCGGACTGCGCGCGCAGGAAGTCGACCTGGTCGGCGAGTGGCCGGACGGCGTTCTTCGCGACCTTGTCCCGCCCCTTCTCCGCCGCGGTCCGCCGTCGCACCTCGGACTCGATCGCGGCCCGGAGCGCGGTCAGCCGCTCGCGGATCGTCTGGCGGGCCACCTGCTCGGCCAGACCGCCGCGGTCCCCCTCCGCCAGCAGCCCGGTCAGCAGCTGGGCCACGAGCGTGTCCGGCGAGAGCGCCCTCAGTACCCGGTAGCTGAAGAACGACTGCCCCGACGGCGACGGCTGGCCGCGCCCCAGCATCTCGACCGCCTCGCGGGCGAACCGGCGCAGCGCCTCCTCGTCGCCGGCGAGGAGCAGCTGCGCCAGCTGCTCGCGCATGAGCGCCGCCAGGTCGACGTCGTCACCACCGGGGATGTCCAGCGTGGACTCCCCCGGCTCGTCCCCGTCGTCGGACGCGCCGCCGTCGGCCTCGTCCGCGACCGTCCGGCGGCGGTCCGACAGCGGCCACCACAGGTCGAACAGGACGTCGTAGGTCGGGCGCTGGGCCGCCCGCTGCAGCAGCACCGCCGCCAGCCCGTGCCGCAGCTGCTCCCGCTCCAGCAGGTCGACCACGGTGAGGATCTCCGCCGCGTCCACGGCCTGGCTGATCCCGACCGGGATCCCCGCCTCGCGGATCGCCCGGACGAAGCCGTCCAGGTGCCCCGCGAGCCCGCCGGAGCCGGCCGGGCCCGGGACGCCGGTCATCAGTTCAGCCGGAGCTCGGCCGCGGCCCGGTCCTGGTCGCTCGCGTGCTTGAGCACCACGCCCAGCGTCGACCGCACCGCCGCCTCGTCGAGGGTGTCCAGCCCGAGCTCGAGCAGCGTCTGCGCCCAGTCCAGCGTCTCCGAGATCGACGGCGACTTCTTCAGCTCCAGCGCGCGCAGCGCCCGCACGGTGCGCACCAGCTGCTCGGCGAGCCCGGGCGCGAGGTCGGGCACGCGCGAGAGCACGATCTCCCGCTCCCGCTCGGCCGACGGGTAGTCCAGCGCGAGGTAGAGGCAGCGCCGCTTGAGCGCCTCGGAGAGCTCGCGGGTCGCGTTGGAGGTGAGCACGACCATCGGCCGGCGGGTGGCGGTGATGGTGCCGAGCTCGGGAATGGTCACCTGGAAGTCCGAGAGCACCTCCAGCAGCAGCCCCTCCACCTCGATGTCGGCCTTGTCGGTCTCGTCGATGAGCAGCACGGTCGGTTCGGTGCGCCGGATGGCGGTCAGCAGCGGGCGGGAGAGCAGGAACTCCTCACCGAAGATGTCGTCGTGGACGGTGTCCCAGTCCGCGCCGTCGGTGCCCTGGGACGCCTGGATGCGCAGCAGCTGCTTCTTGTAGTTCCACTCGTACAGTGCCCGCGCCTCGTCCAGGCCCTCGTAGCACTGCAGCCGGATCAGCTCCGAGCCGGTCGCCGTCGCCAGCGCCTTGGCCAGCTCGGTCTTGCCGGTGCCCGCCGGCCCCTCGACGAGCAGCGGCTTGCCGAGACGGTCGGCCAGGAAGACCGTGGTCGCGATCTGCGTGTCGGGCAGGTAGCCCGCCGTCGACAGGCGCTTGCCGACGTCCGCGACCGAGGAGAACTGCGGGGACTGCGACGGCGGGCGGGGCAAGGCGGTCTCCTCGGGGGACGACGACGTCAGCGGGTGTGGCCGCTGCCGGTCACGACGTAGGTGGTGGAGGTGAGCTCCGGCAGGCCCAGCGGACCCCGGGCGTGCAGCTTCTGGGTGGAGATGCCGATCTCGGCGCCGAACCCGAACTCGCCCCCGTCGGTGAACCGGGTGGAGGCGTTGACCAGCACGGCGGCGGCGTCGACGCCCGCGGTGAAGCCGGCGATCGCCGAGGCGGAGTCGGCCACGATCGCCTCGCTGTGCCCGCTCCCCCACTGCGCGATGTGCTCGACGGCGGCGGTCAGGTCGTCCACCACGCGCACGGCCATGTCCATCGACAGGTACTCCGTCGCCCAGTCCTCGTCGGTGGCCGGCACGACCGCGTCATGGGCCGCGCGCGCGGCGTCGTCGCCGTGCAGCGTCACCCCGGCGTCGACCAGGGCCGCCAGCAGCCGCGGCAGGAAGGGGACGTCGCGGTGGACGAGCAGGGTCTCCGCGGAGTTGCAGACGCTCACCCGGTGGGTCTTGGAGTTCAGCACGATCGCCTCGGCCATCGCGGCGTCCGCCGAGGCGTCGACGTAGACGTGGCAGTTGCCGACGCCGGTCTCGATCACCGGCACCGTCGACTCGCGGACGACGCGCTCGATCAGCGAGGCCCCACCGCGCGGGATCACCACGTCGACCAGGCCGCGGGCGTGGAGCAGCTCGCCGACCGATGCCCGGTCGGCGGGCAGCAGCTCGACCGAACCCGGAGGCAGTCCCGCCTTCTCCGCCGCCTCGCCCAGGACGGCGACCAGCGCGGTGTTGGTGCCGAAGGCCGACGCGGAGCCGCGCAGCAGCGCCGCGTTGCCGCTCTTGAGGCAGAGCCCGGCGGCGTCCACCGTCACGTTCGGGCGGGCCTCGTAGACGATGCCGACCACGCCGAGCGGCACCCGCACCTGGCGCAGCTGCAGGCCGTTGGGCAGTCGCGAGCCGCGCACGACGTCGCCCACCGGATCGGGCAGGGCGACGAGGTCGCGCAGCGCGGCGGCGACGCCGGCCACCCGGCCGGCGTCCAGCCGGAGCCGGTCCAGGACCGACTCCGGAGTGCCGTCGGCCGCGGCGGCCGCGACGTCCGCGGCGTTGGCGGCCAGCACCTCGTCGGTCCGCTCCACGAGCGCGTCGGCCATCGCGGCCAGCGCGGCGTCCTTCACGTCGGTCGGCAGGGTGCGCAGGACCCGGGCGGCCGACCGCGCGCGCAACGCGGCGGCGCCGATCAGCGGCAGCGAGGAGACGTCGGACACGCCCGCGAGAGTACGCGGGGCGCACCCGCGCAACCCCGTCGCCGACCGGTCGCCGCCCATGCGAGAATGATTCTCATGAGCACCCGCGCCGTCCGCTGGACCACCGCCGTCGCCGCCGCGTCCACCGCTGCGCTGCTCGCCGGGTGCGGCTCCGGGGACGACGGGTCGGGCCGGAACGGCGGCTCGGGCGGGCTCACCGTCCTGGCCGGCTTCTACCCGCTCGAGTGGACGACCGCCCGGGTCGGCGGAGACCACGTCTCCGTCTCGTCGCTGACCCCGCCGGGCGCCGAGGCGCACGACCTCGAGCTCGCGCCGCAGGACGTCGCGGCCGTCGCGGAGGCGGACCTGCTCGTCTACCTCGACGGCTTCCAGCCGGCCCTGGACGAGGCGGCCGACTCCGAGGGCGGGAACTCCGCGTGGGACGCCGGCCAGGCCGCCGAACTGGTGGCCGGCGAGGCCGACGCCGCCGCCGAGGACGACCACGCCGAGGACGAGCAGCACGCCGAGGAGGAGGAGCACGCCGACGAGGAGGCCGTCGATCCGCACTTCTGGCTCGACCCGACCCGCCTCGCCTCGGTCGGTGACGCCCTGGCCGATCGGCTCTCCGACCTCGACCCGGACAACGCCGCGACCTACGCGGACAACGCGGCCGCCCTCCGCACCGACCTGGAGGGCCTGGACCAGGAGTTGCAGGACGGGCTCGCCCGGTGCGCCGTCGACACCTTGGTGACCAGTCACGAGGCCTTCGGCTACCTGGGTGAGCGCTACGGTCTCGAGGTGGTCGGCATCAGCGGGCTGAGCCCGTCCCAGGAGCCCGGCCCCGCCCAGCTCGCCGAGATCGCGACCCTCGTCCGCGACCGCGGCATCAGCACCGTCTACACCGAGACCCTGGTCGACCCGGCGGTCGCCGAGACCGTGGCGGACGAGGCCGGCGCACGCACCGCGGTGCTGGACCCGATCGAGGGCCTGACCGACGAGTCCTCGGGCGAGGACTATCTGCAGGTGATGCGCGCGAACCTCGCGACCCTGCAGGAAGGCCAGTCCTGTTCATGACCCCTTCGCCCGGCGGCGCGGCCGCCGTCCGGCTCCAGAACGCCACCATCGGCTACGGCGACGTGCCGATCGTCACCGGCGTCGACCTGACCATCGGGCACGGCGAGGCGGTCGCGATCCTCGGCTCCAACGGATCGGGGAAGACCACGCTGGCCCGCGGGCTGCTCGGCCTGGCCCCCGTCCTCGGTGGTGAGGTCGAGCTGCTGGGCGCCCCGGTCGGCCGGCTGCGCGAGCGCGGCCGGGTCGGTTACGTGCCGCAGCGGCACACGGTGAGTGGCGCGGTGCCGGCGACGGTCCGGGAGGTGGTCTCCGTGGGCCGGCTGGCCAGTCTCGGGCTGTTCCGGCGGCTGGGCGCCACCGATCGCGCGGCCGTCAGCCACGCGGTCGCGGCGGTGGGCCTGGCCGACCGCATGGACGAACCCGTCGCCTCGCTCTCCGGCGGGCAGCAGCGCCGGGTGCTCGTCGCGCGGGCGCTGGCCGCCCAGCCGGAGCTGCTGATCATGGACGAGCCGACGGCCGGGGTGGACGCCGCCAGCCAGGAGGCCCTGGGCGACGTGCTCGCCCGCGTGTCCGCCGCGGGCACCACGCTGCTGGTGGTCACGCACGAGGCCGGCCCCCTGACCGGCGTCCTCACGCGGGCGGTCGTGGTCGACCACGGGCGGATCAGCTACGACGGCCCGCTGTCCGGCGCCGAGCCCGCGGCCGGCCAGCACGACCACTGCGGCCCGCCGGAGGACCTGGTGGTTCGCGGTTACCGCCTCGACCAGCCCACGGTCTCCGCGCGACCCGCGGCAGGGGGGCGCTGACGTGGACATCCTCGAGTACGGCTTCATGCAGCGGGCGCTGCTGGCCTCGCTCATGGTGGGCCTGGTGGCGCCCGCGGTCGGCATCTTCCTCGTCCAGCGACGCCTGTCGCTGCTGGGCGACGGCCTCGGCCACGTCGCGCTGACCGGCGTCGCCGTCGGCGTCCTGACCTCCACCGCCCCCGTCGCGGCCGCCCTGGTCGCGGCCGTCCTGGGGGCGGTGCTCATCGAGCTGGTCCGGTCACGCGGCCGCACCAGCGGCGACGTCGCCCTCGCCGTCCTCTTCTACGGCGGCATCGCCGGCGGCGTGGTGCTGCTCAGCCTCGCGCCCCGCGGCCAGGCCACGAACCTGGAGTCCTACCTCTTCGGCGCCATCACCACGACCGACCCCGGCGACCTCGCCGTCTTCGCCGTCATCACCGTCACCGTCCTGGGAGTCGTCGGGCTGCTGGGGCAGCGGCTGTACGCGGTGAGCGACGACGAGGAGTACGCCCGTGCCGTGGGCCTGCCGGTGCTGGCCCTCAACATGGTGCTGGCCACCCTGGTCGCGGCCACCGTCGTCCTCTCCATGCGCGTGGTCGGGCTGCTGCTGATCAGCGCGCTGATGATCGTGCCCAGCGCGGTGGCCCAGCTCGTGGCCCGCAGCTTCCGGCAGGCCCTGTACCTGGCCTGTGCGATCGGGCTGACGGTCAGCGTCTCCGGCACGACCGCGTCGTACTACACCGGCACCCCGTCGGGCGGGACGATCGTGCTGCTGGCCATCATGCTGTTCCTGCTGGTGTCCGGCGGCGTCGCGCTGCGCGAGGTCACGGCCCGTCGCCGGCACCGGCGTCGCAGCGAGGTCCACGCCGCCCACCCGCACGAGCACGGCCGGGGCTGCGGGCATCCGCCGGTCCCCCACGGCGACCACGTCGACTACGACCACGACGGGCACCTGCACGCGCCCCACCTCACCGGCGCCGGGGTGCACTACGACGAGCACGGGACGCACGCCGTCCCGGCGGCGCCGTCCCCGCCGCGGGGTGGCCAGTGAGCACCCCGGACCCGGTGGAGGTGACGACCCGGCGGCCGAGCCGCCAGCGCAGCGCCGTCCTGGCGCTCCTCGAGGACCTCGACGGCTTCCGGAGCGCCCAGGACCTGCATGCCCTGCTGCGCGACCGCGGCGCCTCCGTCGGTCTGGCCACCGTCTACCGGGCGCTGCAGGCGCTCGTCGACGACGGCCAGGTCGACGTCCTCCGCAGCGCCGACGGCGAGGCGGCCTACCGCCGCTGCTCGCCGGTGCACCACCACCACCTGGTCTGCCGCTCGTGCGGGACGACGGTGGAGGTGAGCGACGCCCCGGTGGAGCGGTGGGCCGCCCGGATCGCGGCCGAGCACGGTTTCGCCGACGCCCAGCACCAGGTCGAGGTGTTCGGGACCTGCGCCACCTGCCGCTCGGCGAACTGAGCGGTTGGCTCAGCGGTTGCCTCAGCGGTTGCGCAGTGCCCGCAGCGCGCTCTTGCGCGCGTCCCCGGTGAGCCGGTCGAGGAACAGCTTGCCGTCCAGATGGTCCACCTCGTGCTGCAGCGCGCGGGCCATCAGCCCGCTGCCCTCCAGCCGCAGCGGCTCGCCGTGGACGTCGAAGCCCTCGACGACGGCGTGCATGGCGCGCACCGTCGGCGCCCAGATGCCCGGCACCGACAGGCACCCCTCGTCGCCGTCCTGGGTCTCCTCGGACAGCTCCACGACCACCGGGTTCACCAGGTGCCCGATGACGCCGTCGATGTTGTAGGCGAAGGCGCGCAGGCCGACCCCGATCTGCGGGGCGGCCAGCCCGGCCCGGCTGGGGTGGTCGACGGTCTCCAGCAGGTCCCGGACCAGTGCGGCGAGGTCCCGGTCGAAGGACCGCACCTCGTCGCTGGGGGTGCGCAGCACCGGGTCGCCGACCTCGCGGATGGGACGGATCGTCACGCTGCCTGTCTCCCCACCCACCCAGTCTCTCAGCCCGCGATCAGCGCCCGACCAGCACCATCTCGTCGCGGTGCACGACCTCGCGGCGGTACTCCGGCGGGAGGTCCCCGGTCTTGCGCCCGAGCAGCGCGGGCAGCTCGCGGGCGTCGTAGGCGACCAGCCCGCGCGCGACCACGACGCCGTCCGGCCCGACCAGCTCGACCGGGTCGTCGGCCAGGAAGTCACCGGTCACCCCGGTGACCCCGGCGGCCAGCAGCGAGGCGTGCCGCTCCCGCACCGCGCGGACCGCGCCCTCGTCCAGCAGCACCCGCCCGCGCGGGCGGCTGGCGTAGCGCAGCCAGAACTGCCGGGCGCCGGGACGGCGGCCCATCGGGCTGAACAGCGTGCCCACCTGCTCCCCCGCCAGCGCGGCGGCCGCCTGCGCCGTCGAGGTCACCACAACGGGGACGCCGGCGTGGGCGGCGATGAACGCGGCCTCCACCTTGGTGGCCATGCCCCCGGTGCCCACGCCGTTGCGCCGGGCGGTGCCGAGCACGACCGCGGCGAGGTCGTCGGGCGAGGTGACGGTGTGCACCAGCTGCGCGGGCCCGACCCGGGGATCGCCGTCGTACACGCCGTCGACGTCGGAGAGCAGGACCAGCGCGTCGGCCCGGGCGACGTGGGCCACCAGCGCGGCCAGCCGGTCGTTGTCGCCGAAGCGGATCTCCTCGGTGGCCACCGTGTCGTTCTCGTTGACGATCGGCAGCGCGCCCAGCGCGATCAGCCGCTCCATCGTCTGGTGGGCATTGCGGTAGTGGCTCCGGCGGGTCAGGTCGTCGGCGGTCAGCAGCACCTGCCCGACGGTGACGTCGTGCCGGGCGAAGGCGTCGGCGTAGGTCTGCACGAGACGCAGCTGGCCGACGCTCGCCGCGGCCTGCGCGGTGGCGAGGTCCCGCGGGCGTCCGTCGAGCCGCAGCGGTGCCAGCCCGGCGGCGATGGCGCCGGAGGACACCAGCACGACCTCGCGGCCCGCGGTGCGCACCGCACCGAGGACGTCGACCAGCGCCGACAGCCTGGCCGGGTCGAGCCCACCGGGCAGGGTGGTCAGCGAGGAGGAGCCGACCTTGACGACGACGCGGCGGGCGCCGGCGATCTCCGGGCGAGCGACGGTCACAAGACGTCGTCGGGGAGGTCGTCCTCTGTCCAGCCGTCCGCGCTGAGCTCGTAGGGCGTCCGGCGGGCCTTCTTCGCGGCCAGCCGCTCCTCGGCGCGGATGCGGTGCGGGGCGTCCACGCGGGAGTCGGTGCCGCGGCCGCCGAGACCGGCCGACTCCTCGACCGTGAGGGTCCCGGCGGGCAGCGTGGGCACCCAGTCGAAGGTCACGCCGCCGATGGTGACGGCGTCGCCCGGGCGGGCGCCCGCCTTGGCCAGCTGCTGCTCCACGCCGAGCCGGTTGAGCCGGTCGGCCAGGAAGCCGACGGCCTCGTCGTTGGTGAAGTCGGTCTGGCGGACCCAGCGCTCGGGACGGACGCCATGGACCAGGAACGCCCGGTCGGCATCCTCCGGGTCGCGCTCGACGGTGAAGCCGGAGTCGTCGACGGCCTTCGGCGTGATCGTGATGCGCGCCGGCTCCATGGTGGGCAGGCTCGCCCGGTGCGCCTCGACGTGGGCGGCGAGCGCGAAGCCGAACTCCCGCAGCCCCTCGCCGGTGGCCGCGCTGACCGGGTAGACGGCCAGCCCCCGCTTCTCCAGCGAGGTGCGCACCAGGTCGACCAGCTCGCGGGCATCGGGCACGTCGATCTTGTTCAGGACGGCGATCTGCAGCCGGCCCACGAGGTCGAGCTCGTCGCCGCCGGCCGCGTCACTGGAGTACGTGCTGAGCTCGTGCTCGAGCGCCTCGATGTCGCTCTCCGGGTCGCGGCCGGGCTCCGGCGTCGCCATGTCCACGACGTGCACCAGGACGGCGCAGCGCTCGACGTGGCGGAGGAACTGCACGCCGAGGCCCTTGCCCGTGGAGGCGCCCGGGATCAGGCCCGGCACGTCGGCCATCGTGTAGACCGTGTCGCCGGAGCGGATCACGCCGAGGTTGGGCACCAGCGTGGTGAACGGGTAGTCGGCGATCTTCGGGCGGGCCGACGACATCGCCGCGATCAGCGATGACTTGCCCGCCGAGGGGAAACCCACCAGGCCCACGTCGGCGATGCTCTTGAGCTCGATGACGGCGTCGAAGGCCTCGCCCTGCTCGCCGAGCAGCGCGAAGCCGGGCGCCTTGCGCCGGGCGTTGGCCAGCGCGGCGTTGCCGAGCCCACCCTTGCCGCCCTTGGCGAGCACCACGCGGGTGCCCGCGCCGACGAGGTCGGCGATGACCCGGCCGTCGGGGGTGCTGACCACCGTGCCGGCCGGCACCTTGAGGACGCGGTCCTCGCCCTTGCCGCCGTGGCGGTTGCTGCCCTCGCCGGGACGGCCGTTGCCGGCCTTCTGGTGCGGCCGGTGGTGGAAGTCCAGCAGCGTGTGCACGCTGGGATCGACCTCGAGGACGATGTCCCCGCCGTCACCGCCGTTGCCACCGTCGGGCCCGCCGAGGGGCTTGAACTTCTCCCGATGGACCGAGGAGACGCCGTGGCCGCCGTTGCCGGCGGCGACGTGCACGACTGCTCGATCGACGAAAGCGGCCATCTGCGCCGCCCCTTACCTGTTATGCGCCACGAGCGCACGGGCCTGGTGGCCCGTGCGCTCGTGAGCGGATGGAACGGCCCCGTCCCCCAACCACGGAAGGGTGGGGAGGACGGGGTCCTCTGTCAGGCCTCGACGACGGCGATGGAGACGGTCTTGCGTCCCCGCCGCGTGCCGAAGGTCACCGCGCCCGGCGCGAGCGCGAACAGCGTGTCGTCGCTGCCGCGACCGACGCCCAGGCCCGGGTGGAAGTGGGTGCCGCGCTGGCGGACGATGATCTCGCCGGCCTTGACGACCTGGCCGCCGAAGCGCTTGACGCCGAGGCGCTGGGCGTTCGAGTCGCGACCGTTGCGGGACGACGAGGCGCCCTTCTTGTGTGCCATGTCGGCGTCAGCCCTTCGAGATGTCGCGGACCACGACGCTGGTCAGGGGCTGACGGTGCCCCTGCCGCTTGTGGTATCCGGTCTTGTTCTTGAACTTGTGGATGTGGATCTTCGGGCCCTTGCCGTGCTCGACGATCTCACCGGTCACGGTCACCTTGGCCAGGGCCGCGGCGTCGCTGGTGACGGTGTCGCCGTCGACCAGCAGGATGGCCGGCAGGGCCACCGTGTCACCGGCGGCACCCGCCAGGCGGTTGATCGTGAACGTGTCGCCCACGGCCACCTTGTGCTGGCTGCCACCGGCCTTCACCACTGCGTACACCACTGACTCCTCGTATCGCTCTTTGCTAGCTCTGTGTTCCGGCGCGCAGACCGGAGCGATCGCCGGGTGCTGGACGGGCTGCGTTCGCCTGACCCGGCGGCACCCGAAGGCGCCCGCACGGGGGCGGTGCAACCCGACCAGCGTACCCGAGGCGCCGCCGCCGGGTCGAACGCGGTCCCGACCGTCCCCGCTCAGGAGACGGGCGGCCCCG
>CADCTN010000118.1 GCA_902805535.1 uncultured Blastococcus sp. | reverse complement strand
CGGCGTTGAGGAACTTGCGGCCGATCCGGTCGTCGTAGCCGATCGCGTCGGCCAGCAGCTTCACGTCGGCGCCGGTCGCCTCGCACAGCTCGGCCATCGCGTTGATGAAGGAGATCTTGGTGGCCAGGAAGGAGTTCGCCGCGGTCTTCACCATCTCCGCGGTGGCGTAATCCGTGCTCACCTGAGGGGTCTGCGCGGCGACGATCGTCGCGTAGACCTCATCGAGCAGGGCTCGCGCGGTCTCCCCGTCGGCTCCGGCCGGCAGGCCGTAGACCAGCCGGTCGGGGTGCAGGGTGTCCTGCACGGCGAAACCCTCGCGGAGGAATTCCGGGTTCCACGCCAGCAGAGCCCCCGGCACCTTGGCAGCGACCATCGCGGCCAACCCCGCCGCCGTCCCCACCGGCACCGTCGACTTGCCCACCACGAGATCGCCCGGCGCCAACACCCCGAGCAGCGCTTCGGTGGCCGCCTGCACGTACCGCATGTCCGCGGCGTACTCACCGCGCTTCTGCGGCGTCCCCACGCAGACGAAGTGCACGCGCGCACCGGCGGCATCGGCCATGTCAGCACTGAACCGCAGGCGCCCGGTGGCCAGCGTCTGCTCCAGCAGCTGCTCGAAACCGGGCTCGAAGAACGGCGCCTCGGCGCGTTGCAACGACGCCACCTTGCGCTCGTCGACATCAATGCCCACGACATCGTGGCCCAGCGACGCCATCGACGCCGCATGCACGGCTCCGAGATAGCCACAACCAACAACCGAGATCTTCACGATGCGCTCCATATCGGACATGGCTTCAGGAACCGGCTGGGACGAACCGTGCCGCAAAAGGGCGACCAGGACACGGGTTGGCAGTCCTCCGACCGACATGAGGCGACCGGCCAAGGGCTCCCAGCCGTTCAGCCGGCAAGTGACCCTTCCAGTCTGCCACTACTCTAGGTGATCCAGCTCGCCGCCTTTCACCAGGTGGGATGACGAAGCCCGGGTTAGTCTCCTAGACAACGCAACGCAGCGTTACGGAGGGCATCATCTTGTGGGGTCCACCCGACCCCAGCTCCGGCCCGTCAGTGCCGACGGCGCCGCGATTGAGCCCTGGCCGTTGACCGGAACACCTGTCCGCTGGACGTCACGAGGGGATCCTCGCCGCGCATGCCCGATTTCTTCTCCACGATCGCCCGCGACTGGCAACTGCTTCTGCCGATCGGCGTCGTAGGTGCCCTGTCGTGGTCCATCTGGCTCCTCCGCAAGATCCTTTCCACTCGTTACCGGCCGCTGGTCAACGACTTCCGGACGACGACATCGGTCGTCGTCCCCTCCTTCCGTGAAGATCCCGACGTGCTGGAACGGTGTCTGGACACCTGGCTCGCGCAGTACCCGACCGAGGTCATCGTCGTGCTCGACGTCGAGGACCGCGTCGCATTCGCTCGACTGACCGCGCGCGCAGAGCCCCGGCTGACCGTCATCTCCTTCGCCCACGAGGGCAAGCGGTCCGCGCTGGGCGTCGGCATCCGCGCAGCCACCAGCGAGCTGCTCATCCTGTGCGATTCAGACACCAACTGGCAGGAAGGCCTGCTCGAGGCCGTGCAGATGCCCTTCGCCGACCCCACCGTCGGCGCGGTGGGCACGAGGCAGAACGTGCACCTGCCGGACTCGAGCATCTGGCGCCGGGTCGCCGACTGGATCATCGACCTGCGCTATCTGGACTACGTGCCGGCCACCTCGCTCGCCGGCGCCGTCGTCTGCGTCTCCGGCCGGACCGCAGCCTACCGGCGGTCGGCGGTCATGCCGGTGCTGGAGAACCTCGAGCACGAGTTCTTCCTGGGCCGCCGCTGCGTCGCCGGCGACGACGGCCGGCTGACCTGGCTGGTTCTCGCCAGCGGCTACAAGACCGTCCACCAGGACAGCGCCCGGGCCCTGTCCATGTTCCCCAGCACCTTCCGCGCGTTCTGCAAGCAGCGGGTCCGCTGGAGCCGGAACTCCTACCGCTGCTACCTGACCGCGGCGTGGAAGGGCTGGCTGTGGCGCGTGCCGCTGGTCAGCCAGATCACGGTGCTGCAGATCCTCTTCACGCCGGTGACCATGTTCGCCGCCGTCTACTACGTCGTCGCCTCCGGCTTCAGCGACCGGGGCTGGCAGGCACTGGCGCTCTCGCTGACGTGGGTGTTCCTCGGCCGAGCGATCCGGAGCTACAGCCATCTGCGTCGTCGGCCCTCCGATCTGCTCATCCTCCCGCTCGTGGCTCTGGTGATCGCACTGGTGGCCCTGCCGATCAAGGCCTTCGCGCTCGTGACGATGAACAAGCAGGGCTGGCTCACCCGGCACGCCGACCTCACCGGCGGTGAGGGACAGGACGAGGCCAGCCTGGACACGACTGCCGCCACGCCCGCGACGGCGGTGTCGGCATGAGCCGCATCATGACCGTTCCGCGGCTGATCGCGGTCGTGGCGCTGGTTCTCGTGGCGCTCGGGTCCGTCTCCCTCTGGAGTCTCTCCCGGCACGACGACGGGCGGCAGGAGACCCGGACCGTTCCCGCCGCCGCGACGACCGAGGTGTCCCGCCTGCACGCCGAGCGGCAGAGCGCGATCCTGGCGGAGGAGGACCAACGGCTGCTCACCCTGGTGGCGTCGGTGCGGCCGGGATCGGGCCCTTACATCCAGGACCTGGGCGGCACGCAGACGCTCGTGCTGACCAACGGCGGACTCGGCTACGGCCTGGACGACCTGATCGCCTTCGGTGCCGCCGAGGTGCAGGCCGACCAGTCGGTGCTGCTGACCAAGAACGTCTTCGTGGCGCCCGGCGCCCGGCTCGTCGTCGATGCGCCCGGAGCCACGTTGCACCTGCGCAGTCAACCGTCCGGGTTCGTCTCCCTCGTGGCCTGGAAGGCCGATCTCGTGCTGTCGGGAACTGACGGCCGGCCCCTGACCGTGAGCAGCTGGAGCACCGACGAGCGGGGTCCCGACGTCGACACGGTCGACGGACGGGCCTACGTCCGCAGCGTCAGCGGCGACATGGACGTCAGGTACGCCGACGTCAGCGGTCTCGGCTTCTGGGCCGGCCGGACCAGTGGCGTGGCGTGGACCGGTAGTTCCAGCACCGAGGCGACCGGCCAGATCATCGGCTCCACCTTCCGCAAGAGCCACTACGGCGCTTTCGCCTCGCAGGGCGAAGGACTGATCGTCCGGAACTCCGATTTCTCCGGCAACGCCGTCGACGGGCTCTCCCTGCACCGCAGCACGGCCGAGACGGCGATCGAGAACGCCACGGCCCGCGGCAACGGGCGCCACGGGTTCTCGGCCGACCAGGGCTCGGAGTCGGTCACCTACACGGAGGTGACGGCCGAGAAGAACGCCGCCTACGGGGTGTTCTTCAGCGGCACCCCCCTGTCGGACGGGCAGTCCGCCGGTGGGGC
Source organism: uncultured Blastococcus sp. (assembly GCA_902805535.1). Taxonomy (GTDB): domain Bacteria; phylum Actinomycetota; class Actinomycetes; order Mycobacteriales; family Geodermatophilaceae; genus Blastococcus_B. The sequence continues at coordinate 15,308 of CADCTN010000118.1, read as the reverse complement.
TTCGCTCCGTGCCTACGGTGAGGTGCGCATCACCGGTGCCGTCCTGCGGGGGAACGGCAAGGCAGGGGCCCGGCTGGTCGACAGCGACGACGTCAGGATCAGTGACACGCGGGTGGCCGAGAACACCGACGGCATCGTGCTCGTCGACACCGCCGCGCCGACGAAGATCGAGAACACCACGGTGGCCGGCAACCGACGATTCGGCATCTCGGTCAGCGGCGGCTCCGCCGCGATCATCGGGAACAAGCTGTCGGGCAGCGAGACGGCCATCCGCGTCCGGGATGCAGCCGCCGAGGTCGCCGACAACACCGTCCGCGAGGCGACCGCACACGCCATCTCCGTGGTGGGCGCTGCCGCTGACACCTCGGTCGAGGGCAACACGATCGGCGGCCGCGGCCCCAGCGGCCTCGACGTCTTCCGGGTGGACGAGGGCGTCTCGGTGGAGCTCTCCGGGAACGACGAGGAGGGCTGGACGCAGGACCGCGACAACTGGGTGTACTGGTCGACGTTCATCCCGAACCACCCGATGCTGTTGCTCTGGCTCCTCCTGCTGGGTGTGCCCCTGGTCCTCGCCGCTCGCGCCCGCCGCACTCCGCACGCCCCCGGCAGCAAGCCCTACCGGGACGACATCCGGCGAGAGTGGCAGCCCCCGGCTCGCATCGAGGTCGGACGACGGGTCTCCGGAGGGCGGGCCTGAACCCCGCCCGGGTGTCGACCGGCACCGACGACGGGACCGCCTACCGTGGGCGGATGCGCCGATCGGTTCCGACCCTCACCGTCCTGGCCCTGTCGGGGCTCCTCGCGCTGACCGGCTGCACGTCGACCTCCGGCGGTGGCGACGATGCGGCGTCGCCCGTCACGACTCCGCCCGCGCCGACACCTCCGGCAGGTGGAACGCCTGCACCGCCGCCGCCGCCGCCCCCGGCCGCGTGTGAGGGCGGGCAGCTGATCGACGTCGACGACGTCCAGGAGTTGCAGCAGGCGCTGGACGAAGCCCAGGCGGGGCAGGTGATCCGGCTGGCCGACGGGCGGTACGAGGGCAACTTCGCGGCCTCCGCGATCGCCACGGCCGATGCGCCGATCCGGCTGTGCGGCAACCGGAATGCGATCCTCGACGGTGGGGACATCGACGGCGATTACACCCTCCACCTCAGCGGGGCTGCGTTCTGGCAGGTGACCGGACTGACCGTCACCGGTGGGCAGAAGGGCGTCATGGTCGACGCCGGCGTCGGAAACCGTCTCGAGGGACTCCTGGTGACCTCGATGGGCGACGAGGCGATCCACCTCCGCCTCGACAGCACCGACAACGTCGTCATGGGCAACACCGTCAGGGATACCGGCCTGCGCAAGCCGAAGTACGGCGAAGGCATCTACGTGGGCACCGCGGAGAGCAACTGGTGCCAGATCAGCGACTGCCGACCCGACCGCAGCGACCGCAACGTGGTCGAAGGCAACGACATCTCGGGCACGACCGCCGAGCCGGTGGACATCAAAGAAGGCACCAGCGGCGGCACGCTGCGCGGGAACACCTTCGACGGCTCCGCGATGGTGGAGTCCGACTCCTGGGTCGACGTCAAGGGCAACGACTGGATCATCGAGAAGAACACCGGCGTGGCCACGCCGATGGACGGCTTCCAGGTGCACGAGGTTGCGGACGGCTGGGGTCGGAACAACGTCTTCTCCGGCAACACCGCGGTCATCGACGGCGACGGTTACGGGGTCAACGTCGCCGGCCCGAAGGGAATCCGAGACACCACGCAGGTCGACTGTGACAACCGTGCCGACGGCGCCGGGAGCGGCCTCAGCAACATCGAGTGCACCTCGTCCTGATCGACGGACTCCGCCGGCTCGCAAGATGTCGCCCAGGTGGACTTGATCGCCGGCCCCGATCTGCCGATGATCACCTGTCCGACGGCGACAGACGCCGTCCTGGGTGAGGGAGCAGGGGCTTCATGGCGGCTGCGTACGACAGTCGGACACCCTCCTCCCGAGGCTGGTCATCTGCGTCGACCGGCGAGTGGCCCACCGGGCAGCCGAAGGCCACATCAGCGCGACGCCCCGGAGCTGCGTCAGCCGCGGCGGCTCTCGCGTTCGTCTCCGCCGGGTTGCTGACCGGCACTGTCGTCCTGATCCTCGCCCGCACCCTCTCCCTCGGCATCGACCCGGCGACCGGCCGATGGGCGCTGGCCTCGGGCGTCGTGCTGACATGCGCCTTCGCGGCATTCGGCATGCTGGGCGCGCTGTCCCTGTTCCGCGGGACCGGGCGCGGGACCCTCCTCGGCTCGGCATGGGCGCAGATCGCCTTGTTCGGCACCGCCTGGGTCGCCTTCGTCCTCGATCGCACGGTCGGGTTCAGCGGAGAAGAGCTGGGCCTCGCCGTTCACCTGCAGGCCGCCGGCGTGATCACCGCGGCCGTCACGACGGTGCTGCTGGCCCACCGCCCTTCGGTGGACAGCTGGCTCACGACGGGGTCGGCGACTCGATCGACGTGTGACGGCGGGACCGTGTGGTCGCCGTCGGCCGGGCGCACGATGCCACGCCGCCGACCCGGCCGGGGCGTCTGTGCCGTCGTCGCTCCGCTCGGCATACTGGCCGTGGCCACGGCAGCCGTCGTCGCGACGGCGGCTCCAAGGGGTGCCGGCGACTCCACCGCCGGCGTCGGATCCGTCCCGAGCCGGGCGGCCGTCCCTCCCCCCAACTCTGCCAATCCCGAGTGGTCGACCGAGTTCGCCCCGGACGCGGAAGCCTGCTTCGCCGGCTCGATGGCAGCGTGCGACGACCTGTTCTGGGAGAGCTCCGTCGGAGATGCCTACGAGACGTACGGCTCCACCTGTGGCGGCCGGATCGAGCACGGCGTCGAAGGCGCCTGCCTCACCCAGCTCGGCACCGCGCTCAACTGACCGGGTGATTCCAGCGTCGAGCCGTTGATCTGGCAGGCTGCGACACCCAGGCTGGGCGCCGGACGGCGGCTCCTCACCCTCCTCGACGAACGGAATTGCCACGAACGTGAACGACACGAACGGTCGGCAGCGGGACGGCGAGACCCACAGTCCCCCCGAGCCGTACGAGCCGGCGGGCTGGCCGCAGGCGGGGCCCGTCGGCGTGCCCCCTGGAGCCACGGGTCCGTCCTCGCCGGCCGCGCCGCTGCCGCGGCGACCCGCCGTCGCGGTCGCAGCGGCGGTGCTGGGGTTCCACGCCGCGGCCCTGTGGCTGTTGGGCGCGGTGTGGCTGGTCACCGCGCTGTCGGTCGTGGGCGGACCCGATGAAGCGGCGGCAAAGGCACGACTCATCGGCGGCCTGCTGCTGGGCTGCGCCGTCGCGGCGATGCTGCTGCTCGGCGGGATCTCCCTGATCCGTGGCCGGGGGAGGGTGCTCCTGCTGGTGGCCAGCGGCGTCGAGCTGGCCCTTGTCCTGGGCGGAGCCGCATACCTCGTCGTGACCTGGTCCGACACGGAGCAGGTGCCGATTCCGGCCGAGTTCCAGAGCCTCTTCGATCTGGGCTTGATCACCGTCCTGCTGGCGTTTGCCGCGATCGTGGGTCTGCCGGCTCTCCGGATCTGCCTGGCCGTCCTTCCATCGGTCACCGGCTGGTTGCGGGCCGAGAGCGCAGCACGGAATGCGCAGCTGTGGTCCAGCCAGGAGGGACGGTGGATTCCCGCGTCGGTCTCGCGGCGGGCACGCGGCTCCCTCCTCGCCGTCCTGCTCCCGATCGGCACGCTCGCGCTCGTGTCCGTCCTCGTGGTGCTGACCACGCGGACGATCACCATCCCCGGCGCCCTGGGTAGCGGCGGGGGCGGGGAGTACCGCGGGAACAGCGACTGGGGGCGGGACTTCTACCAGGGTGGCGAGCCCCTTCTGCCGCCGGCCGAAGGAGGCCCCCTGTACGTCGCGGCGGCGGACGCGGACGCCCGGAACTGTTATGACGGCGACATGGCGGCCTGTGATGCGCTCTTCTTCGCCTCGCCGGTGGGCGACGTGTACGAGTGGTACGGCGCTTCGTGTGCTGGGCGGCTCGACTACGAGTCCGACGGCGACTGCGTGGGTTCACTCGGTTCCACGACCGACTGACACAGCGCGGGTCCTGCATACGGCACCGGCCGCGCCGAGGACGTCCCCTCTCCCCAGCTCGTCGTGCCCGTCCGTCACGAGGAGTTGCGGCCACCGATCCCGAGGGGAGCTGTTCGATCGTGATCCTGGGCGTCGGACTCCGGTGTTGCCGGCGCGACTTCGGTGCATGCCCATCGGACGCGCCGTCCAGCGCATCGACGAGCTCCCTCCAAGTCCTTTGTGCGCCTCCCCCGGTGGTGGGCTCACCCGGATGAATGAGTGGAGCATGTCCCTGGCCGCGACCGCCCGTAACGTGCATCTCATCCGCAAGCGGACGGGGGTCCTATGAGCATCGACGAGCCGACCGGTTCGGGCCGGAGCGCGCACGCGCCTCGCTCGAGCGATTCCCTGCGTGCTCATGACGACGAGGCGGAGGCCGGGGACCGCCTGGGTGGGGACGGCACCGAGGAGCAGCACGGCGACGAGACGCCGCGCCGGACGATGCGCCGGGTGCTGATCAGCCTCGGCATCCTGGCGCTGGTGCTGGCCCTTGTCGGTGCAGGCGGGCTGTGGTTCCTGACCGACCGCTACGCCGGCAACATCGAGCGGGTCGCCGACGTCTTCGACGGCCTGGCGGAGGAAACCCGCCCCGCGCCGGCGACTCCCGAGCAGGCGGCGGCCGCCGAGCCGGTGACGTTCCTGCTCGTCGGGTCCGACACCCGCGCGGAGCTGGAGCCCGGCGAGACGCCCGACGGCCGGTCCGACGCGATCATGCTGGCCCGCTTCTCCGCCGACCGGCAGCACGCCCAGCTGGTCTCCATTCCCCGCGACTCCTGGGTCGACATCCCCGGGCGCGGCAAGAACAAGATCAATGCCAGCTATGCGTTCGGCGGTCCGACGCTGCTGATCCAGACCGTGGAGCAGTTGACGCAGGTGCGCATCGACCACTACGTGGCGATCGACTTCGACGGGCTGATCCAGGTGACCGACGACCTCGGCGGGGTGGACGTCGTCGTCGCCGAGACGACGAGCAACGGCCCGTACACCTTTCCCGCCGGCCCCAACCACCTCGACGGTGACCAGGCGCGCTGGTACCTGGGCCAGCGGTACGGCCTGCCGGGCGGCGACTTCGACCGGGTCCGGCGTCAGCAGCAGTACCTGCAGTCCGTGTTCGCCGGGCTGTTCAGCTCCAACACCTTCACCGATCCCGGCCGCCTCGACGCCGCGCTGCTCGCGGTGACGAGCGCGGTGACCATCGACGACACCTTGGGCAACACCGACCTCCTGGCACTGGCCTACTCGCTCCGCGGCGTGCGGCCCGAGAGCATCGACTTCTTCACCGCGCCGGTGCTGGGCACGGGCATGGAGGGGCCGGCGAGCGTCGTGTACCTCGACATCGTCGCGTGCGAGCGGATGTGGACCTACCTGCGCGGGGACTCACTCGCCCAGAACGCGGCCGAGTTCGAGGGGGAGTCGCTCCCCGACGTGCCCCGCTGAGCCGGGCTCAGCCTCGCGCGTGACCCTCGGCCGACCGGCCGGGCAGCTGCTCGGGAAGCTCGAGGGTGTGCGCGTCAGCGGAGCGCCGCAGTGCCCAGGCAGCGGGGAGCACGACACTCGGCGCGACACCGACGAGGACGGCGACCAGGAAGGAGACGCCACCCAGCGTCTCTCCCGACTCCTCGAGGAACGTCGCCGTCGTGGCCAGCGTGCTGGCCCCTCCGTAGGCGCCCGCTGCCACCGACGAGAGCGCCGAGAGGCCGACCGAGGCGACGGCGTAGAGCGAGAGCACGCCCAGGATCCGGCGGCGGTCACGGCGTTCGGCGCGGCTCAGGAACCACAGCCCCCCGACGACCGCAGCAGCGACGATGACGCTGACCGCCAGTGCTCCGATCGACCCGAGCTGCGCCTCGAGCGAGGTGAGGGCGACCGCGTGCACCGTGCTCCCGGCCTTCACCGCGGCGATGGTGCCGGCAACCAGCGCCACCGCCAGCCACCACGTGCGGCGGCCCGGGATGCGGCCGGCACCGGCGACGGCTCCCAGGGCGGCGGCGGCGAACAGGGCGGCGATGAAGAGGCGGGGCAGGGACCACGGCGCGTCCATCGAGAACAGCCGCGCCGTAGGACCCTGGGCGCCGGCCAAGCGGACGGCGAAGCCGACGGTCTCCAGGCTCACACCGATCGCGAACAGCGCCATGCCGATCGGTGGCACCGGGATCGCGCGACGACGCACCCGTGACGGCGCGACCCCGCGAGCAGGCGCCAAGTCCGGGGGAGTCAGGACGGCAGCGGTGGCGGCACGCGGCGCCCTTCGATCAGCCAGCCGGATGCTCCTGCCGATGACGACCGCGACCACGAACGCCAGGACCAGCCACGCGGCCAGGCCGGCCAGAACCCACGTCACCCACACCTGTTCTGTATCGGCTGCCGGAGCCGAGACTGTGACCACGCAGTCACACTCTCGCGCGATCGAGTGAACCGACGACCGCCGCGCCCTACTGATCAGCCGGGCCCGCACCCGGCGGCTCACTGGTCACGCCCGTCCCGTTCCCCGCAGGTCAGCATGCGGCGGACCACCGGCATGGAGCGGCTCAGCGATCGTCTCGCCGGCCTCCTCGTGGCACCTGACCGATCGGATCGCGCACGTCGTCGTCCACACCGCACGACTCCCCCCTCCGGGTGATGCCGGGCCTGAACCGGTCCACTCGGCCCGCTCCGCGGCCGTTGTCCCAGGCATGGACCAGCGAGATCAGGAGGCGGCCCCGCACCGGCGGCCCGGCCGCCCCCTGTTCCTGACGATCGGCCTGGTCGCGCTGTTCGCCACCGGGATCGGGCAGCGCCCGGCCGGCGCGGCATGGGACCGGACGTACGACGTCGTCCTCTACAACCTTCCCTACCTCGCCGCCGCGGCGGCGTGCGTGGTCGCCACGCGACGGGTGCGGACGGAACGGTTCGCCTGGGCCGCGCTCGCCCTCGCGCTGGTCCTGGGCGCGGTCGGCAATGCGCTGCGCGTGCTCTCCGCCGGTCCCCAGGGCAACGAACCGTCGTCTGCGCTCTCACAGGTCGTCATGCTGGCGGCCTACCTGGTCATGTACGTGCCCGTCGTCCTGCTGATCCGCGCCCGGGTTCCGCGCTTCCACCCCAGCATGAGCCTCGACGGCATCGTGGCCGCCTTGGGCAGCTTGTCCGCCGGGGTCGCCTTCGTGCTGGGCCCCTATCTCCGTACCGACCCCGGCGAGGCGCCGGTGGCAGCCGTCGACCTCGTGGCACCGATCACGGCGGTCCTGTTGATCGCCATGGTCATGGCCGTCGGCGGCATCCTCGGCGTGCGCCTCGACCGCACCTTCGTGCTGCTCGGCGCGGGGCTCGCCCTCATCTGCGTCTCCGACCTCCTCCTCTTCGCCCTCAAGGTGCAGGGCAGTTACTCCGCCGGCGGCCTACTCGAACTCGGCTGGCTGACCGCGGTCGTCCTGGCCGCCGCGTCCGCGGAGGGCGCGGTCGAACGACCGGCTCCGGTCGCCGCGACCGGCTCCCGCCTCGGCTGGCGGCTGCTGGCCGTGCCGCTCGCCTGCCTGGTGGCCAGCCTGGTGGTGCTGAGCCCGGGGTGGTCCGAGCCCGTGCCCCGCCTCGCCGGCTGGCTGGCCATCGGGTGCGTGCTGGCCGGAATCGTCCGCATCGCCGTGACCTTCCGCGAGGTCCGTGGGTACAACCAGGTCAAGCTGGAGTCGCGGACCGACGAGCTCACCGGGCTCGCCAACCGCCGCGCGCTGCTCGAGCAGGCTCAGCGCGTCGTCGCCACTGCCACCCCGCAGCGGCCCGCCGCCCTCCTGCTGCTCGACCTCGACGGCTTCAAGGAGGTCAACGACAGCCTCGGCCACTCCGCGGGTGACGACCTGCTGCGCCAGGTCGGCCCGCGGTTGAGGAGCTCCCTGCGTTCCGACGACGTCCTGGCCCGCCTCGGCGGCGACGAGTTCGCCGTCCTGATGCCGGGCGCGGAGCCCGACGAGGCGCGCGCGCTCTCCCACCGGCTCAGCGACCTGCTGCACGCACCGTTCACGGTGGACGACGTCCGGCTGCACGTCGGCGTGAGCATCGGCATCGCGACCACCCCCGCACCGGCAACGACCGTCCAGGAACTGCTGCACTGCGCCGACGTCGCCATGTACATCGCCAAGCGCGCCCGCGAGCGCGTGCACGTCTATGTGCCGGACCCTGTCACGGGCACCGCGGGGAGCGACCGACTGCGGACCATGGAGGAGTTGCGGACCGCCCTCGACCGGGACGAACTCGTCGTCTACCTCCAGCCCCAGATGGACCTGCGCGACGGCCGGATCGTGGGCGCCGAGGCCCTCGTCCGGTGGAACCACCCCACCCGGGGTCTGCTCTCGCCCATCCACCTGCTGCCGGCGGCCGAGCAGGCAGGGCTCCTGCGCCCGCTGACCGATCGGGTGCTGGAACTGGCGCTCGCGGCGGCCGCCCGCTGGTGGCCCGAGCGAGCGGTGCCGGTGTCGGTGAATCTGTCAGCGGTCAACGTCACCGACCTCGACCTGGCCGGCAAGGTCGCCGCCGCACTGCACCGGCATGGTCTCCCCGCGCGGGCACTCACGCTGGAGCTGGTCGAGGACACCCTCATGGCCGACCCGGAGCGCGGCCGCATGGTGCTCGCCGACCTGCGGCGGTCCGGCGTCCGCACGTCGATCGACGACTACGGCACCGGGTACAGCTCGCTGGCCTACCTGCGGCACCTGCCCGCGGACGAGCTCAAGCTCGATCGCAGCCTGACCGCCGACGTCGACCGCGACCCCCGGGCGGCGGCCATCGTCGCGAGCACCGTCGCGCTCGCCCACGCCCTCGGCCTGAGCCTGGTGGCCGAAGGAGTAGAGACCCTGGCGACGAGCGCCACGCTCGCCCGCCTGGGATGCGACGTCGCCCAGGGCTACGCCATCGCCCACCCCATGCCGGTCGACGACTTCCTGCGCTGGCTGGCGGCCTCGGACTCCGGGCTCATCGACGGAGCGCTGATCTCCCAGTTCAGCCAGGTCCCGATCCGCGACTGACCTGCCGGGAAGGCAGGCGGGAAGTCGCCTCGGCGGCACGACACGCCGATGTGGGTCAGCACGATGCGCTGTCGAGTAGGGACTATGGGTTCGTGACGTCGTCTCCGCACGCCCGGGAACTGCTGCGACCCGGCGCCGCCGCCTGGCGGGACCTCGCCCCGGAGATCGTCCGGCAGCGACTGGTGATCGAAGGCATCCCGGCCCGGCCGGTGGACGACGCGCAGATCCGGGCGTACCTCTCGGCGCTGTCCCGCGAGGTGGACATGGTGCAGCTCATGGAGCCGGTGACGCACCGCTCCGACCTGTACGGCTGGGCCGGCTGGATCCACTGGGAGACGTCGGGCGCGCACTTCTACGCCTGGGAGCAGCCGCGGCTGTTCTTCTCGGTGGATCTGTACACGTGCAAGGCGTTCGACCCGGACGTCGCCGTCGCATTCACCGCCGACTTCTTCGCCGCCGGCACCGTCGTCGCGAAGTCCTTCTGACATGACCCTCCGGCTACTCGTGGCGCACTCGCCTGCGGAGCGGGACGCCGCACGACAGGTCGAGGCCCGGGTCTTCCTGCAGGCGTTCGGCAACACGCCGGAGCTCTTGGAGCAGGAGTACGGCGCGTACGAGGCGCGGTCACGTTTCGTCGCGGTGATCGACGACCAGAGCGGTGACGCCCTGGGCTCCGCGCGACTGATCACCGCCGGCGCGAGCCCGGTGAAGACCTTGGTCGACGTGGCGGGCGATCCGTGGCACCTGTCCGTGGCGGACAGCCTGGCAGAGGTCGACCTCGCCGGCCCGACGGTCTGGGACGTAGCGACCCTGGCGGTGGACCCCCGGCACCGCGCCGGAGCAGCGGGGGCCGAACTCACCCTCGCCCTGTGCCACGGCATCTGGCGGTACGCCCGCAACTGCGCCGTGCCCGGCCTGGTCACCATCCTCGACGACCGGGTGCGCCGGCTGGTGCGCGCGATAGGCCTGCCCTGGCACCCGATGACCGGAGCCACCTCCCAGCCCTACCTGGGCTCCCCCGCCAGCACACCGTGCGTCTTCGTCGTGCGGACGGCAGAGGCGGAGGTGTACGCGGCCCGTCCTGACCTCGCCCCGGCCCTGGACCACGGCACGTTCCGCTCGATCGAGGTGGACCCGGCCCATCTGCTGCCGACCCGCGGCACCGCAGCCCAAGAGCCCGTTCCGGCCGGCCGGCCGGAACGGGCATCGTCACCACGGCGCGACACCATGGGATGGCGACCCCCGACGTCCCCCCGTGCGGAGCTGCCCGCGCACCCGTCGCGCGCGTAGGTCCTCGGCATCAGGGCGCTCTTGGGCATGGATTTCGGCTGGTAGCGTTCATCCAGTGAGGACCACCATCGACAGTCTGGGCCGGATCGTCATTCCCAAGGCTCTTCGAGAAGCTCTCGGGCTGACGCCTGGCTCGACCGTCGACGTGAGCCGGTACGGAGCCGGCCTGCACCTCCTGCCTGCCGGGCGCACGGCGCGGCTGGTCGAGGTCGACGGCTCCCTGGTGGCCGACTCCGCGACACCGGTCACCGACGAGGACGTGTTCGGGCTGCTGGACTCCGGCCGCCGTTGACCCGCCTGGCCTTCGACACCAGCGCCGCCGTTCCCCTGCTGCTCCGGTCGCACACCGCGCACGCCGCCGTCCGACGCCATGCCGCCGGGCGGACTCCGATCCTCACCGCCCACTCACTGGCCGAGACGTACTCGGTGCTGACCCGGCTACCCGGCGATGCTCGAGTGACTGCAGACGATGCCGCTCGGCTGCTGGAGACCAACTTCGACACCGTGCTTCCCGTTCCCGCCACCGAGGTGACCGCGCTCCCGCGGGTGCTCGCACCCCTGGCGATCGCCGGTGGCGCCGTGTACGACGCACTGGTGGCGCTGGCTGCGCGGGCGGCGGACGTTCCACTGGCCACCCGGGACGCTCGCGCCCTGGGCACCTACACCAGCCTCGGCGTCAGGGTCGAGATCGTCGGCGGGGACTGATCCGCCGCCCGGCAGGACCGGGCCGGCTCACCGGGTGACGGTCGAGACGTGGCCGTTCCCGCGAGCCGCGAGGCGCTCGCGCTGGGGGACGACGACGTACTTCGGGTCCTTGGTGCTGGCGATCCCCGCCTCGAAGACGCCGAAGCGCGTCAGCAAGGACCCGGCCGCCAGAAGCGTTCCTGACGCAACGGCTCCCCACCGGTTCCGCCCGGCCAGCACCGTGAGCCCGGCGCCCGCAGCGGTGCACGCTTTCGCCGCCCGCATGAACGCCCCCGGCCGGCCCTCGTGGAACGGCTCGCTGAGGAGGCCGTGGTCGTTCTCCACCTCGTGCATCGCGGCCAGCTCGATCGCCGCGCCCGCCACCGCCATCTTCCGGGCCGGGCCGGCCTCGTCCACCGGGGTGAAGGCCATCGAGATGCCTCCGCCTGCGGCCATGGCAGACCCGCCGAAGACGTACGGCAGCTGCGTGTGCGCGGCATGCCACGACGGCACGGCCGTGTTGGCCAGCAGCACGCCGGTGTAGGTGGCCAGCGGTCCGCCGAAGATCGCGGCCACCACTCCCCCGAACCGCTTGAGCCGCGGGAACCACCCCAGCAGCTCCACCGCGGCGGTCGCCCCGGCCGCCGCACCGAACGGCGACAGGATGTAGGTCCCCACCGACAGCGGCGACGTCGGCTTGAACACCCGCAGCATGTGCAGGAACCGCTCCGGCCGGCCCAGGTCGTGCACCAGCGCGACCACGGACAGGATCGCCCCGCCGCCGGCGGTCAACCGGCCCACCCGGGTGAGCGTCGGCCGGTCGGTCAGGTCGGCCACCGCGGCCAGGATCGACGACGAGCCCGCCGCCCCGCCCAGGAAAAGGTAGAGCGGCACGTCCGGTGACTTCCACACCGGCGTCTTGACGATCTGCCGTCCGTAGTACGAGGTGAACTCGACGTCGTCCACCATCGCGACCTCGCCGCGCCCGCCGCGACCGCGCCGGCGACGTCGCTTGCCGGTCCGCTGCACGGACGGCCCGCCGTCGGCCTGCCGCCAGCCGGCCTCCGGGCTGGTGATCCCGCCGGTCATGTCACCTCCGGGAACCCAGGACCGCCGTGGCGGCGACCCCGATCATCATCAGGGCCGCCTTGCCCGCGGCCTTCCACATGGCGGGCAGGTCCCGGGTGGTCACGATCGGGTCCGGCGGCAGGCCGTAGACCTCCGGCTCGTCGAGCAGCAGGAAGAACGCCCCCGCTCCCCCGACGCCGTCGTCCTCGTCCCGCCCGTACAGCCGCGCCGTCTCCACGCCCTGCTCCTGCAGGGTGGCCAGCCGGGCGTCGGCGAGCGCCTGGAGCTCGTCGAGGTCGCCGAACTGGATCGACTGCGTGGGGCAGGCGGTCGCACACGCCGGCATCAGCCCGTCGGTCAACCGGTCGTAGCACATCGTGCACTTGAAGACCCGGCCGTCGTCCTTGCGCTGGTCGATGACGCCGTACGGGCACGCCGCCACGCAATAGCCACAGCCGTTGCAGATGTCGCTCTGGACGACGACGGTGCCGAACTCGGTGCGGAACAGCGCCCCGGTCGGGCAGACGTCGAGGCAGCCGGCGTGCGTGCAGTGCTTGCAGACGTCGGAGCTCATCAGCCACCGGATCTGCTTGTCGGCCCCGGTCTGCCCCGTCTGCGGGTCGAACTCGCTCAGCGCCTCGGCGTTCAGGACGCTCTGCTGGGCGTTGGCCAGGCTGACGTCGTCCCCGGCGACCGCCGGCGAGGGGCCGCTGTCCTGCCGGTCGTTCCCGGGCCGCCCGAAGGTCGGCATGGGCAGGTCCACCGCGCGGCTCTGCTCGATGAATGCCACGTGCCGCCACGAGTTCGCCCCGAGCATGCCGGTGTTGTCGTAGGACATCCCGGACAGGCCGATGGCGTCCCGCTTCCCGTGGGAGTCGTCCATCGGCAGCGTGTTCCACTCCTTGCACGCCACCTCGCACGCCTTGCAGCCGATGCACACCGAGGTGTCGGTGAAGAAGCCGACCCGCTTCGGGTGCTCCTCGACGTACCCGGCCTGCTCCGACACGTCCGGCACCGGCCCGTACAGCCGGTTTCCTGGATCACGGCCGGTGAAGGCCGCGCTCGCCGAACTGATGGTCGTCATGCCGGCCTCCTCTCGTGGGGACGGGTCATCAGAGGGTCGATCCCTCCCCGGCCTCGGCGGCGACCGGATCCCGGCCGTTGACGCCCACCCGGCCGGAGTCCACGCCGGCCCGGCGGCGGTAGCCCTCGACGAACTCGAGGAGCTCCGGCCCGCGCGGCCGCCGACCCGGCACGATGTCGCAGGAGGACACCTTCGACTCCTGGATGTGGGTGTTCGGGTCCATCACGATGCCCAGCAGGTCGTTGGCGGCGTCCCCGGTCGAGATGCCGGCGTAGGACCAGTGGTACGGCATCCCGATCTGGTGCACGACCGTGCCGTCGCGCAGCCTGATCGGCCGCACCCTCTCGGTCACCAGCACCTTCGCCTCCACCGCGGTCCGCGTGCTCACCAACGTCGCGTACTCGTTGTTCGTCAGGCCCCGCATGCGCGCGAGCTCGGGGCTCACCTCGACGAAGAACTCCGGCTGCAGCTCCGCCAGGTAGGGCAGCGTGCGGCTCATCGCCCCGGCCGTGTGGTGCTCGGTCAGCCGGTAGGTGGTCACCTGGAACGGGAAGACGTCGCTGCGGCTCGGGTTCCTGCGGTTCCAGGGCCCCTCGATCATCTCGAGGGTCGGGTTCGCCTGTTGCTTGTAGAGCCCGTTCTCGACCACCGACTCGGCCGGCTCGTAGTGCGTCGGCAACGGGCCGTCGACGACGCCCGCCGGCGCGAACAGCCACGCCTTGCCGTCGCCCTGCATGACGAACGGGTCGTTCCCTGCCAGCGCGGCCTGCGCCTTCGCCCCCTCCGGCGGCACGTAGTCCGGGCGCTTGGTCTTCTCGAAATCGGGGACGTCGAGACCGGTCCACTCGCCGGCGGCCTCGTCCCACCAGACGTACTTCTTGCGCTCGCTCCACGGCCTGCCGTCGGGGTCGGCCGAGGCGCGGTTGTAGAGCATCCGCCGGTTGAGCGGCCACGCCCAGCCCCACTCGGAGGCGACGGCGCCCTGCTCCTTCGCGGGCTTGCGGCGCGCGGCCTGGTTCACCCCGTCGGCGTAGACGCCGCAGTAGATCCAGCAGCCGCCCGTCGTCGAGCCGTCGTCCTTCATCTGCAGGTAGGAGGTGAGCAGGCCGTCCGGACCGAAGCCGTTGATCTCGCGGAGAACCGCGTCCGCGCTCGGGTCGGCCGTCTCCCCGTGCGTCGGGTAGTCCCAGGTGAGCTCGAGCAGGGGACGGTCCCGCGGATCGGTCGAGTCCTCGAGCCGCTCGCGCAGGATGCGCCCGAGGTGGAAGTAGAACCACAGGTCGCTGCGGGCGTCGTCCGGCGGCTCGACGGCCTTCTCCCGCCACTGCAGGACGCGCTGCGTCTGGGTGAAGGTGCCTTCCTTCTCCACGTGGGTGGCGGCCGGCATGAAGAAGACCTCGGTGCCGATCGAGTCCGGGGACAGCTCCCCCGTCTCGTGCTCCGGGCCCTCCTTCCAGAAGGTCGCCGACTCGATCATCTGCAGGTCGCGCACGACCAGCCAGTCGAGGTTGGCCAGCCCGAACCGGTTCATCCGGCTGTTGGGGTGCCCGACGCCCGGGTTCTCGCCGACGAGGAAATAGCCCGAGACCTCGCCGCGGATCATCGCGGCGATCGTCTGGTACGAGCTGTGGTCGCCGTCGATCTTGGGCAGGTAGTCGAAGCCGAAGTCGTTCTCGGCGGTCGCGTGCTCGCCCCACCAGCTCTTGAGCAGGCTGACCATGTAGGACCGCTTGTTGCCCCAGAACCCGGCCTTGCCTGCGGCGTCGGCCACGTACTCCTCGAGGCTCTGGTGCTGGAGTGCGTGCGGCATCGGCAGGTAGCCGGGCAGCAGGTTGTAGAGCGTCGGGACGTCGGTCGAGCCCTGGATGCTGGCGTGGCCGCGCAGCGCCATGATGCCGCCGCCCGGGCGACCGATGTTGCCGAGCAGCGTCTGCAGGATCGAGCAGGTGCGGATGTACTGCGCGCCGACGCTGTGCTGCGTCCAGCCCACCGAGTACACCCACGCCGTCGTCCGGTCGCGGTTGCTGTTCTCGGTGACCCAGCCGGCGACCTGCTCGAAGACCTCCGGCTCGCTCCCGCAA